>NZ_JBSFWB010000009.1:0-16953 GCF_053592635.1 Streptomyces sp. NPDC002623 | reverse complement strand
GCTCAGCTTCCGATGCCTGCGGCCTGCGACGAGCTCAGCTTCCGATGCCTGCGGCCTGCGACGAGCTCAGCTTCCGATGCCTGCGGCCTGCGACGAACTCAGCTTCCGATGCCTGCAGCCCGCGACGAGCTGGCCCCCGATGCCTGCGCCACCCGACGAGCTCAGCCTCGGCCGCGTGCGCCACTCAGGAGCCAAGTCTCCGATTCGCACGGCACATCATGGGCCAAGCTCCGATTCGCCCGGCATACCGCAGTCTCAGCCTTCGATTCATGCGGCGGTCGCGAGCTGCGAGCGCAGCGCCTCACGACCGCCGCCACCCCGGCTTCGTGCGCCACGGCGCAAGCTCCAGCCCAGATTCCTGAAGCACCTCAAGGCGCGCTTCCAGGCATCTCAAGGCATCTCAAGGCACCTCGAAGCAGCTCAAGGCACCTGCCCCAATCCGCGCACCCGGCCGTCATCGCCCCGTCATCGCCCCCGTCATCACCCCCGGCATTGCCATGATCGTCAAGATCGCCGAGCCCCCGGTGACCGTCCGCAGCCGTCCCTGCCCCGTCCCCCTATCACCCGCGCCCGTACCCCTGCGCCGCCACATCCGGCCATACCGTGCCGTCACAACGTCAACTCCCCTCCCTCCCCCTGTCATTCGTCCCGCCCGCCCCGCATCCCCCGTCCGTGCGGGCGGATTTCAGTCGTCCCGCTCGGCCGCTCGCAGCCTGATCCTCCGTTCGATGATCCGAACGCACGCCTCTCACCAGGGAGTTCGCGGCATCGCAAGCTCCACGATCCCGCCGCGCACCCCCGTCGCCGCACTGTTGCCTCACAAGAAATTCCTGTCCGAATCATTGACGCTCTCTCAAGCCCCTCGTACCTTGTGCCAGCAAGCGCTTTCTTGAAACGATTCATGCAAGCGGCAACGACGCTGCGGGGAGGGCCCGACTGTGGGAACCAGCAGGAATGTTGAGAGGCGTACGGTTCTGAAGGCCGCGGGGGCCACGGCGGTCACGCTGGGCTTGGCGGCGACCACCGGATGCGGGGGCGACAGCGGTACCTCGTCGGACGGAACGGTGACGATCCGTTACGCGTGGTGGGGTTCCGAGGACCGCGCGGAGCGCATCAACAAGACCATCGCGCTCTTCGAGAAGAAGTATCCGAAGATCAAGGTGAAAACGGACTTTCAGCCCTACGGCGACTTCTGGAAGAAGTTCAACACCCAGGCTTCCGGCGGCAATCCGCCGGACGTGTTCCAGAATGCCATTGGATTCCTGCGGAAATACGAAGCGAAGAACGTGCTGCTGGATCTCAGCGAGCAGGTCGAGGCGGGCAACCTCTCCACGGACGGCTTCCGGGCCGGCCTCGCGAAGTTCGGCGAGGTGGACGGCAAACTCCTCGGAGTCCCGGTCGGTTCCAATTCGATGGCCCTGGTGATCGACAAGCCTGTCTACACCAAGGCGGGCGTCAAGCCGGAGCAGGGCTGGACCTGGGACGACTTCCACGCGGCGATGGCGAAGATCCGTGACAAGACCGGGCGCGCCGGCGACAGCGGCATGTACGGCGTCATGTACCTCTACGACCTCTACCTGCGCCAGAACGGCAAGGCGTTCTTCAAGGGGGACGGACTCGGTTTCGCCGAGGCCGATCTGACGGACTGGTGGACGAAGGCCAAGCAGGGCGTCCAGGACGGCATCTACGCCGACGCCAAGAAGGTCGCCCAGGTCAAGCCCAAGTCGGCCGTCTCCGCGGAACTCGCCGCCGGTGAGTTCACCTGGGACAACTTCACCGTCCGCTACACCTCCGAGGGCAAGAGCGAGTACGGACTCGCTCCCATCCCGACCACGGACGGCAAGAAGACCGGCCAGTACCTCGGCTCCCTCATGCTCAGCGCCTCCAAGCGGACGCAGCACCCCAAGGAGGTCGCCCAGTTCATCGACTTCATGGTGCACGAGCCCGAGGTCGCCAAGATCATGGGCTATGACCGTGGGGTGCCCGCGACACAGGCCCAGTTCGACGCGTTCAAGCCGACCGACGAGGTCAACAAGTCGATCGCCGCGTACGAGGAGTCCCTCGTCGCCTCGGGCGTCCTGGAGCCCATCACCCCGCACCCGAACGGTGCGGACATCTGTGAGTCGGCCTTCCTGCGGATCGCCGAGGAGCTCGCCCTGGGCACGCGCTCGGTGGACGAGGCCGTCAAGCAGTTCTTCACCGAGTCGAAGACGGCTCTCGCCGGCTGATGGGAACCGCCGTGACACACGCCCCTGCGATGGAGGGCCTGGCCAAGGACTCCGAGCCGCGGCACGGTCCGGTGAACTCCCCGCGCCCCGCCGAACTCAAACGGCGGGGCCGTCGGGAGAACCTGGCCGGCTATCTCTTCATGTCTCCCTGGATCGCCGGTTTCCTGCTGCTCACCGCGGGCCCGATGATCGCCTCGCTCTACTTCGCGTTCACGGACTACAACCTGTTCGACGCGCCCAAGTGGATCGGTCTCGACAACTTCTCCGAGATGTTCGACGATCCGCGCTGGCGTCACTCGGTGCAGGTGACCATGTGGTACGTCGTCGTCGGGACGCCGCTCAAGCTGCTCGCGGCCCTCGGCGTGGCGCTGCTGCTGGCCCAGAAGCGGCGCGGGCAGGCCTTCTACCGGGCCGCCTTCTACGCGCCGTCGCTGATCGGGGCGAGTGTCTCGGTCGCCATCGTCTGGAAGGCGATCTTCTCGGACGACGCGATCGTCGATCGTACGCAGAAGCTCTTCGGGATCGACGTCGGCGGCTGGACCGGCGACCCGGAGATGATCATCTACAGCCTTGTGGCGCTCACCGTCTGGCAGTTCGGCGCGCCCATGGTCATCTTCCTGGCCGGCCTCAAGCAGGTCCCCCGGGAGCTGTACGAGGCGGCCGAGGTCGACGGGGCCGGCAAGCTGCGGCGGTTCTGGAACATCACGCTGCCGACGATTTCCCCCGTCCTCTTCTTCAACGTCCTGCTGGAGACGATCCACTCCTTCCAGATCTTCAGCTCGGCGTACATCGTCGGCGGCGGCGCGGGCGGCAACGCCTGCGGGCCGGCGGACGGCTCGATGGTCTATACCTGCTACCTCTATGTCCAGGGCTTCGAGAACAGCCGGATGGGTCTGGCGTCCGCCATGGCCTGGATGCTGCTCATCGCGGTCGCCCTGGTGACGGCGGTGCTGTTCTGGTCCCAGAAGCGCTGGGTGCACTACGAGGAGGGCGCCTGATGAGCGCACAGGCCACCGAGATCGCCCCGGCCCCGTCCACGAAGTCCACGAGGTCCACGAAGGGCGGCGCGTTCCGGCGCCGGCTGCCCGGATCGCTCGCCTGGCACATCGGCTCCCTCGCGATCCTCGCCGTGATCCTCTATCCGGTGGTCTGGGTCATCGGCGGCTCCTTCAAGAAGAGCGAGGACATCGTCGGCAGCCTGGATCTCTTCCCGGGCTCCCCGATCACCTCGAACTACACCCGGCTGTCCGAGGGCATCGCGGACATCTCGATCTCCACGTTCTTCCTCAACTCGCTCACGCTCGCGGTCGGTTCCGTGATCGGGATCCTGCTCTCCTGCTCGCTGACGGCGTACGCCTTCGCGCGGATCAGGTTCGCGGGCCGCAATCTGCTCTTCACGCTGATGATCGGCACGCTCCTGCTGCCGTACCACGTGCTGCTGATCCCGCAGTACGTGCTGTTCCGCAACATGGGCATGATCAATTCGTACACCCCGCTGCTGCTCGGGAAGTACCTGGCCACGGAGGCGTTCTTCGTCTTCCTGATGATGCAGTTCATGCGCAACCTGCCCAAGGAACTCGACGAGGCGGCCCGGCTCGACGGCTGCGGGCACCTGCGCATCTACTGGTCGATCGTCCTCCCGCTGTGTCGTCCGGCCCTGATCACCAGCGCGATCTTCACCTTCATCAACTCCTGGAACGACTTCATGGGGCCGTTGATCTACCTCAACGAACCCGACAAGTACACGGTCTCCCTCGGTCTGAAGATGTTCGTGGACCAGGAGGGCGTGGCCGACTACGGCGGCATGATCGCCATGTCGCTGGTCGCGCTCCTGCCGGTGCTGGCCTTCTTCCTCGCCTTCCAGCGCTATCTGATCGACGGCATGGCGACGTCCGGGCTGAAGGGCTGACCGGCATGTCCGAGGCGCGCGTGAAGGCCCGTACCCCACGCAGGGAGTCCGTCGTCGCCGAGCGGTTCGGTGTGTTCGCCGAGTGTCTGCTCACCGGCGTGTGGATCGCCGTGGCCTCGCTCGGGGTGGTCACCTACCCGGCGGCCTTCGCGGCAGGGGCGCGCCACCTGCGTCGGCACACCGCCCACCAGGGCGGCGGTTGGCGGGAGTTCGTCCGCGACTTCCGGGCGGCCGTGCGCGGCGGCCGGCTCGTCGGGCTCGCCGGGTGGCTGGCGGCGGCCGCGGTCTGGGTCGACGTCCAGGCCGTGCGCGCCGGGCTTCCTGGCGGGCCGCTGGTGGGTGCCGTCGGCGTGCTCGCGCTGATCGGGCTCGCCGTCGCCGGGCTGCGGGCGGCGGCCGTATGGACGCCGGACTCCGCCTGGCGGGACCTGCTCCGGCAGGCGGGCCGCCGGACGGTGCTCGACCCGGCCGGTTCCTTCCTCGTCGTCGGCGGGCTGGCCGTGGTGGCCCTGTCCGCCTGGTTCGTCGCGCCGCTGGCGGTCCCCGTCCTGGGGGCCGTCGTGGCCGCGGCCGTGGCGGTGGAGCAGCGGTACCTCAGCCGCTGACCGGTACTGTCCCAGGGCCGGCGTCCGGGACGGGCGCCGCGCCTCACTCTGTCATGCCCCTGACTACTTCTGATCGCTCCTGATCACCCTGCTCTGCATCCCGCACGGAACGGAAAGGAAGGCCGCATCTCATGTCTCCCATCCCCCGCAGGTCCCTCCTCAGGGCGGCGGCCGTCGCCGGCGCCGCCGCACAGTTCAGCTGGGCGCTAGGGGCCAAGGACGCCGAGGCCGCGCCCGGAGCCGCCGCGGCCGACGCGGATCCGGTGACCCTGGACTGGCTGGAGGACGGCGGCCTCGGCGCCGCCCCCGGCTCCACGCTCGGCGTGCCCTGGCCGATGGGCGCGTACCAGGAGGACCAGACCTTCGCGCTGACGGACGCCGCCGGCAAGGACGTCCCCGTACAGTCCTGGCCCCTCGCCTACTGGCCGGACGGTTCCCTCAAGTGGACCGCGCACGCGGTGAGTTCGGGCACCGGCAAGCTCACCCTCGCCCCCGGCGCCCCGGCCGCTCCCACCCAGAAGGTCACCGTCGACAAGAGCGGCGGCACCATCGACGTGTCGACGGGCGTCATCACCGCGAAGATCGGCAAGTCGGGCGCCACGCTGATCAAGTCCGTCACCCGCGGCGCCACCGAGATCGCCAGGAACGGCCGACTGGTCCTGATCCGCCAGCCCGAGATCGAGGACGAGGACCAGGGCACGGTCAGGACCGAGCGCTTCGAGGGCGCCATCGACGGCGTCACCGTCGAGCAGTCCGGCCCGGTCCGCGCGGTGGTCCGCATCGACGGCAAGCACCGCAAGGGCAGCCGCAGTTGGCTCCCGTTCTCCATCCGCCTCTACTTCTACGCGGGCGCCGACTCCTTCCGGATGGTGCACACCGTCACCTTCGACGGGAAGCAGGAGCCGGGCAGGGCGAGCGGCGACTTCATCCGCGGCATCGGCGTCCGCTTCACCGTCCCGATGCGCGACGAGGCCTACGACCGGCACATCCGCATCGGCGGCGAGGGCACCGGACTGCTGCGCGAGGCCGTCAAGGGCATCACCGGTCTGCGCCGCGACCCGGGCGCGGCCGTCCAGGCCGCCCAGTACGCCGGCCAGAAGCTCCCCGACCCCGCCACCTGGGACCAACGGGTCACCACCCGCCTCCAGTACATCCCCGAGTGGGGCGACTACACCCTCTCCCAGCTGTCGGCGGACGGCTTCACGCTCCGCAAGCGCACCAAGAAGGGCTACGGCTGGGTCGGCGCCGGCGGCGGCAAGCGGGCCTCCGGCTTCGGGTACGTCGGCGGGGCGAGCGGCGGATTCTCCTTCGGCCTCAGGGACTTCTGGGAGAAGCACCCCGCGCAGCTCGACATCCGGGACGCGCACACCGACGCCGCCGAGGTCACCCTCTGGCTCTGGTCGCCCGAGGCGCAGCCCATGGACCTGCGCTTCTACCACGACGGCATGGGCCAGGACACCTTCCCCGAGCAGCTCGAAGGCCTCAACATCACCTACGAGGACTACGAGCCCGGCTTCGGCACCCCCTACGGGATCGCCCGCACCTCCGAGCTTCTGTTCTGGGCCAACGGGTCGACGCCCACCCCCGAGACGCTCGCCGAACAGGTCGAGGCCGTCCGGGTGCTGCCGCAGCTCGCCGCCCCGCCGAAGCAGCTCATCAAGGCGAAGGTCTTCGGCCCGGGCCTCTACTCCGAGCCGGACCGCTCGACCCCCGCCAAGGCGAAGATCGAGGACCACCTCGACTTCCTCTTCACCTACTACAAGGACCAGGTGGAGCAGCGCCGCTGGTACGGCTTCTGGGACTACGGCGACATCATGCACACCTACGACACCGTCCGGCGCCAGTGGCGGTACGACATCGGCGGCTACGCCTGGGACAACTCCGAGCTGTCCCCGGACCTCTGGCTCTGGTTCGCCTACCTGCGCTCCGGCCGCGCGGACATCTTCCGCTTCGCCGAGGCGATGACCCGGCACACCGGCGAGGTCGACGTCTACCACATCGGCCAGTGGGCCGGCCTGGGCACCCGGCACGGAGTCCAGCACTACGCGGACAGCGCCAAGCAGCAGCGCATCGCCAACACCACCTACCGCCGCTACTACTACTTCCTCACGGCGGACGAACGCGTCGGCGACCTCATGCACGCCAACGTCGACTCCGACGAGACGTTCCTCGCCCTCGACCCGCTGCGCAAGATCCGCACCGAGCCCTACACGCCCGACCGGCACGCCCTGTCGATCGGCTTCGGCACCGACTGGAGCGGCCTGGTGTCGGCGTGGCTCACCGAGTGGGAGCGCAAGGGCCCCAAGTGGGAGAAGGCCAAGGCGCGTGTCCTGTCCACCATGGAGACCATCGCCGCCCAGCCCAACGGCTTCGTGCAGGGCAGCGGGCTGTACGACCTCGACACCGGCAGGTTCGCCGTCGCCGCCGCCCCGGTCGTCGGCGTCTCGCACCTGTCGGCCGTGTTCGGCCTCAACGAACTGTGCGCCGAACTGATCCACCTGGTCGACATGCCGAAGTTCGACCAGGCCTACTTCGACTACTGCCGCTACTTCAACGCCACCAAGGCCGAACAGGCGGCCCGCTACGGCAGCAACTTCGGCACCCTGCTGCTCTTCCAGGGCCACTCGCGCCTCGACGCCTACGCCGCCGTCCAGACCGGCGACGAGGTGCTCGCCAAGCGGGCGTGGACGAAGTTCTACAGCTCCGACGGCTACATGGAGTCCTCGCCGTGGAAGACGGAGCCGGTGAGCGGCCCCGCCGCCCTGGTCGCGGGCAGCGAGGCCACCTGGGTGTCCACCAACGACACCGCGCTCTACGGCCTCGCCGCCATCGAGAACCTGGCCCTCCTCGGCGACAGGATGCCGTAGCCGAGGGCTAGTCCAGCTTCCCCAGGGCCTCCCGCACCCGCCGGACATCGCGCAGCCGCTGCTCGTACGTCGCACCCAGTGCGAGCAGCAGCAGTCCGGCGAGGGCGGGAGGCACCCAGCGGGGGAGCGCGTCGGTCACCTGGACGAGATACGGGGCGAGTTCGTGCAGCGTGACCAGGGCGAGCACCGAGCCGCCCAGCACGAGCGGGGCCTGCAGCCGGTGCCGGGCGCCGAGCAGGGTGAGCAGCAGCGCGCCCGCGCCCAGCAGCAGGGGGCGGGTCCACTCGACGTCTCCCCAGGCCGCGGCGAGGCTCGGCAGGAGCGTGACGGTGAGCCCGGGACCGTACGCCGTCCAGGAGGAGGCCGCGGGGTCGCGGCGCCGGCGCAGGGCCCCGACGAACAGCGCCGGAACCGTGACCGGCAGGGTGTACGCCTCCGGGAGCCCCACCCGCCACGCCGCCAGCCGCACCCACGCGGCCAGCACGAAGAGCGCGACGGACGCGTAACCGACCGAGCGGCGGTCCGGGCGTACGGCGGTGCCTGCCGCGATCACCGCGCACAGGGACAGCACCAGGGCGAGCAGCGGCAGGTCGAGGACCGCGAGAGCGATGGCGACGAGGCCGGCGAAGGCTCCGGCCGCCTCCACCGCGACCGTGGTCGCGGGGTCGCCGATCCGGGCCGCGACCAGGGCCGCGACCACCGGGACCACCAGCACCAGCAGCGCGATGTGCTCCGGCCGCCAGCCGGCGGCGGCGCCCACGGCGCAGGCCAGGGCCGTGGCGTAGCCGAGGGAGACGGCCGCGGACACCGGCGCCAGGCGTCCGCGCCAGGCGGTCGCCGCGAAGGCCGCGGTGAGCGCCGCGAGCACGATGAGCGTCGTCGGCTCGGTGGTCAGGGAGAGCAGGGCGAGGCCGAGGGAGGTGACCAGGGCCGACCAGGTGGCCGTCCGCGCCCTCGGCACGAGGAGCACCAGAGTCAGGAGTCCCTGCACCGACAGGCCTACCCAGTACGGGAGTTGCAGCGCCGCCGGAGTGACCAGCGTCGCCGCCCACAGCAACGTCGGCGCGGCGGCCAGGGCCTGCGGGCGCCACTCCTCGCTGCGGACCGCCGTCGCCAGGACCGCGGCGACCGCGGCGAGCATCAGGGGCACCGTGACGGCGTGCGGCGGCCAGAAGGCGTCGACCGTCGCCGCGACCCGGGCGTCGGCCGGGGCCCCGGACCAGATGTGCCCGAGCCAGGCCGTCGGCCCCAGCAGCGTGACGCCGACCGCCGGTACGGCCCACAGCACCGCGCCCGCCTGTACGACGCCGGAGGCCCAGGCGACGCCCCGGCGCACCGCCTCCGGGCCCCGCACCACGGCCAACAGCGCGATACCGCACGCCAGATACGCCGGTACCGTCCAGTCGCCGGGCAGCGACACCCGCAGGACGCCGCCCAGGCCTGCGACCACGCACAGAGCGCCGGCCGCCGCCGTACCCGTCGCGAGATCGGCCCGAGGGGCGAACCAGGACACGCCCAGGGCGATCGCCGCCGCCAGGCAGAGCAGCGCCGCAGCCCGGGCGGCAGCGCCCGCACCGGCCGCGTCCACGGAGAGCAGACCGGCTGCCAGGACGCCCCAGCCGCCCGTGCCGAACGCGCCGACCACGGCGACGAGCCGCAGCGGCCGTTCGGACACGCGCAGCGCCACGACCGCGTCCGCCGCGGCCGTCAGCAGCACCGCGGCCGTGACCGTGTGCGCCCCGCCGCCGGCCGCGATCGCCCAGAGCGGCAACACGAGTTGAGCGACCGCCAGAGCGGCCGGGCGGGGGAGCCGCACCGTGGCCGAGCCCGGGAGCGCGGCGAGCGCCGTGCCGTACGCCGCCCACAGCGCCGCCAGCGCGGTGGCGGCGGCCGCCGCGTACGTCGTGCCGTCCGCCGCCGTGAACGCGACCTCGCGCAGCGCGTAGGCGTCCAGCACCGTCAGCGCGAGGCCGAGGCCCGCGACCGACTCGGCGGTCGAACGCAGCCCCCGCCGCAGCAGCGCCACCGGCGCGCCGAGCACCGCCACCGTGACCGCGCCCAGCACCAGGGACCGGCCGGCGATACCCAGATGACCCCAGCTGACCAGGGTGAACACCATCGCCGCGATGGTGAGCAGGATGCCGCCGAGCAGCAGGAGCGCGTTCTGCACGCCCGGCGCGGTGGCCTCGGGGCGAGCGGACGGTCCCGCGGGCGCCGGCCGGCTCGGCCACTGCGGCGGGGCCGGCCGTACCGTCTGCTGGAGCGTGGCGACCAGCCAGGAGCGGCGGGCCAGCAACTGGGCCCGACGGGCGTCCAGTTGCCTCAGCTCGCTGTCGAGGAGCCGCAGCTCCTCGGCCGGGGACGGAAAATGCGTCATGCCTCGGAGTGTGGTCCGCGTCACGTGCGCCGACATGAGCGCACGTACTCAGAACGTACTCAAATGCCGTCGCCGGATGTCGTCGGTCGGACCCGCGCGCGGGCACACTCTGCCCATGGACCGGACCCGTTACCGCTTCCGCAGCCAGTGGGCCCTGCCCGCGCCGCCCGCCCGCGTGTACGACGTGCTGGAGCGGGCCGAGGAGTACCCGCGCTGGTGGCGTCAGGTCCGCGAGGTGAACCGCCTCGACGACACGACCGGCGTCATCCGCATCCGCTCGCTCCTCCCGTACGACCTGACCTTCACCGCCCGTGCCGTGCGCCGCGATGCCGCGGCCGGGGTGCTGGAGATCGCGATGACGGGCGACCTCGACGGCTGGGCGCGCTGGACGATCACCGCCGACGGCCCCGGCGCCCTCGCCCGCTACGACCAGGTCGTCCAGGTCAACAAGCCGCTGCTGCGGCGGCTGGCCGTGCCCGGGCGGCCGGTGTTCCGGCTGAACCACCGGCTGATGATGCGGTCCGGACGGCGCGGCCTGGCGGCACACCTGGAAGCGGTTTGAAGGAAGCGCGCGGGGACCTGTATTGTTCAGTCCGTTCCCGGGCGATTAGCTCAGTGGGAGAGCGCTTCGTTCACACCGAAGAGGTCACTGGTTCGAACCCAGTATCGCCCACCGGGAAAAGGCCGGTCCGCAATGCGCGGACCGGCCTTCTTCATGCCGGTCCGCCTTCAGGCCGCCGCCGGCAGCTCCGGACGCAGCGGCCACGATGTGTCCACCGTCTCCGGAGTCCCGCTGCGCGCGAACCACGCCTGGAGCCCCCGCGCCTGAGCCGCGTGCCAGGCGGTCTGCAGGGCGTGCAGATCGGCGGGGGTCAGCCGTTCCAGCCGGGCCGCGAACCGCCGGCCCAGCGCCCGGACGACCTCCAGGGCGGCCAGGGCGTCCGCCGCCGCGTCGTGCGCGTCTGCGAGCGTCACCTCGTAGTGCGCGCACAGGTCGGTGAGCGTGCGCCGGCCCTTGCGGTAGCGGTCCAGGTGCTTGTCCAGGACCCGGGGGTCCAGCACCCGCAGCGGCGTCGCGTCCACCCAGTCGGTGAGTGACGAGGCGCGGTGCCTGCGCAGCTCGCGGTCGAGCAGCGTCAGGTCGAACGGCGCGTTCATCACCACCAACGGGCGTCCCGCGGCGGCCTGTTCGGCGAGCAGCTCGGCTATCTCGAGCATCACCGGCGACGGCCAGCGGCCGTTGCGCTGCAGATGTTCGTCCGTCAGTCCGTGCACTTCCGTCGCCCCGGCGGGCACCGGCACGCCCGGGTTCACCAGCCATCGGCTCACCCGCGGCCGTACACCCGGCGCGTCCTGGACGACGAGAGCGGCCGACACGATGCGGTCGGTCTCCACGTCGACGCCCGTCGTCTCCGTGTCGAAAGCGGCCAGAGGGCCCTCGTACCAGTACGTCATACCAACTCAACCCCTCGTTCACCCACGGCAGCTGACGCACCGTCTTCTGCCTGTTTGGTGATACCCGGGCTGTTTGCGCCGTACGCCGGAAGGACACAACACGAGTACGGGTCTTTGCAGTTCAGCGGGCCCGTCACAGGTATCGGCATTGCGTGGAAGGCTGTTGGTCATGGCGATAGCGCAGCCCGAGCGGGGCGGGCTGCTGCCCGAACGCGAGGGCATTCACCGCGGGACACTCGCCACCACCGCCTGCATGGAGACACTGCAGGTGGGCTATCTGCACGCCGTCGCGGCGGCGGCCGGCTGCTCGTTGTCGCAACCGTTTCCGGACAACGGCATCGACTGGCACGTCAGTCATGGCTCACCCGGCCACACGGTCGACGACGAGGTCACCATCAAGGTGCAGCTCAAGGCCACCTACCAGGTGCGACCCAACCCGCCGGGCCGCTACTTCTCCTTCACACTCGACAACGACCACCTGCGCAAGCTCGCCCGCACCCCGGTGTCCGTGCACAAGATCCTCGTCGTGATGCTCGTGCCCAGAGCCCAGGACGACTGGCTGCGTGCCGGCCACGACCGCCTCGACCTGCGGCACTGCTGCTACTGGGTCAATCTCGCCGGCCACCCGATCACCGGCCGGACCCGGACCACCGTGCGGATACCGACCACACGCATCTTCGACGACCGGGCGCTGTGCGAGATCATGACGCGGGCCGGGACGGGAGGCAGACCATGACCCACCGCCCCCTCGACGAGCCACTGCGGGCCGTACGGCCCCACCCCGTGGCCCACTGGAACCAGGACCCCGACCCCGGCGACGTCGACCCGGCCGTACTCGGCGCGCTGCTGCGCCGGCACGGCTGGCAGCGGCGCGGCGGCGCGGCCGGACGCTACGGCCGCTGGACCCCGCCCGGCCCGGGCGGCGGCGGGATCAGCCTGCTCGTGCCGGAGAGCCGCGCCTTCCCCGACAGCGACGACCTGGTCGGCGAGGCGCTCCTGGCGCTCGCCCGCAGCGGCACGCCCTCCGCGCGCGAGGTGCTCGTCGGGCTCGCCGTGCCGAGCGACGAGATCCGCTGGTGGCGGGATGCGCCGACCGGGCCGGCCGGGGCCGCCTCCTGGGCCGTCGAGGAACAGCTGCGCGGCGCCGCCCGGCAGATGCTGCTCGCCGGCGCGCTCGCCACACGCGCGCGTGCGGGCTACTACGGCGCCCGGCACCGGCGCGCGGCCCTGGTGACGCTGGAGAGCGTCCTCGTCGGCTCCGCGGCCGGTGGGCGCCGGCTGACGGCCTTCGCGCCCGTCGCCGTCGCCCGGCCCCTCGCCGTACGCCTCCACCAGGCCCTGTACGCGGTCCGCGAGGCCATCGACTACCAGCGGGCCACCGGCGGCATGGACGCCTTCGACGGGGCCGTGGAGGCCGGCGCCAGCCGTGAGCTCACCGAGGCGCTGATCGCGCTCGTGCGGGGCGCCGAGGGCGCCCGGATCGCCGTGGAGTGGTCGCCCGCCGCCGGGGTCCCCGAGGACTGCGCCTCGGGCGGTGAACCGGTCGAGTTCTCGCCCGGCGACCTCTCCGTGCTGCGCGCGGCAGGCGCCCGCTACCTGCGCGAGGAGCCCTCCGTGCCCGTGCGGGTCACCGGCACGGTCGTCCGGATGCGCAGGTCGGGGCCGCGCGGCGACGGCAGCGTCCGGCTGCGGGTGCTGGCCGGCGCGGACATCCCGCACGTCCGGCTCACCCTCGACGAGGAGGACTACCGCATCGCCGGGCAGGCCCACCTGGTCGGACTGCCGGTGCGGGTGCAGGGCCGACTGGAGAGCCGGGGCGGGTTCCGCAGGCTCACCGGCGCCTGCGGGGTGGTGCCCGTGCAGGTGGACGACGCCGAGCGGGACCGGCTGATGAAGTCCTTGCAGGAGAACCTCGACTTCTTCGAGGAGGCCTGCGGCGGGGAGGACCGCGAGGAATGATTTCGCGGTAGGCGGGTGCGGGTCGGTACGATCGCCTCTTGCGCGCGCTCCCGGTATGGCGCCGCACCCCCTTCAGTCAGGAGAGACCGGTGTCAGACGTCCGTGTGATCATCCAACGCGATTCCGAGCGGGAAGAGCGCACGGTGACGACGGGCACCACGGCCGCCGACCTCTTCGCCGGCGAGCGCTCGATCATCGCCGCGCGCGTGGCCGGCGAGCTCAGGGACCTGTCGTACGTGCTCTCCGACGGCGAAGAGGTCGAGGGCGTCGAGATCTCCTCCGTGGACGGCCTGAACATCCTGCGCCACTCCACCGCGCATGTGATGGCCCAGGCCGTGCAGGAGCTCTTCCCCGAGGCCAAGCTGGGCATCGGCCCGCCGGTCAAGGACGGCTTCTACTACGACTTCGACGTCGAGAAGCCGTTCACGCCCGAGGACCTCAAGGCCGTCGAGAAGAAGATGCAGGAGATCCAGAAGCGCGGGCAGAAGTTCGCCCGCCGCGTGGTCACCGACGAGGCCGCCCGCGAGGAGCTCGCCGACGAGCCCTACAAGCTGGAGCTGATCGGCCTCAAGGGCGCCGCCTCCAGCGACGACGGCGCGGACGTCGAGGTCGGCTCCGGCGAGCTGACGATCTACGACAACCTGGACGCCCGCACCGGCGACCTGTGCTGGAAGGACCTCTGCCGCGGTCCGCACCTGCCCACCACCCGCAACATCCCGGCGTTCAAGCTGATGCGCAACGCCGCCGCGTACTGGCGCGGCAGCGAGAAGAACCCCATGCTCCAGCGCATCTACGGCACCGCCTGGCCCTCCAAGGAGGAGCTGAAGGCCCACCTCGACTTCCTCGCCGAGGCCGAGAAGCGCGACCACCGCAAGCTGGGCTCCGAGCTGGACCTGTTCTCGATCCCCGAGCAGATCGGCTCCGGCCTCGCCGTCTTCCACCCCAAGGGCGGCATCATCCGCCGGGTCATGGAGGACTACTCGCGCCGCCGGCACGAGGAGGAGGGCTACGAGTTCGTCTACACCCCGCACGCGACGAAGGGGAAGCTCTTCGAGACCTCGGGCCACCTGGACTGGTACGCCGACGGCATGTACCCGCCCATGCAGCTCGACGAGGGCGTCGACTACTACCTCAAGCCCATGAACTGCCCGATGCACAACCTGATCTTCGACGCGCGCGGCCGCTCGTACCGTGAACTGCCGCTGCGCCTCTTCGAGTTCGGGACCGTGTACCGGTACGAGAAGTCGGGCGTCGTGCACGGCCTCACGCGCGCGCGTGGCTTCACCCAGGACGACGCGCACATCTACTGCACCCGTGAGCAGATGTCGGAGGAGCTCGACAAGACGCTCACCTTCGTCCTCGGCCTGCTGCGGGACTACGGCCTGAACGACTTCTACCTGGAGCTCTCCACCAAGGACCCGGAGAAGTTCGTCGGCTCCGACGAGGCCTGGGAGGAGGCGACCGAGACGCTGCGCGAGGTCGCCGAGAAGCAGGGCCTGCCCCTGGTGCCCGACCCGGGCGGCGCCGCGTTCTACGGCCCGAAGATCTCCGTCCAGACCAAGGACGCCATCGGCCGCACCTGGCAGATGTCGACCATCCAGCTCGACTTCAACCTGCCCGAGCGGTTCGACCTGGAGTACACCGGTCCGGATGGCGCCAAGCAGCGCCCGGTCATGATCCACCGTGCGTTGTTCGGCTCCATCGAGCGGTTCTTCGCGGTGCTCCTGGAGCACTACGCGGGCGCGTTCCCGGCGTGGCTGGCCCCGGTCCAGGCGATCGGCATCCCGATCGGCGACGGACACGTGGAGTACCTGGCGAAGTTCGCCTCGGCCGCGAAGAAGCAGGGCCTGCGGGTGGAGGTGGACTCCTCCTCCGACCGTATGCAGAAGAAGATCCGCAACGCCCAGAAGCAGAAGGTGCCCTTCATGGTCATCGCGGGCGACGAGGACATGGCGAACGGCTCGGTGTCCTTCCGCTACCGCGACGGCTCGCAGGAGAACGGCATCCCGTTCGACGAGGCCATCGCGAAGATCGCGAAGGTCGTCGAGGAGCGTACGCAGATCTGATCCGGTCGTACGGCGGGCCCCCGGGGAGATCAGCTCTCCGGGGGCCCGCCGCCGTCCGCGGCGTCCTCCTTCAGGGAGAACACCTGGATCAGCCAGGACGAGAACGACCCCGTCACCGCGCCGAGCAGGGCGAGCCCGCACGCCATGAGCCCGACCGCGATGGTCCGGCCCCCGGAGGTGACCGGGACGACATCGCCGTAGCCGACGGTCGTCAGCGTCTCGCACGCCCACCACAGGGCGTCCCCGAAGGAGTGCATGGTGGTGCCCGGTGCTCCTCGTTCCCGGTCGTAGACGGCGAGGGAGCACGCGAAACCGAGCAGCAGCGTCGTCAGCCCCGCGTAGGTGATCACGCGCGCGTGCAGCGACAGCCGCGGCTGGCCGTGCCGACGCTGTACGGCCTCGTACACCTTGACGATCCGCAGCGGGCGCAGCAGGGGCAGCACCACGACCACGGTGTCCAGCTTGTGCCTGCGCACGAAGCCCAGCCGCAGTCCGCTGAGCCGCCAGCGCACCCCGTAGTCGATCACGAACAGCGCCCAGGTCGCGGTCAGCACCGCGGTGACCAGGTCCCGCCAGACGCCGGGCAGATCCTGGGCGAGGACCAGGACGGCATACATGGCGAGGAACGCCAGAGAGGCGAACGCGAGGGGGAGCTCGGTGCGCTGTTCCCAGCGGGCCTGACGGCTGTCTTCGTCCATCGGCCCAGCTTGGCCCGCGGAGCTTTTCCCCGAACCCCGCCGACACGCCGCGAACGGGCGAAGCAATATGCTGCCTTGCATGACGAGTGAGCCGGAGCAGCAGATCGGAGTGGGTACGCAGGACGCGTTCCAGCGCCTGTGGACGCCCCACCGGATGGCCTACATCCAGGGCGAGAACAAGCCGACCGGCCCGGGGGCCGACGACGGTTGCCCGTTCTGCTCGATCCCGGCGAAATCCGATGAGGACGGTCTGATCGTCCGCCGTGGCGAGCATGTGTACGCGGTGCTGAACCTGTACCCGTACAACGGCGGCCACCTGATGACCGTCCCCTATCGGCATGTGGCCGACTACACCGACCTGACCGTGCCGGAGACCGCCGAGCTCGCCGAGCTGACCAAGCAGGCGATGACGGCCCTGCGCACCGCGTCCGGCGCACACGGCTTCAACATCGGCATGAACCAGGGCACGGTCGCGGGAGCCGGCATCGCCGCCCACCTCCACCAGCACATCGTGCCCCGCTGGGGCGGCGACACGAACTTCATGCCGGTGGTGGGCCACACCCGCGTACTGCCCCAGCTGCTGGCGGACACCAGGAAAATGCTGGCAGACGCCTGGCCGTCAGGTTCGTGATCTTTCAGCCCGGGCGTGATCCTTCAGCCCGGACGGGCTGAAGAATCACGCCCGGGCTGAAGGTCAGGCCCGCGATGCCGACCGGCAGGTTGATGAGGAAGATCGGCCGCCACTCCAGCCCGAACAGGTTCCACTCCGTCAGCAGCGCGCCGAGCAGC
>NZ_JBSFWB010000008.1:0-424559 GCF_053592635.1 Streptomyces sp. NPDC002623 | reverse complement strand
CGGCATGGTGCGGCAGATTCACAGTTTCATAGTGTTTCGGTGGTCATAGCGTGAGGGAAACGCCCGGTTACATTCCGAACCCGGAAGCTAAGCCTTACAGCGCCGATGGTACTGCAGGGGGGACCCTGTGGGAGAGTAGGACACCGCCGAACAAATATTACGGGGAACCCCCGCACCTTATGGTGCGGGGGTTTTCTGCGTTCGGACCTCGACTTGAATTGACGGGCTCTCCCATGGGAGAGCCCGTTTTGCGTTACAGGCGGCCGGCTGCTTTTAGCGCCAGATAGGCATCCGCCAGTGCCGGGGCGAGTTCCTCGGGTGTTGCGTCGACGACGGTGACGCCGTGTCGGCGGAGTTGTTCGGCTGTGCGGTGGCGTTCGGTCTGGGCCTGGGCGGCGGCTGCGGCCTCGTACACCGCGTCGACATTGCCGCGTGAGCTAGACATGCGGGCGATGTGGGGATCGGCGACCGATGCCACCAGGACCGTGTGGCGTTGGGTGAGCTGAGCGAGGACGGGGAGGAGGCCTTCTGCGACCGGGGCGGCGTCGAGCGTGGTCAGCAGGACGATGAGGGAGCGGCGGGGGGCCGTGCGGAGGGCTGCGGCGGTGAGGCCACGGGCGTTCGTTTCGATCAGTTCGGGTTCGAGGGTCGCCATGGCGTTGACCAGGGACGGAAGCACGTCGCGGGCTGTTCGGCCCTGGACCAGGGCGCGTACTCGTCGGTCGTAGGCGAGGAGGTCGACGCGGTCGCCGGCGCGGGATGCCAGTGTTGCGAGGAGCAGTGCGGCGTCCATGGAGGCGTCGAGGCGGGGTGCGTCGTCGACGCGTCCTGCTGACGTGCGGCCGGTGTCGAGGACCAGGAGGATGCGTCGGTCGCGTTCGGGACGCCAGGTGCGGACGGCGACCGTGGAGTGGCGGGCGGTGGCTCGCCAGTCGATCGAACGGGTGTCGTCGCCGGGAACGTATTCGCGCAGGCTGTCGAATTCTGTGCCCTCGCCACGGGTCAGGACGCTGGTGCGGCCGTCCAGTTCGCGCAGGCGGGCCAGTTTCGACGGGAGGTGCTTGCGGCTGGTGAACGGGGGCAGGACGCGTACGGTCCAGGGGACCTTGTGGGTGCCTTGGCGCGAGAAGAGGCCGAGGGGGCCGAAGGAGCGGATCGTGACGCGGTCGGTGTGGTGGTCGCCTCGGCGGGTGGGGCGTAGGCGGGTGGTGATGCGGCGGCGTTCGCCGGGCGGGACCGTCAGACGGTGGCGGGAGGCTTCGCTCTCGGTGCCTGGTTGCCAGCTGCTGGGGGGCCAGGCGTCGCGGAGGTGGGCGCGCAGGGGGCGGCCGGACGGGTTGGTGATGGTGAGGGTGATGTCCGCCGGATCGCCTAGGCGGGTGGTGGTGTCGCCGGAGCGGGTCAGGCCGAGCCGGCGGACCGGGGCTGCGAGGGCGAAGTCGCAGGCACAGGCGATGGCGAGGGGAGCGTTGACGGCGAGGATGCCCGTCCAGCTGGGGTCCCAGATGCCGATGGGGAGGGAGCCGAGGGCCGCGATGAGTGCGGTGCGTCCGGTGAGAGCCATCAGCGGGGGACGGGGACGTGGGTGAGGATCGCGTTGATGACGGAGTCTGCGGTCACGCCTTCCATCTCGGCTTCCGGGCGTAGCTGGACGCGGTGGCGGAGGGTGGGGAGGGCGAGGGCTTTGACGTCGTCGGGGATGACGTAGTCGCGGCCGGTCAGCCAGGCCCAGGCGCGCGCTGTGGCCAGGAGGGCGGTCGCGCCGCGGGGGGAGACGCCCAGGGTGAGGGACGGGGATTCGCGGGTGGCGCGGCAGATGTCGACGACGTAGGCCGTGATCTCGGGGGAGATCGTCGTCTTGGCGACTGCTGCGCGGGCGGCTTCGAGGTCGGCGGGGCCTGCGACGGGGCGTACGCCGGCGGCGCGCAGGTCGCGCGGGTTGAAGCCCTCGGCGTGGCGGGTCAGGACGTCGATCTCCTCCTGGCGGGAGGGGAGCGGGATGGTGAGTTTGAGGAGGAAGCGGTCCAGCTGGGCTTCGGGGAGGGGGTAGGTGCCCTCGTACTCGACGGGGTTCTGGGTCGCAGCGACCAGGAACGGGTCGGGGAGGGGGCGGGGGGTGCCGTCGACGGTGACCTGGCGTTCTTCCATGGCTTCGAGGAGGGACGACTGGGTCTTCGGCGGGGTGCGGTTGATCTCGTCGGCGAGGAGGAGGTTGGTGAAGACCGGGCCGGGCTGGAAGGAGAACTCGGCCGTGCGGGCGTCGTAGACGAGGGAGCCGGTGATGTCGCTCGGCATGAGGTCGGGGGTGAACTGGACGCGCTTGGTGTCGAGTTCGAGTGCGGAGGCAAGGGCGCGGACGAGCAACGTTTTGGCCACTCCGGGGACTCCTTCGAGGAGAACATGTCCGCGGCAGAGGAGGGCGACGACGAGACCGGTCACGGCGGGGTCCTGGCCGACCACGGCCTTGGAGATCTCGGCGCGCAGGGCTTCCAGGGAGGCGCGGGCCCGGCCCGGGTCCCCGGTGTTCCCGGCGTTGTCAGTGGTCGGGTCCATCATGGACGGCGTACCTCTCTTTCGAGGGCGTCGAGTTGGTCGGCGAGTGCGATCAGGGCCGCGTCGTCGCCGGGCGGTGGGCCGAAGAGGAGGGAGTGCAGGGACTGTCCGTCGCCGTGGAGGTGGGCGGACAGGGCGGGGACGAGTGCCTCGGGCGCGTGCGCCTGGGTGACGGGGACGCCCAGGAGAGGGGCGAGGCGGGTGCGGGTGGTGGAGCGAAGAGCGGCGGCCGCGCGGTCGCGGGCGTCTGCTTTGCGGTAGAGGCGGGCTCGGCCTTCGACGGTTTCGGAGGCGCGGATCGCCACGGGGAGTTTTTCGGTTACGAGCGGGCCGAGTCGGCGTGCCCGCCAGAGGGCGGCGAGGGCTGCCGCGAAGAAGAGCTGCAGTGTGCCCCAGAGCCAGCCGGAGGGGAGCAGGTCGAAGAAGCTTTTTTCGTCGTCCGGGTCGGTGGCTGAGGTGTCGGAGAGCGAGGGGAGGTACCAGACCAGATGGGTGCGGGAGCCGAGGAGTTGGAGGGCGAGCGAGGCGTTGCCCTGCTCGTCGAGGCGCTTGTTGTAGAGGATGTCGGGCGCGCCGAGGACGAGGGTGTCGCCGTCGCCGGTGGTGTCCGGGATGCGCAGCAGGGTGGCCAGGCGCGCGCTGGGGTAGCACTCGTCGGCGCCGAGGTGGCGGGTGGTGTAGCGGATGCCGCCGGTTTCGGCGGTGCCGGCGCGGCGGGCGGCGGGCAGTGCGCAGTCGGGGGAGAGCGCGGTGCCGCGGCTGTTGGCCGGGTCGGCGGTCACGCCGGGGGCGAGGGTGCTCACGGACCAGCTGCCGGGGGCGATGAGGAGAGTGCGGCCGCCGGAGTCGGCGATCGCCGAGCGCAGCTCACGTTGTTGATGTTTCGTCAGGAGATCGGGGGCGGCGATCAGGAGGGTGGTGTCGGGGCCGGCTGCGGTTTGGGCCGCGGCCAGGGTGGTGACCACGCGGGTGGACACGCCGCGGTCGGCGAGGAGTTCGGCGACGGCGCGGCTGCCATAGGGGTCGGGGGAGCGCGGGTCGAGGGCGCCGTGGCGGGCGTCGGACTGGAGCGCGGCGAGTGTGACGGCCCCGGCCAGGAGGAGCGCGAGGGCGAGGGTGAGTCCGCGCGCGCGGGTCCACAGTCGGCGGGCGGTGGGCGAGGTCGAGGTGGACGGGAGCGTGGCCTCGGTCGTCATTCGGCGGCCCCCTGGCGGGCGGGGTGGGCCGCGGTGTGGGTGTTGCTCACCGTCAGTCGGGGTTTGGTGCGTTCCAGGTCGAGGTCGAGTTCGGCGATGCGTCCGTACGACTGTTCGGTTGCTCGGCGGCCGCCGTATGTGACGTCGTCGAAGTCGCGGGCGGCGGCGCCGAGTCGGTCGGTGTGGGCGGGCAGGGTGCGGCCGGCTTCGGCGGCGGCCTCGTCGGCCGTGCGGCCGGGGCGGGCGTCGAGGAGGGCGCGTTCCTCCAGGGAGCGGACGATGGCGCGCATGCGTTCCTGGACGGCCTGGTTCCAGTGGCCCTGGGCGGCGTGCGCCTCGGCGGCGGCGCGGTGTTCGGCGGCGCTGCGGGGACGGTCGTCGAACAGGGCGGCGGTGGAGGAGGGTGCACGGCGTGGGGCGCCCAGGCGCCACCACAGGGCGGCCACGACGGCCACGACGGCGAGGATCACGACCAGTAGGCCGAGCGTTCCGCCGGGGGTGGCGGTGGAGGCGGTGCCGAACAGGTCGCCGATCCAGTCCCAGAAGGTGTCCAGGGCGCGCTGGAAGAGGCCGGGGTCGTTCTGGTGGTACAGGTCCTTCGACAGCTCGCGGCGGGCCGCTTCCCGCGCGGGATCGCGGGGGATGGTGACCGGCGGTTCGTCGCCCGAGCGGCCCAGTGACAGCACGGTGCCGTTGCCCGCCCGCAGTACGGCTTCCACGGCCCGGTCGGCGATGCCGGGCAGCGCCCTTGTGGGCAGGCCGCCCGGGAGTGGTGCCGCGATGAGTGCTCCCCCCGCCAGGCTCACCGCATCAGCTCCCCGGAGTCGTGCCGGGTGCGGGGGAGCCGTAGTCCTGGAGGCCTGCGGCGCGGGCCAGGTCGAGGTCGAGGGCCTCGCGGCGGATGCGCTGGTCGATGTAGAGGAGCACGATGACGCCTGCCGCGATCGGGAAGGTGATCATGGAGCCGATGACGGATCCGATGCCGCTGACGATCAGGTAGGTCCAGCCGTAGTCGCCGCCGGCCTCGACCATGTTGCTGACGCCTCCGTCGCTGAGGGAGGCGCCGAGGAGGGCGAACGGTACGACGATGATCATCGCGATGATGTTCGAGATGAGCAGGGCGAGCAGTTGGATGCCGAAGACGCGCCACCAGGAGCCGCGGGTGAGCTTCGCGGAGCGGCCGAGCGCCTTCTTGATGCTCTGCTTCTCCAGCATCAGTGCGGGCGAGGCGAGGGAGAAGCGGATCAGCAGCCACAGGACCAGGACGACCGAGCCCAGGATGCCGAAGGCCTTGAGGGCGGATCCCGCGTCGGCGTTTCCGGCGGCGCTCACCAGGATGCCCGGCAGCAGACACGCGAAGGCGACGCCGCCGGCCATGAGCACCAGCAGGAAGATCAGGCCGAACAGCTTGGGCACCTGGGGGCGGGCGTCGCGCCAGGCCTCTCCGAGGGTGACCGGTTTGCCGAGCACCGCGCGGCTGGTGACGGCAGTGAGGAGGGCGGTCGCCGTGATGGTGCCGAGGAGGGTGATGAGGAGGACGGGGCCGGAGGCGCGCATGGCGTCGCCCATGGCGTTGAGCTGCTCGTCGACGGTGGCGTTCGGGTCACCGAGGGCGGTGGTGTCCGTGGTGCCGTTCAGGATCAGGCCCTGGAGCAGGACGACGAGGATCTCGGTGACGACCGCGACGGTCAGCGAGATGCCCAGGACCGTGCGCCAGTAGGTGCGCATGGTGGCGACGGCGCCGTCGAGGATCTCGCCCACGCCGAGCGGACGCAGCGGGATCACGCCGGGCTTGGCCGCGGGCGGGGGGCCGCCCCAGCCGGCGCCCCAGCCGCCGGGGGCTCCGTAGCCGCCGGGAGGGCCGTAGCCCCCGGGGCCTGCGGGGCCGCCGGGATGTCCGCCGCCCGGGCCTGCGGGCGGGTAGGCGCCCCAGCCCTGGGCGGGCGCCGGCGGCGGAGGGGGCGGCGGGGTCTGGCCCGGGTTCTGGGGGCCTGCGGGCGCGGACCACTGGCCGGGTGGCGGCTGTTCCTTGGACCACTTCGTGCCGGGGCTCTGTGGGTTCGCGCCCGGCTGGTCCGCGGGCTGAGCGCCGGAGGGCCGGTCGACGGGCTCGGCGGGGTGGGACGCGCCGGGCTCCTGTCCGTCGGACGGGGCGGATCCGGGCGAGGCCCAGCCCGGAGTGTCTTTCATCGTCGCTCCTTCACGGTGCCCGTCCGCGGTCGCGGCGGCAGGTTGGGAGCCATCGTGCCATGGGGTGCTCACCGGTGGATCGGCCGCGGTATGGGCTGCACTCCTTCAATTGTCCGCCGGATCGGGGGCAGACTGACGACATGGCTGATCAGTACGCGCAATCCGGCGGGGACAAGCGGCCGACCGGGATACCCGCGATCCGTTGGGAGGAGCCGCCCGAGGGTCCCGTACTGGTTCTTCTCGACCAGACGAGACTGCCGGCCGAGGAAGTCGAACTGGTGTGTACGGACGCGTCTGTGCTGGTGGAGGCGATCCGCTCGCTGGCCGTGCGCGGGGCGCCGCTGCTCGGGATCGCCGGGGCGTACGGCGTCGCGCTCGCCGCCGCGCGCGGATTCGACGTGGACGAGGCCGCGAACGCGCTGGCGGGCGCCCGGCCCACCGCGGTGAATCTGTCCGTCGGTGTGCGCCGGGCCCGGGCCGCGTACCGGGCGGCGCTCGCCGAGGGCGGTGATCAGGGGCAGGGGGCGCGGGCCGCGTTGGCCGCCGCGCGGCGGCTGCACCGGGAGGAGGCCGAGGCCAGTGTCCGGATGGCCGGGCACGGGCTGGCACTGCTCGACGAACTGCTGCTGGGCGGCGGGCACCGGATCCTCACGCACTGCAACACCGGGTCGCTGGTGTCGGGCGGGGAGGGGACGGCGTTCGCGGTGGCGCTCGCCGCGCACCGGGCGGGGCGGCTTCGGCGGCTGTGGGTGGACGAGACGCGTCCGCTGCTGCAGGGAGCCCGGCTCACGGCGTACGAGGCGGCGCGCAACGGCATGGCGTACACCCTGCTGACGGACAACGCGGCGGGCTCGCTCTTCGCGGCGGGAGAGGTGGACGCGGTGCTGATCGGGGCGGACCGGATCGCGGCCGACGGGTCGGTGGCGAACAAGGTGGGGAGTTATCCGCTCGCGGTCCTCGCCCGGTACCACCATGTGCCGTTCATCGTGGTGGCGCCGGTGACGACGGTCGATCCGCAGACGCCGGACGGGGCGTCGATCGAGGTGGAGCAGCGTCCCGGGCACGAGGTCACGGAGATCGTGTCGCCCCAGGCGCCGGTGACGGGAGCGGGAGGAGGGACGGCGGTGGCGCCGTTGGGGACCCAGGCGTACAACCCGGCGTTCGACGTGACGCCGCCCGAGTTGGTGACGGCGATCGTCACGGAGGAGGGCGCGGTCTCGCCCGTGACGGCTGCCGCGCTTGCGGAGCTGTGCGGCAGGGCGCGCCAGGACTCGGGCCGGGCCTGACCGGCCGTCGGTCGTCGGCCCGGGCCGGAGGTCCGGCTCATGAGCGTGCGGGTTGGCCGGCGATCAGGAGGGTGGTGTCTGCGGGGCGGAAGCCCAGACGGGCGTAGATACGGGCGACGGTGTCCTCGGCGTAGGCGAGGAAGATCGTGTCGACGCCGTGGGCGCGGGCGTGGGTGACCAGGGCCGCGGTCACGGCGGCGGCCAGGCCCTGACGGCGGGCGGAGGGGAGGGTGCCGATGCCGCCGATCTCCGTGGTGCCGGTCGCGGGGTGGTAGTGGCCGGTGGCCAGGGGGGTTCCGTCCGGGGCGAGGGCGGCGAGGAGCGCTTTGTGCCCGGCTCGGAGTGTGGGGCGCACGGTGGCCACCGTGCCGTCCTCGGTCAGCTCCGCGGCCAGCCGCGACAGCTTGGTGCGGTCGGACGAGTGGCCAGACGAGTGGCCAGACGGGCGGTCGGACGGGCGGTCCGAGAGGTGGTCCGTCTGGTCCGTCGCGGGGTGGGGCTCCTGGGCGAAGGCCAGGCGGGGGAGGGCGAGGGCGGCGGGCAGGGCGGGGTCGTCCTCGGTCAGCGCGCGCAGCGTCACGCCGTCCGGCACGGGCTGCGGAGGGAGAGGGTGGTGCGGCGGGAGGGCCATCAGCGGGCGGCGCAGCACCTTCAGGCCCGCGGCCTCGATGAGGGGACGCAGCTCCGGCGCCGACTCGGCCAGCCACTCGAACGCTTCCGGCACACCGAGCTCACGCTGCCGGGCACGCACCCTGGCGATGTCGTCGGCACTGACGGAGGCCGCGCCCTCCGCGGTGGGCTGGGCGTGACCCGGGCCGCCGTAGTACGGGGCGCCCGGCTCCTTGCGGACGAACAGGCGCAGTGGGCCGAAGTCCTCGGCGTCGGCGAAGAGGAGGGGGACGGTGGCGTAGTACTCCTGGATGCGGTCGTGCAACGGGTCGCTCATACGGCGTATCCCACCACTGGAGGGTGCCGCACAGCAGGGAGTTGCGCCGCTGAGATCGCCGCTGACACCGGTGCCGACATCGACGTCGGGGGACCGGGGCAGACAGTGACGGTCCCGTACGACTATCGTCACTGGTCGGTGACCCTGCTCACCTGCGCAACCTTCACCGTTATGAGAATGGGATGATGTCGTTTATGAAGGGACGAGTCCTTGTCGTCGACGACGACACCGCACTGGCCGAGATGCTCGGCATTGTGCTGCGTGGTGAAGGTTTTGAGCCGTCTTTCGTAGCCGACGGTGACAAGGCGCTGGCTGCGTTCCGTGAGGCGAAGCCCGATCTGGTACTGCTGGACCTGATGCTTCCCGGTCGGGACGGCATCGAGGTGTGCCGCCTGATCAGGGCGGAGTCCGGAGTGCCGATCGTGATGCTCACGGCCAAGAGCGACACCGTGGACGTGGTCGTCGGGCTGGAGTCCGGCGCCGACGACTACATCGTGAAGCCGTTCAAGCCGAAGGAGCTGGTCGCCCGGATCCGGGCGCGGCTGCGGAGGTCCGAGGAGCCCGCGCCGGAACAGCTCGCCATAGGCGACCTCGTCATCGACGTGGCCGGTCACTCCGTGAAGCGGGACGGGCAGTCGATCGCGCTGACCCCGTTGGAGTTCGACCTGCTGGTCGCGCTCGCCCGCAAGCCCTGGCAGGTGTTCACCCGCGAGGTGCTCCTCGAACAGGTATGGGGCTACCGGCACGCGGCGGACACCCGCCTGGTCAATGTGCATGTACAGCGGCTGCGCTCCAAGGTCGAGAAGGACCCGGAGCGACCCGAGATCGTGGTGACCGTACGTGGCGTCGGATACAAGGCAGGACCCAGCTGACATGTCCGGGGACAGTGCCGCTTCGGCTCCCGGCCGGTCCGGGGCCCGTCCGGAGCGGCCTGTCGGCCGTAAGACGCCGGGTTCACGCTTCGCCCGCCTCCTCGAAGGCGGACTGCTGCAGGGCGGGGTACAGGGCAGCCCCGTCCTGAGGCTGCTGCTGCGCTGGGTGCGCCGGCCGCTGCTGCCCGTCATGCGGCTGTGGCGGCGCAACATCCAGCTCAAGGTCGTCGCCACCACGCTGCTGATGTCGCTGGGCGTCGTCCTGCTGCTCGGCTTCGTCGTCATCGGGCAGGTCCGCAACGGGCTGCTGGACGCCAAGGTCAAGGCGTCCCAGAGCCAGGCCACCGGCGGGTTCGCCGTGGCCAAGCAGAAGGCCGACGAGGCCGCCAGCGCTGTCGCCGACGACGGAACCCCCGCGAACGGCCGCGCCTCGCAGAACGTCATCGAATGGATGAGCGAGCTCGTGCTGTCGCTGTCCAGCGGCGGCCAGGGTGCCTTCGACGTGGTCACCCTGCCCCCCGACGACGACACCGCTGGCGGCCGCGGGCCGCGCGCCTCCGGCTTCGTCGACCCCAACAAGAGCGTCCCGGAGAACCTCCGCGCGCGGGTCAACACCAGCACCGGCGCGGTCCAGAGCTACTCCCGGATCATCTACCTCAGCGACAAGGACTCCCAGCCGGCCCTCGTCATCGGCAAGCAGGTCAACGACCCCAACGGCGACACCTACGAGCTGTACTACCTCTTCCCGCTCACGCAGGAGGAGAAGTCGCTGAGCCTGGTCAAGGGGACGCTGGCGACGGCCGGGCTCTTCGTCGTCGTACTCCTCGGGGCCATCGCCTGGCTCGTCGTGCGGCAGGTCGTCACGCCCGTGCGGATGGCCGCCGGGATCGCCGAGCGGCTGTCCGCCGGGCGGCTGCAGGAACGCATGAAGGTCACCGGCGAGGACGACATCGCACGCCTCGGCGAGGCCTTCAACAAGATGGCGCAGAACCTCCAGCTGAAGATCCAGCAACTGGAGGACCTGTCGCGGATGCAGCGGCGGTTCGTCTCCGATGTCTCGCACGAGCTGCGCACGCCGCTGACGACCGTCCGCATGGCCGCCGACGTCATCCACGACGCGCGGGTCGACTTCGACCCCATCACCGCGCGGTCCGCGGAACTGCTCGCCGACCAGCTCGACCGGTTCGAGACACTCCTCGCCGACCTGCTGGAGATCAGCCGCTTCGATGCCGGCGCCGCCGCCCTGGAGGCCGAGCCGATCGACCTCAGGGAGGTCGTGCGGCGGGTCGTCAGCGGGGCCGCGCCGCTCGCCGAACGCAAGGGGACGAACGTACGCGTCATCGGCGACCAGCAGCCCGTCGTCGCCGAGGCCGACGCCCGGCGTGTGGAGCGGGTGCTGCGCAACCTGGTGGTCAACGCCGTGGAACACGGCGAGGGCAAGGACGTCATCGTCAAACTGGCCGCCGCGGGCGGGGCCGTCGCCATCGCCGTGCGCGACTACGGCGTCGGGCTCAAACCCGGCGAGGCCACCCGCGTCTTCAGCCGGTTCTGGCGCGCCGACCCGGCACGCGCGCGTACCACCGGCGGCACCGGCCTGGGGCTGTCCATCGCCCTCGAGGACGCGCGACTGCACGGCGGCTGGCTGCAGGCCTGGGGGGAGCCCGGCGGCGGCTCACAGTTCCGGCTGACGCTGCCCAGGACCGCCGACGAGCCGCTGCGGGGCTCACCGATACCGCTCGAACCCAAGGACTCCCGTCGCAACCGCGGGGAACTCGACGAGGCAGGTCTGCCGCGCGGCGGAGGCGAGAAGAGCGCGACCGTGCCGGTGCAGCCCGCCGCCGAGCAGCTGTCGGCCGCCCGGACCCCGCTCACGCCCCGGAACGCCTCCGTCGCCCCCACGGCCGACCCGACGGCGCTGCCCGGCAACGGCGCGCGCGTGGTGCCGCGGCCCGCCTCGGGCACGAACGGCGTACGACGGCAGGATGAGGCGCCCGCCGCCGGGACTACGGCAGGCGGCGAGGGCCCGCAGCAGCGGGAGCGGCCGGAGCGGGCGGAGCGACCCCAGCGGGCGGGAACCGCTGACACGGGTGACACGGACGGCGTGGGTGACACGGCGCCGAGGGGGAATGCGGACCGGCCGGGCGCCGGGGCGCGAGGCGCGGACGAGCATGGGGAGGCATTTCGTGGGCGCTGAGCAGCGCGAGGGGGGAACCCGGCGCACGCCGGGGCGCGTGGTGGCGTACGCCGCCGGCGGCGTCGTACTGCTGGCGGGGTGCGCCTCGATGCCCGACAGCGGGGATCTGCGCGACGTCGAAGCCACCCAGCGCCAGGACACCCAGGTACGGGTGTTCGCGATGCCGCCCCGCGACGACGCACCGCCCTCGGAGATCGTCCAGGGCTTCCTCGAGGCGCTCACCAGCGACGACCCGGGCTACTCGACGGCGCGGCAGTACCTGACCGAGAAAGTCGCCCAGAAGTGGGAGCCGGAACGGTCCACCACGGTCCTGGCGGACGGCCCGGCGACCGAGGCCGGACCCGCCGGAGGCCGGGAGGACGGCGACGACTACTCGTTCGTCCTGACCGGCACGCGAGTCGCCACCGTCGACGCCCAGCAGTCGTACACGCCCGCCTCGGGCAGATACGGGCAGACGGTCCACCTCACCCGCGACAAGAAGACCGGGCAGTGGCGCATCGACGCGCTCCCCCCGGGCGTCGTCATGGGCAAGTCGGACTTCCAGCGCAACTACGTGTCCGTCAACAAGTACTACTTCGCCTCCAACACCGCGGCCGACAGCTCCGGCCAGCCCATGGCCGTCGCCGACCCCGTCTACGTGCGTGAACGCGTCGACCCCATGACGCAGGTGGTGCGGTCCGTGCTCAACGGGCCCACCAGCTGGCTGCGCCACGTCGTCAGATCCGGCTTCCCGACGGGAGCCACGCTGCCCAAGGGCGTCACCTCGCTGACGCCCGACGACCAGAACAAGCTCACCGTGCCGTTGAACGACAAGGCCGCCGACATCGGACAGGGCAAGTGCGACGAGATGGCCGCCCAGCTGCTGTTCTCCCTGCAGAGCCTGACCCCCACCGTCGACGAGATCGCACTGCGCGCGGGCGGCACACAGCTGTGCTCCCTCACCGAGGAACGGGCCGCGACCGTCGCCGCGCGCGGTTCGGAGACCGACCCCGAGTACCTGTACTTCATCGACGGCCAGCACCGCCTCGAACGTGTCTCGAGCGGCAGCAGCAAGGCCGTCCCCGTGCCGGGAGCGCTCGGCGACGGCACCAAGGCGCTCAGCTCGGTCGCCGTGGCCCGCGACGAACACAGCGCCGCCGGAGTCGCCCTCGACGGCAAGACGCTCTACGTCACCTCCACCGTGTCGGGCAGTTCCATCGGCGACCCCGTGCTGCAGAGCAAGGGCAAGACGGAGGCCGACCGGCTCACCACCCCCAGCTGGGACGCCCAGGGCAACCTGTGGGTGGCCGACCGCGACCCCGAGAACCCTCGCCTGCTGCTGCTCGAGAAGGGCGGCGGCCAGCCGCTGGAGGTGCTCACTCCGGGTCTGGACGGCCGTATCAACGCCGTGCGCGTGGCCTCCGACGGGGTGCGCATCGCGCTCGTCGTCGACAAGGGCGGCAAGCAGTCCTTGCTCATCGGACGGATCGAGCGCAGCCAGGGCAGCGGCGAGCCGCCGTCCATGTCGGTCCAGGAACTGCGCTCCGCGACACCGGAGTTGGAACAGGTCACCGCCATGTCGTGGGCCGGGGACAGCCGGCTCGTGGTGGTCGGGCGCGAGTCCGGCGGCGTGGAACAGGTGCAGTACGTGCAGTGCGACGGCTCGATCCCCGAGGCGGGCACGCTTCCCGGCCTCACCGAGGTCACGAGCATCGCCGCTTCCGAGGACAGCGACACCCCGCTCTTCGCGACCTCCAAGGACGGGCTGCTGTGGCTGCCCGGCGGGAGCGGCTGGCGGACGTTGAAGGAGACCGCGTCGGCCGCGTTTTACCCGGGGTGATCTTTTCTCTCCCGGCTGTTCCGGCTCTCCCGGCTGTTCCGGCTGTTCCCGGCATTCCAGGGCGAAGTCCTTTGGAACTGCTTTCCGCCTGAACCTTTCTGCCTGCCTTCGCGCGAGTTTTCCACAGGGCGCCGACGGAGTTCCCGACGGTTTTCCACAGGGGTGGCAGGCCGCTTCGGACGTTGGCAGAGTGATCGACGTGGAAGGCGTTCGCAGGTGGTGGCAGGAACTCGCCGGCCTGGTGCTGCCCGCCGCGTGCGGAGGCTGCGGAAGTGCACGTACGGTGCTCTGCCCGCAGTGCCGAGCGGCGCTGGGCGGGGCCGTGCCGTTCCGGGTGCGGCCCGTGCTCGAACCGCCCGGGCTGCCCGCCGTGCACGCGGCGGCCCGGTACGCGGACGAGGTACGGGCGGTGCTGCTGGCCCACAAGGAACGCGGCGCGCTGGCGCTCACGCGACCGCTGGGCGCGGCGCTGGCGGGGGCTGTGCGGGCGGGGGTGAGGGAGGCGGGGGAGGGGGTGGGGGTGGGGGAGGGGGAGGGGCCCCAGCCCCCCGGATACGTACTGCTCGTCCCCGTCCCGTCCGCCCGCGCCGCCGTACGCGCGCGTGGGCATGATCCGGCGCGGCGGATCGCGCTTGCGGCGGCCGGTGAGTTGCGGCGGGCCGGGGTGCCGGCGCGGGTGGCTGCGGTGCTGCGGCAGCGGCGGGCCGTGGTCGATCAGGCGGGGCTCGACTCCCGGCAGCGGCTGGACAACCTGGTGGGCGCGCTGGGGGTGGTGCCCGGGGGCGCGCGGGTGCTGTGCGGTGGTCCGGTGGTGCTTGTCGACGACCTGGTCACCACGGGTGCTTCGCTGGCGGAGGCGGCGCGTGCGGTGCGGTCGGCGACGGCGGTGGCGCGGGCTCAGCGGGTTGGGCGGGCTGGGCGAGCGGAACGGGTGGGACGGGTGGAAGGTGGGGAGTGGGTGGAGGAGGGAGCGGTGTGGGGTGGAGGTGCAGCGGCTGTGTACGACGGTGTCACTCGGGAAGACAGAGATGACGGAGAAGTCGGAGCAGGCCGTGCGGACAGGGCGGTGGAGCCGTCCGGAGCAGGTGAGGGAGGCGTGAGCGGGGTGTCGGCGGGCGTGGGCGGTGGCGGTGACGTGCTCTGCGCGGCCGTGGTCGCGGCGTCGCCGGGGTCTTTCGAAATAAACCGGAACTGAGTGAGAACTTGCGTCGTTGCAGGTAATGAGAGGGCCAATTCACCTGGATGGAGGTACGCGGCAGTAGAGGGTGACGACATCCGTCCGGGCGAGATATGTTCGGTTGTGAGGGAAAGCCGCAGGCCACACCTCTCATATCCGAATGCCGTGCTGCGGTTTTCGTAATCTTCCGCAGCGCCTGGGGTGTAGATCTCGCCCATGGGGGAGGAGGAGGTGGAAGTCACCGAGTCAGAGGTTCCGGTGCTCACCGGGGCCTGGTGCAAAAGGGAGACGCTCCGCCGTCGAAGCGGAGTGATCCGGGAACGGAGTTCTGCGTGGACATCGTCGTCAAGGGCCGCAAGACCGAGGTGCCCGAGCGGTTCCGCAAGCACGTGGCCGAGAAGCTGAACCTGGAGAAGATCCAGAAGCTCGACGGCAAGGTGATCAGCCTCGACGTCGAGGTGTCCAAGGAGCCCAACCCCCGACAGGCCGACCGGTGTGACCGAGTGGAGATCACTCTGCGGTCCCGCGGCCCTGTGATCCGGGCGGAGGCGGCGGCCAACGACCCGTACGCGGCACTCGACCTGGCGGCGGAGAAGCTGGACGCCCAGCTGCGCAAGCAGCACGACAAGCGATACACGCGCCGCGGCGCCCGCAGGCTCTCCGCGGCAGAGGTTCCCGACCACGTTCCGGGCGTGGCGACGCTCAACGGCAACGGCCGTCCCGTCCCGGCCGGTGAGTCGGACAGCGTGCCGACCAGGAAGATCGGCTCGCTCGAGGTGCAGGGCGACGGCCCCCTCGTGGTCCGCGAGAAGACGCACGTGGCTGCCCCGATGACCCTTGACCAGGCCCTCTACGAGATGGAACTGGTCGGACATGACTTCTACCTGTTCGTCGACTCCGAGACGAAGCAGCCCAGCGTCGTCTACCGGCGGCACGCCTATGACTACGGCGTGATCTACCTCGACACCGACCCGATGGTGGCTCAGGCGCATGCACCCGAGGCGGGTGGCGCTCTGGGCGGCTGACGCTGCCCGGTGACAGCTGAGACCTTGCCCTGGTGACAGCTGAGCGGTGTGCCCCTGGAAGCGCATGTGCGCCCCCAGGGGCACCCTCGTGCGACCCCTTGGGACATCGCTCTGTCATCGCGTTGTCGGTCGGGCATGGAATCATGGCAGGGCGGCTCAACCGGTGGGCCGTTGCCTTGGGTTGGCGATGGCTCAGAACCACGGCCACAGCCTTCAGGGGGAGGAACGATGGCGGACAGCTTCGGACCGATGCGGGACGAGGGCGCCGGCGACGGCGTCGTCGGCATGGGCCCGGACGGGGGCACTGCACGCAAGGAGCCGATCAGAGTCCTTGTCGTGGACGACCATGCCCTGTTCCGCCGGGGACTGGAGATCGTGCTCGCGGCCGAGGAGGACATCCAGGTCGTCGGTGAGGCGGGGGACGGCGCGGAGGCCGTGGACAAGGCGGCCGACCTGCTGCCGGACATCGTGCTGATGGATGTGCGGATGCCCAAGCGGGGCGGTATCGAGGCGTGCACCTCCATCAAGGAGGTGGCTCCCAGCGCGAAGATCATCATGCTGACGATCAGCGATGAGGAGGCCGACCTCTACGAGGCGATCAAGGCGGGTGCGACCGGTTATCTCCTCAAGGAGATCTCCACGGACGAGGTCGCCACGGCGATCCGTGCGGTGGCCGACGGGCAGTCGCAGATCAGCCCTTCCATGGCGTCGAAGCTGCTCACCGAGTTCAAGTCGATGATCCAGCGGACGGACGAGCGTCGGCTCGTGCCCGCGCCGCGGCTGACGGACCGGGAGCTGGAGGTGCTCAAGCTGGTGGCCACGGGGATGAACAACCGTGACATCGCGAAGGAGTTGTTCATCTCCGAGAACACCGTGAAGAACCATGTGCGCAACATCCTGGAGAAGCTGCAGCTGCACTCCAGGATGGAGGCGGTGGTGTACGCGATGCGGGAGAAGATCCTCGAGATCCAGTGACCTGCTCCGGCGGGCCTGGTCAGGCCAGTGCGCGGGCCAGTTCTCTGGTGAGGGGCTCGCGCAGGTCGGGGGCGTCCACGCGCTCCACGCGTACGTCTGTGCAGTCCACCCAGGTCGCGGCCTCGATGAGGGCCTGCGCTACTGCCGGGACGGCCTTGGGGCCGTCCAGGGTGACCTGCCTGGCGACGAGGGTGCGGCCCTCGCGGGCCGGGTCCACGCGGCCGACGAGCCGTCCGCCGGCCAGGACCGGCATCGCGAAGTAGCCGTACACCCGCTTCGGCTTGGGGACGTAGGCCTCCAGGCGGTGGGTGAAGCCGAAGATCCGCTCGGTGCGTGCTCGTTCCCAGACCAGGGAGTCGAAGGGGGACAGGAGCGTGGTGCGGTGGCGGCCGCGCGGGGGCGTCTCCAGGGCCGTGGGGTCGGCCCAGGCGGGCTTGCCCCAGCCTTCGACCGTGACGGGGACCAGGCCCGAGTCGGCGATCACAGCGTCGACCTGTTCGCCCTTGAGGCGGTGGTAGTCGGCGATGTCCGCGCGCGTGCCCACGCCGAGGGACTGGCCGGCGAGGCGGACGAGGCGGCGCAGGCACTCGGTGTCGTCCAGCTCGTCGTGCAGCAGGGCGGCGGGTACGGCGCGTTCGGCGAGGTCGTAGACGCGCTTCCAGCCGCGGCGCTCGACGCAGACGACCTCGCCGTGCATCAGCGCGCGTTCCACGGCGACCTTGGTGCCGGACCAGTCCCACCACTCGCTGGTCTTCTTCGCTCCGCCCAGGTCGGTGGCGGTGAGGGGGCCTTCGGCGCGGAGCTGTTTGACGACCTGGTCGTAGGTGCCTTCGGGGAGGGAGTGGTTCCAGTGCGGGCGGTTGCGGTAGGCGCGGCGGCGGAAGGCGAAGTGGGGCCATTCCTCGATGGGGAGGATGCACGCGGCGTGCGACCAGTACTCGAAGGCGTGCGTGTCCTGCCAGTAGGAGTTCTCGACGGTCTTGCGGCCGACGGCTCCCAGGCGGGCGTAGGGGATCAGCTCGTGGGAGCGGGCGAGGACGGAGATGGTGTCGAGCTGGACGGCGCCGAGGTGGCGGAGGACGCCGCGGACGCCGGCTTTGCGGTCGGGCGTGCCGAGGAAGCCCTGCGCTCGTAGGGCGATGCGGCGGGCTTCGTCTGCGGAGAGCTCGGTGGCGGGGCGCGGGGTCGTCATGGCTCGCACGATAGGGGGTGGGTCTGACAATGCGGGTTGAGCTGGGAGTCTGTGGGGTGGGGTCGGTGGAGGCGGGTCTCAGGGACCGGTGGGGGACGGCAGGTAGGGCGCCGTCGAGGGGAGTCCCAGGTCCGAGGGGAGCAGGGAGGCCAGCCAGCAGTCTCTTCGTACGCCTTTGTTGTTGATGGCCGAGCGCAGGGTGCCTTCGAGGGTGAAGCCGGCGTTCTCGGCGACCGCGCGGGAGGCCGTGTTGCCGATTTCCGCCCGCCATTCGACGCGGTCGACGCGCAGGGTGGTGAAGGCCCAGCGGGAGGCGGTGCGGGTGGCCTCGGTGGTGTAGCCGTGGCCTCGGTGTTCCTTGGCGGTCCAGAAGCCGACCTCGGCGGTGCCCGGGGAGCGCATGGTGAGGCTGAGGAGGCCGGTGAGGCTTCCGCCGGGGAGGAAGACGCCGAAGGTGAACATCGAGCCGGTCGCCCAGCCCTCCGGGGCGAGCAGTTCGGTGAAGTTCTGGGCGTGTTCGGGGAGGTAGGGGGAGGGGATCGTGGTCCAGCGCTGGATGTCGGGGTCCTGGGCGGCGGTGTACACGGCGTCGGTGTCCTGGGGGCCGAGGGGGCGCAGGACGAGGCGTGCGGTGGTGAGGGTGACGGGCTCGGGCTCCATCGGCCGATTCTGCTTCGGGTGTCGGGTGGGCACCATGGTTTTGCGGTGCGTGAGCGTGTGATCACAATTCGCGCAATTCGTCCGGCGGGGTCGGCACCATCGGCGGGGCCCGGCCGTTGTCCCCTTTGAAGAGATTTTTGGAGCAGGTGCGCAGCAGTGTGCGGTCCTCGTCACGGCAGGCCTCCCGGCGTGGTGGGGTCCTCGCATACGATGGCCGTTGCTCAGTTAAGTCACATGGAAATCGACCGTCCCAGGCCCGACCGGCAAGGAGACCAACCCCCGTGTCCGTCCTCTCGAAGATCATGCGTGCAGGCGAAGGCAAGATCCTGCGCAAGCTGCACCGCATCGCGGACCAGGTCAACTCCATCGAAGAGGACTTCGTCGACCTCTCCGACGCCGAGCTGCGGGCCCTCACCGATGAGTACAAGCAGCGGTACGCCGACGGTGAGAGTCTGGACGACCTGCTTCCCGAGGCCTTCGCCACCGTGCGCGAGGCCGCCAAGCGCGTCCTCGGACAGCGCCACTACGACGTCCAGATGATGGGCGGCGCCGCTCTGCACCTCGGCTATGTGGCCGAGATGAAGACCGGTGAGGGCAAGACGCTCGTCGGCACGCTGCCGGCGTATCTCAACGCTCTGTCCGGCGATGGTGTGCACCTGATCACCGTCAACGACTATCTGGCCGAGCGCGACTCCGAGATGATGGGTCGCGTCCACAAGTTCCTGGGTCTGGAAGTCGGCTGCATCCTGGCCAACATGACGCCGGCCCAGCGTCGCGAGCAGTACCTGTGCGACATCACGTACGGCACGAACAACGAGTTCGGCTTCGACTACCTGCGCGACAACATGGCGTGGGCGCAGGACGAGCTGGTCCAGCGCGGCCACAACTTCGCCATCGTCGACGAGGTCGACTCGATCCTGGTGGACGAGGCCCGTACGCCGCTGATCATCTCCGGCCCGGCGGACCAGGCCACCAAGTGGTACGGCGACTTCGCCAAGCTGGTCACGCGCCTCAAGAAGGGCGAGGTGGGCAACCCCCTCAAGGGTCTTGAGGAGACGGGCGACTACGACGTCGACGAGAAGAAGCGCACGGTCGCCATCCATGAGGCCGGTGTCTCCAAGGTCGAGGACTGGCTGGGGATCGACAACCTCTACGAGTCGGTGAACACGCCGCTCGTCGGTTACCTGAACAACGCCATCAAGGCGAAGGAGTTGTTCAAGAAGGACAAGGACTACGTCGTCATCGACGGCGAGGTCATGATCGTCGACGAGCACACGGGTCGTATCCTCGCGGGCCGCCGCTACAACGAGGGCATGCACCAGGCGATCGAGGCGAAGGAAGGGGTGGACATCAAGGACGAGAACCAGACGCTCGCCACGATCACCCTGCAGAACTTCTTCCGCCTCTACGGCAAGCTCTCGGGCATGACCGGTACGGCGATGACCGAGGCCGCCGAGTTCCACCAGATCTACAAGCTCGGCGTGGTCCCGATCCCCACGAACCGGGCGATGATCCGCAAGGACCAGTCGGACCTGATCTACCGCACCGAGGTCGCGAAGTTCGAGGCGGTCGTCGACGACATCGCCGAGAAGCACGAGAAGGGTCAGCCGATCCTCGTCGGCACGACGTCGGTCGAGAAGTCCGAGTACCTGTCGCAGCAGCTCTCCAAGCGGGGCATCCAGCACGAGGTGCTGAACGCGAAGCAGCACGACCGTGAGGCGACGATCGTCGCCCAGGCCGGCCGCAAGGGCGCTGTGACGGTCGCGACCAACATGGCCGGTCGTGGTACGGACATCAAGCTCGGCGGCAATCCCGACGACCTCGCGGAGGCGGAGCTGCGGCAGCGCGGCCTCGACCCCGAGGAGCACATCGAGGAGTGGGCCGCTGCGCTGCCCGCCGCCCTGGAGAAGGCCGAGAAGGCCGTCAAGGCGGAGTTCGAGGAGGTCAAGGACCTCGGCGGGCTCTATGTCCTCGGTACCGAGCGGCACGAGTCGCGTCGTATCGACAACCAGCTGCGCGGTCGTTCCGGCCGTCAGGGCGACCCGGGCGAGTCCCGTTTCTACCTGTCGCTGGGCGACGACCTGATGCGGCTGTTCAAGGCGCAGATGGTCGAGCGCGTGATGTCGATGGCGAACGTGCCGGACGATGTGCCGATCGAGAACAAGATGGTCACGCGCGCGATCGCGTCGGCGCAGTCGCAGGTGGAGCAGCAGAACTTCGAGACGCGTAAGAACGTCCTGAAGTACGACGAGGTGCTCAACCGTCAGCGTGAGGTCATCTACGGTGAGCGGCGCCGGGTCCTGGAGGGTGAGGACCTGCAGGAGCAGATCCAGCACTTCATGGACGACACGATCGACGCGTATGTCGGTGCGGAGACCGCCGAGGGCTTCCCGGAGGACTGGGACCTGGATCGGCTGTGGGGCGCGTTCAAGCAGCTCTACCCGGTGAAGGTCACGGTCGAGGAGCTGGAGGAGGCGGCCGGTGACCGGGCCGGTCTGACCGCCGAGTTCATCTCCGAGTCCATCAAGGACGACATCCGCGAGCAGTACGAGTCGCGGGAGTCGCACCTCGGCTCCGAGATCATGCGTGAGCTGGAGCGCCGGGTCGTGCTGTCGGTGCTGGACCGCAAGTGGCGTGAGCACCTCTACGAGATGGACTATCTCCAGGAGGGCATCGGCCTGCGTGCGATGGCGCAGAAGGACCCGCTGGTCGAGTACCAGCGCGAGGGCTTCGACATGTTCTCCGCGATGATGGACGGCATCAAGGAGGAGTCCGTCGGCTACCTGTTCAACCTGGAGGTCCAGGTCGAGCAGCAGGTCGAGGAGGTCGAGGTCGAGGACCGCGAGCCGGTCGACATGGAGAAGCAGGACGTGGTGCCGGCGCAGGCGGGTTCGCGTCCGGAGATCCGTGCGAAGGGGCTGGATGCTCCGCAGCGCCGTCAGCTGCACTTCTCGGCGCCGACGGTGGACGGGGAGGGCGGCACGATCGAGGGCGACTTCGAGAGTGACGACGACGAGCCCGTCCGCTCGGAGGCCGACGGTCTCACGCGCGCGGAGCGCCGCAAGCAGGCGAAGGCCGGGCGGCGTCGTAAGAAGTAGCGGCATCGCGGTTGCGGTCGCCGTCGTGGTCGCGGTTGCCTGCGGCGCTGTGGACCGTGGGGCTGTGGGCCGTGTAGCGGCTTGAGGGTCGAGGGGCCGGGTCACCTTCGGGTGGCCCGGCCTTTTGCGTGCCAGGTGGCGGTGGCTGTGGTGGCTGCCTCAGTCGTCCTGGGTGTGGGGCCTGCGGGGGCCGTCGAGTTCGACTGCGGTGCAGCGCCAGCGGCGGTCCGTGCCGAGTTCCAGGCGGAAGGCCATCGCCCGGAGGCGGTCGCCGGCGCCGATGCGGGCGAAGGCCTCGATGGCGCCGGGCCGGGGGACGTAGTAGCCGATGTCGCGGACGACGGGGCGGGCGCTGTGGGCGGTGGCGCGCAGCGGGCCGCGTTCGGCGAGGTGTGCCAGGTCGTCGTAGGCGCGGCCGAGGGTGTGCCGGAGCATGAAGTGGACGGGGCGTTGGCCGGTCAGGACCGCCAGGAGGCGGTCGGCGAAGAGGTCGGTGGGGCGGGGCTGGGTGAGGGGGCGGCGGGGGGTCTGTGCGGGGACGGTGGGGGCGTGGGCGAGGGGCTGGGGGGTCGTGGGGCGGTTGTCGACGGGGCGGGCGCGGGTGGGGGAGGCGGTGCCGGGTGGGCGGCCGCCGTTCGGGGGCGTGCGCGGGGTGGCGTTGTTGGTGTTGCGGGGTGGGGCGCCTGCGGGGCGGCGGGTGTCGCGGCGGCCGGGCGGGCGGGTGCCGGGGTGGGCCTGCGTCCTGGTCATGACCTTGTTCATGGGGGTCCCCGTTCGTGGGCGGCTTCGGCTTCTACCGGTCGGTAACTTTGCCGTTGCGGATCTTGTACGGGGTCGCCGACCATGGCGGCAAGCGGGCGGTGCGCCTGTGGTGGGGGTCTGGAAGGTTCACCTATCAGGGGCGGTCCGGGGTGCGGAAAGCCCGGGGCTGCCGGGGTCGGCCGGGTGAGTTCCGGGGTGCGAGGTTGACGTCTGCGGGGGTGTGGGCAGGGACTCGAAAGGGGACGTCCGCACGTATCCTGAAGGCCCTCAGGGAGGTGCGGAACCGCCCTCCCGGGGGTGCCGAGTCCGAGCCTTGCGACCACGAAGAGAGCGGCCACCCATGCGTGTCTACGTCCCCCTGACCCTCCCCGGTCTCGCCGAGGCGCACAAGACGGGTGAGCTGGGGTCCGGGCCGCTCGTCGCGTACGCCGTCACGCCCGCGTTGCGCGAGTGGTACCTCTCCGAGGACCTGGAGGAGCTGGAGTACGCGGCGCTCGGCAGGGCCGCGCTCGCCTCGCTGCGACTGCTGGCGGCGGACCCGGGCGCCCCTCGGCGGCGGGTCGTGGTCGCCGTGGACGTACCCGACCGCGCGGCCGCCGTGGACCCCGACCGCGGGCTGGATCCGGCGGCGCTGGGCGAGGTGCGGGTGAGCGGCGTCGTGACGCTGGCCAAGGCGGCGGCGGTGCACGTCGACGCCGGCGAGGCGGAGGTCGCGGCGGACGTGCGCGCGGCCGCGCAGGCGGTCGCGGCGGCGGACGGCGGGGACGACGACGCGCAGGTCGTCGTGGACGGGGCCGAGGACCACGAGCTGCTGTGGTTCGCCACCCAGGAGATTGCGGGCCTGGTGGGTTCGGGGGACTGAGCTCGCGTCGGGCTCGCGTCCAGCTTGCGTCCAGCTTGCGCCGGGCCTGTGCTGAGTGCGCGTCGAGCTCGCTCACTTGATTGTCAGTGGCGGCGGGTACGTTTGCAGGCATGGGGAAGCACGAAGCGGCGCACATCGTCTGGGACTGGAACGGGACGCTGCTCAACGACAACGACGCGATCATCGGGGCGACGAACGCGGCATTCGCCGAGCTGGGGCTGGAGCCGCTCACACTGGAGCGGTACCGGGCGCTGTACTGCGTGCCGGTGCCGAAGTTCTACGAGCGGCTGATGGGGCGGCTGCCGACGGACGCCGAGTGGGAGGTCATGGACGAGATCTTCCACCGGTACTACGCGCAGCACCGGGTGCGGTGCGGGCTCACCGAGGGCGCGGTGGAACTGCTCGCGGGGTGGCGGTCGGCGGGGCACAGCCAGTCCCTGCTGAGCATGTACGTGCATGAGGAACTTGTGCCGCTGGTCCGCGGGTTCGGGATCGAGCCGCACTTCGTCCGGGTCGACGGGCGGACCGGGCCCTCCGGGGGCAGCAAGGCCGAGCACATGGTGCGGCACCTGCGGGCGCTGAACGAGGTCGAGCCGGAGCGCACGGTGGTGATCGGGGACGCGGCGGACGACGCGGTCGCCGCGCTGCACGTGGGGGCGCGGGCCGTGTTGTACACCGGCGGGTCGCACAGTCGGGCCAGCCTGGAGGGGGTGGGGGTGCCGGTGGTGGACACGCTGGGGGAGGCGGTCGAGGTCGCGGGGCGGTTGGCCGCGGCGTAGGACTCCGTCGGTCGGGTCCGGTCGGTCTGGTCTGGTCCGGTCGGCTCCGGTCCTGCTCGCTCGGGTTTTTCTGGGCTCGCTCGGGTTTCCCGGGCTTCTCAGGCTCTTGGTGCGGGTCGGTGTGGTGCGGCGTCCTGAGGGCGCCGCACCTGTCGGTGGGACTTGGGCTGCGGGTCGAGTGCGGGCGTGCGGGTCAGGTCGCCGGCGCCTTTGCGCGGAGCACGGTCAGGAACTCGCGCATCCAGGCGGAGTGGTCGGGCCAGGCGCGGGCGGAGACGAGAGTTCCGTCGACGACTGCCTCGGCGTCCTGGAAGGTGGCGCCGGCCGACTGCATGTCGAGCTCCAGCGCCGGGTACGCGGTGACGCGTCGGCCGCGGAGGGCGTCGGCGGCCGCGGTCAGCAGGGGGCCGTGGCAGATCTGGGCGACGGGCTTGTCGGCGTCGAAGAACGACTTGAGGATCTTGCGGAGTTCGGGGTCGTTGCGGAGGTACTCGGGGGCGCGGCCGCCGGGGATGACGATCGCGGCGTACTGACCGGGGTCGACCTCGGAGAAGGCGAGGTCGGCGGGCCAGGTGTAGCCGGGCTTCTCGGTGTAGGTGTCGAAGCCGGGTTCGAAGTCGTGGACGACGAACTGAAGCTTTTTGCGGGTGGGGGCGGCGATGTGGACCTCGTAGCCCTCCTCCTGGAGGCGTTGGTAGGGGTAGAGGACTTCCAGGGACTCCGCTGCGTCGCCGGTGACGATGAGGATCTTCGTGGGCATGGCGGGCGGCTCCTCTCGGGCGGGCGCTGTCGTCTGCAACGTGCCTCTTGGGGGTGCGGTTGCCAAGAGGGAGCGCTCTTTCAGCGTCCCGCGGTGGGAGGTCGGCGTCGACTTTTCTCGCCCCCGCCGCCCCCGCCGCCCCCGCCGCCCCCGCCGCCCCCGGAACCCCCCCCGCGCGTCACCCACCCCACCCGTCCCGCTCCTGTGCAGAACGTCAAACTTTGTGGCCATGTTTTGTACACATACGGCTCATGACGGCGGGGCCGTACGGGGAGATAGCCTTAGTGGCGTGATCAGCGCGATATCTCGCGGGGGCGTTGTCGCCTCTGCCCTGCGCCCGGTGCTTGCGGACCATCTCCGCGGCCGGGCGGCGGACGCTGGTCGGCGCGGGCGGGGCCGGGGCGCAAGGGGCCCCAGGACGCCGTACACCCCCGGGAAGAGAGCGACGCGGAGAGCAGCGTCACACCTCCTGGTGGTGTCGAGAATGGCTGATAAGCCCCCGCTCATCTCACCTTGCGGCATAGCGTCGGAGCAGACCGGAGACCCCGGGCCGTGGCGGTCGAGCCGCAGGGGAAGAGACCGTACTTCCTTCTACGTCACGCAACGGCGCGCGACAGGAGTCAGAGGACAATGCAGACCAAGCTGGACGAAGCCAAGGCCGAGCTGCTCGAGAGGGCGGCCCGGGTCGCTGAGAACAGTCCGGTCGGGGGGCACCTACCGACTGGGACGACGGGCGAGGGCACGCCAGGCACTCCAGGTACTTCGGGCACCCCGGGCACCCAGGGCACCCCGGATCATGACGCCCTCCTCGCGTTCCTCCAGCGCTACTACCTGCACACCGCCCAGGAGGACCTGAGCGACCGCGACCCGGTCGACGTCTTCGGAGCAGCGCTTTCGCACTACCGGCTCGCCGAGAACCGGCCGCAGGGCACCGCCAATGTCCGGGTCCACACGCCCACCGTCGAAGAGAACGGGTGGACCAACAGCCATTCCGTCGTCGAGGTCGTCACCGACGACATGCCGTTCCTCGTCGACTCCGTCACCAACGAGCTGACCCGGCAGGGGCGGGGGATCCACCTCGTCATCCATCCGCAGGTCGTCGTGCGGCGCGATGTGACCGGCAAGCTCGTCGAGGTGCTCAGTGTTCCGCCCGCCAACGCGGAGCTGCCGCACGACGGGCATGTCGAGTCCTGGATCCATGTCGAGATCGACCGGGAGACCGACCGCGCCGACCTCAAGCAGATCACCAACGACCTGCTGCGCGTGCTCTCCGACGTCCGGGAGGCCGTCGAGGACTGGGAGAAGATGCGGGACACCGCGCTGCGGGTCGCCGATCACCTCCAGGAGGAGCCCGCGCCCGGCGATCTGGCGCGGCCCGACATCGACGAGGCCGGTGAGCTGCTGCGCTGGCTGGCCGCCGATCACTTCACCTTCCTCGGCTACCGCGAGTACGAGCTGCGGGGCGACGACTGCCTCGCCGCCGTCCCCGGGACCGGGCTCGGCATCCTGCGGTCCGACCCGCACCACTCCGAGGGGGACGGTCACCCCGTCAGCCCGTCCTTCGAGCGGCTCCCGGCCGATGCGCGGGCCAAGGCGCGCGAGCACAAGCTGCTGGTGCTGACCAAGGCCAACAGCCGGGCCACCGTGCACCGGCCGTCCTACCTCGACTACGTCGGGGTGAAGAAGTTCGACGCCGACGGGAACGTCGTCGGCGAGCGCCGCTTCCTCGGGCTGTTCTCCTCCGCTGCCTACACCGAGTCCGTGGTGCGGGTGCCGGTCGTGCGGCGCAAGGTCCAGGCCGTGCTGAAGGGCGCCGGCTTCTCGCCCAACAGCCACGACGGGCGCGATCTGCTCCAGATCATGGAGACCTACCCGCGCGACGAGCTGTTCCAGACCCCGGTGGACGAGCTGCGGGCCATCGTCACCTCCGTGCTGTACCTGCAGGAGCGGCGGCGGCTGCGGCTCTATCTGCGGCAGGACGAGTACGGGCGCTACTACTCCGCGCTCGTCTACCTGCCTCGCGACCGGTACACGACCGGGGTGCGGCTGCGGATCATCGACATCCTGAAGGAGGAGCTGGGCGGGACCAGCGTCGACTTCAGTGCCTGGAACACCGAGTCGATCCTGTCCCGGCTGCACTTCGTCGTCCGGGTCCCGCAGGGCACCGAGCTGCCCGAGCTGTCCGACGCCGACAAGGACCGCATCGAGGCGAGGCTCGTCGAGGCCGCCCGGTCCTGGGCCGACGCCTTCGGCGAGGCGATGAACGCCGAGTGCGGCGAGGAGCGGGCCGCCGAGCTGCTGCGGCGCTACAACAACGCCTTCCCCGAGGGCTACAAGGCCGACCATACCCCGCGCGCGGCGGTCGCCGACCTGGTCCATCTGGAGCGGCTCACCGGGGAGCGGAACTTCTCGCTCAGCCTGTACGAGCCGGTGGGCGCCGCGCCCGACGAGCGCCGTTTCAAGATCTACCGCAAGGGCGAGGCGATCTCCCTGTCGGCGGTGCTGCCGGTGCTGAGCCGCCTCGGCGTCGAGGTGATCGACGAGCGGCCCTACGAGCTGCGCTGCGCGGACCGCAGCAACTCCTGGATCTACGACTTCGGTCTGCGCATCCCCAAGTCGCTGGCCGGTCCCGGCGGCGACTTCCTCGGCGACGACGGGCGCGAGCGGTTCCAGGAGGCGTTCTCCGCGACCTGGACCGGCAAGGCGGAGAACGACGGGTTCAACGCGCTGGTGCTGGGCGCCGGGCTGCACTGGCGGCAGGCGATGGTGCTGCGCGCGTACGCCAAGTACCTGCGGCAGGCCGGGTCCACCTTCAGCCAGGACTACATGGAGGACACCCTCCGGACGAACGTGCACACGACACGGCTGCTGGTGTCGCTGTTCGAGGCGCGGATGTCGCCGGACCGGCAGCGCGCCGGGCACGAGATCGTCGACGCCCTGCTGGAGGAGCTCGACGCCGCGCTCGACCAGGTGGCCTCGCTCGACGAGGACCGCATCCTGCGGTCGTTCCTGACGGTCATCAAGGCGACGCTGCGCACGAACTTCTTCCAGGAGCGCGCGGGCGGCCTGCCGCACGACTACGTGTCCATGAAGTTCGACCCGCAGGCCATCCCGGACCTGCCGGCGCCCCGGCCCGCATTCGAGATCTGGGTGTACTCGCCGCAGGTGGAGGGCGTGCACCTGCGCTTCGGGAAGGTCGCGCGCGGGGGCTTGCGCTGGTCGGACCGGCGGGAGGACTTCCGGACCGAGGTCCTCGGTCTGGTCAAGGCGCAGATGGTGAAGAACACCGTCATCGTGCCGGTCGGCGCGAAGGGCGGCTTCGTCGCCAAGCAGCTGCCCGACCCGGCCGAGGACCGTGACGCGTGGCTGGCCGAGGGCATCGCCAGCTACAAGACGTTCATCTCGGCGCTGCTCGACATCACCGACAACATGGTCGGCGGGGAGGTCGTGCCGCCGGCCGACGTCGTGCGGCACGACGAGGACGACACCTACCTGGTGGTCGCGGCCGACAAGGGCACGGCGACGTTCTCCGACATCGCCAACCAGGTCGCCGAGTCGTACAACTTCTGGCTCGGGGACGCCTTCGCCTCCGGCGGCTCGGCCGGCTACGACCACAAGGGCATGGGCATCACCGCCCGCGGCGCCTGGGAGTCCGTGAAGCGGCACTTCCAGGAGCTGGGCGTGAACACGCAGGCCGAGGACTTCACGGTCGTCGGCATCGGCGACATGTCCGGTGACGTGTTCGGCAACGGCATGCTGCTCTCCGAGCACATCCGTCTGGTCGCCGCCTTCGACCACCGGCACATCTTCCTCGACCCGACCCCGGACGCGGCGACCTCCTACGCCGAGCGCCGCCGGCTGTTCGAGCTGCCCCGCTCCAGCTGGGCCGACTACGACACCGGCCTGCTGTCGGCGGGCGGCGGCGTCTTCCCGCGCACGGCGAAGTCGATCCCGGTCAACGGGCACATCCGGGAGGCCCTCGGCATCGAGCCGGGCGTCGCCAAGCTGACCCCGGCCGACCTGATGAAGGCGATCCTGCGGGCGCCGGTGGACCTGCTGTGGAACGGCGGCATCGGCACGTACGTGAAGTCCGGCACGGAGTCGAACGCCGACGTCGGCGACAAGGCCAACGACCCGATCCGGGTGGACGGCGCCGACCTGCGCGTCAAGGTCGTCGGCGAGGGCGGCAACCTGGGCCTGACCCAGCTCGGCCGGATCGAGTTCGCGCTGCGCGGCGGCGGGATCAACTCGGACGCCATCGACAACAGCGCGGGCGTGGACACCTCCGACCACGAGGTGAACATCAAGATCCTGCTCAACGGGCTGGTCGCCGAGGGCGACATGACCGTCAAGCAGCGCAACAAGCTGCTCGCGGAGATGACCGACGAGGTGGGCGCGCTCGTCCTGCGCAACAACTACGCGCAGAACACGGCGATCGCGAACGCGCTCGCCCAGTCCAAGGACATGCTCCACGCCCAGCAGCGCTTCATGCGTCACCTGGTGCGGGCGGGCCATCTGGACCGGGCGCTGGAGTTCCTGCCCACCGACCGGCAGATCCGTGAGCGTCTCGGCTCCGGCCAGGGCCTGACCAGCCCGGAGACGGCCGTCCTGCTCGCCTACACGAAGATCACGGTGTCGGACGAGCTGCTGGCCACCTCGCTGCCCGACGACGACTACCTGCGCAGCCTGCTGCACGCGTACTTCCCGACGGCGCTGCGCGAGCGGTTCCCCGAGGGCATCGACAGCCACCCGCTGCGCCGCGAGATCACCACGACCGTGCTGGTCAACGACACGGTCAACACGGGCGGCACGACGTATCTGCACCGGCTGCGCGAGGAGACCGGCGCGTCGCTGGAGGAGATCGTGCGGGCCCAGACCGCGGCCCGGGCGATCTTCCGCGCGGGCCCGGTGTGGGACGGGGTGGAAGGCCTGGACAACCGGGTCGAGGCCGCCGTCCAGACCCGGATCCGGCTGCACTCGCGGCGGCTCGTCGAACGCGGTACGCGCTGGCTGCTGAACAACCGGCCGCAGCCGTTGCAGCTCGCCGAGACGGTCGACTTCTTCGCCGAGCGCGTCGAGCAGGTGTGGTCGCAGCTGACGAAGCTGCTGCGCGGCGCGGACCTGGAGTGGTGGCAGCGGATCTACGACGAGCTGACCGCCGCCGGGGTCCCGGACGAGCTGGCCACCCGGGTGGCCGGGTTCTCCTCGGCGTTCCCGGCGCTGGACATCGTCTCGGTGGCCGACCGTATGGGCCGTGACCCGCTGGAGGTCGCCGACGTCTACTACGACCTCGCCGACCGGCTGCACATCACCCAGCTGATGGACCGCATCATCGAGCTGCCGCGGGCGGACCGCTGGCAGTCCATGGCCCGCGCCTCCATCCGCGAGGACCTGTACGCGGCGCACTCGGCGGTGGCCGCGGACGTCCTGGCCGTCGGCAACGGCAGCTCGACGCCCGAGCAGCGCTTCAAGGCGTGGGAGGAGAAGAACGCGGCGATCCTGGGCCGCGCGCGGGCCACGCTGGACGAGATCCAGGGCTCGGAGACGTTCGACCTGGCCAACCTGTCGGTGGCCATGCGGACGATGCGCACGCTGCTGCGGTCGCACTCGTAGGCCGTCACGCGTAGGCCCGGGCCTGACCGCTGACAGCAGAAGGGCGCCCCCCGATCCGTCGGGGGGCGCCCTTCTCGCGTGTCGAGCCGTCGACGTCGACGTCGACCAGGTCGGTCCGTCCGGGCTACTTGGCCGCGGGCGCCGGCTTCTTCTTGGCCTTGGGGTCGGTGAAGGCCTCGTACGCCTTGATGACCTCTTGCGCGGTCCCGTCCATCATCAGTTCGCCGCGCTCCAGCCACAGCGCCCGCTCGCAGGTGTCGAGGATCGAGCTGTTGCTGTGGCTGACGAGGAACACCGTGCCCGCGTGCTCGCGCATCTGACGGATGCGCTCCGCGGAGCGGTTGCGGAACTTGGCGTCGCCGGTGGCCAGGGCCTCGTCGATGAGCAGGACGTCGTGGTCCTTGGCGGCGGCGATGGAGAAGCGCAGCCGGGAGCCCATGCCGGAGGAATACGTGCGCATCGGCAGGGAGATGAAGTCGCCCTTCTCGTTGATGCCGGAGAAGTCGACGATCTCCTGGTAGCGCTCCTTGATCTGCTCCCGGGTCATGCCCATGGCCAGACCGCCGAGGTAGACGTTGCGCTCGCCCGTCAGGTCGCTCATCAGGGCGGCGTTGACGCCGAGGAGGGAGGGCTGCCCGTCGGTGTAGATCCTGCCGCGCTCCACCGGGAGCAGCCCGGCGATCGCCTTGAGCAGGGTCGACTTGCCGGAGCCGTTGGTGCCGATCAGGCCGATCGCCTCGCCCTTGTAGGCGACGAAGGAGACGTTCTTGACGGCGTGCACGGTGCGGACGCCGGACACCTTGTCGGCCTGCTTGCGGCGCACGATCCGGTTGAGGGCGGCGGTCGCGCTGCCCTTGCCGCCGACGGTGCCGTTGACGCGGTAGACGATGTCGACGCTGTCGGCGATGACGGTGGGGGCACGCTCGGCGGTGATGTCGGCGATGTCCTGCGGGGCGGTGCGGTTTGCGTTGTCAGCCACGGCCGTACGTCTCCTCAGCCTTCCAGAAGTAGATGAACCCGCCGACGCCGGCGAGCACCGCCCAGCCGGTCGCGACCAGCCACACGTGGGGTGGCAGCTGGCTCGCGTGGAACGTGTCGATCAGGGCGAAGCGCATCAGGTCGATGTAGACGGCGGCGGGGTTGGCCCTCAGCAGGTCGGCGACCCAGGGCGGCATGCCGGCGTGCTTGTCGATCAGGTTGTCGATGCTCCACATCACTCCCGAGATGTACATCCAGGTGCGCAGGAGGAACGGCATCAACTGGGCGACGTCCGGCGTCTTGGCGCCCAGCCGGGCCATGATCATCGAGACGCCCGCGTTGAAGACGAACTGTAGCGTCAGCGCCGGGATCACGAGGATCCAGGAGGGGGCCGGCGGCACGCCGACGGCGAGCAGGATGAACACCAGGGCGGCCATCGAGAACAGCAGTTGCTGCAGTTGCTGCAGACAGAACGAGATCGGCAGCGCGGCCCGCGGGAAGTGCAGGGCCCGGACCAGGCCGATGTTGCCGGAGATGGCCCGGGTGCCCGTCATGATCGAGGTCTGCGTGAAGGTCCACACGAACACGCCCGTGACCAGGAACGGGATGAAGTCCGCCACGCCTCGCTTGGTGTCCAGCAGGACGCCGAAGATGAAGTAGTAGACCGCCGCGTTCAGCAGGGGGGTCATCACCTGCCAGACCTGGCCCAGCTTCGCCTGGCTGTACGTCGTGGTGAGCTTGGCGGTGGCGAAGGCGGTGATGAAGTGGCGGCGCGCCCAGAGCTGGCCGATGTACTCCGGCAGGGAGGGGCGGGCGCCGCTGACCGTGAGGCCGTGACGGGCGGCGAGGGCCGCGAGGTCGCCGTCGGGCACGGCGGCCGTCGTCCGGGGCGGTGTGTGGAGGACCTGACTCACATCCGCTGCTTTCACTCGGGGGGGAGGGGGTGCGGGCGTCCGGCGCCCCGTGCTCCCGACGTTTTCCTTACGCTTTTCTTTACGTTTTCTTACGTCGGGACGGGACCGTATCGTCGCAACGTGAGAGTAGGCCGAGTTGACGCCGGAACGCAACCGTTTCGTCGTAACGCCCTATGCTGGTCGGCATGACGACGAACGCGACGAACGCCGATGGACCCCAGGTGCGCCCGCGCCGCCGGGCGCCCGCGGGTGCGGCCGTGCTCCGCGAGGATGTGACGGAGGCCATCCGGGCCGCCGTGTTCGAGGAGCTCGCGACCGTCGGCTACGCCCGGATGTCCATCGAGGGCATCGCCCGTCGGGCCGGCGTGGGCAAGACGGCGGTGTACCGGCGCTGGCGCTCCAAGCTGCACCTCGTCCTCGACATCGTCTCGGTGATCGCCGTGCAGGGGCTGCCGGCCCCGGAGACGGGCAGCCTGGAGGGTGATCTGCGGATGCTCTACGAGGTGACCTCGCGGGCGCTGCGGCACCCGGTGGCCTCGCAGATCATCCCGGACCTGCAGGCCGAGGCGGCCCGCAACCCCGAGATCGCCGAGGCCCTGCAGAAGGTGCTGAAGGAGGGTCAGGAGGGCGTCGCCCTGAAGATCGTGGCGGCGGCGGCCGAGCGCGGCGAGATCCGCGAGGGGCTGAATCAGGAGCTGGCACTCGATCTGATCTCCGGTCCGCTTTACTGGCGTTCGGTGGTGATCCGCAGCCCGAAGCTGCCCAAGGGGTACCTGGGCGCGCTGGCGCGGGCGACCGCCGAGGCCATCAAGGCGCTGTGAGGGGAGTCGAGCCGGTTATGAGAGTCGTCCTGGCCGAGGACAACGCCCTGCTGAGGGAGGGCCTGGTCCTGTTGCTGACGTCGGCCGGGCACGAGGTGGCGGCCGTCGCCGGCTCCGGCCCCGAGGTCCTTCCGGCACTGCTCGAGCACCGGCCGGACGTGGCGGTGCTCGATGTGCGGATGCCGCCGGGCTTCCGCGACGAGGGGCTGCGGGCCGCGCTGGAGGCCCGCGAGAAGATCCCCGGGCTGCCGGTGCTGGTGCTCTCCCAGTACGTCGAGGAGTCCTATGCCGCCGAGTTGCTGGGCGGGGGCGCGAGCGGGGTCGGCTATCTGCTGAAGGACCGCGTGGGCCGGGTGGACGAGTTCCTCGACGCCCTGGAGCGGGTCGCCTCCGGCGGCACGGCTCTCGACCCCGAGGTCGTCACCGAGCTGATGACCCGCCGCCGCGACTCGCCGCTGGACTCGCTCACCCCGCGCGAGCGCGAGGTGCTGAAGCTGATGGCGGAGGGCCGCGACAACACGACCATCGCCGACACCCTCGTCATCACCGAGCGGTCCGTCAGCAAGCACATCGGCAACGTGTTCCTGAAGCTGGGCCTCCCGGCGAGCGACACCGGACACCGGCGGGTGCTGGCCGTGCTGGCCTACCTCAACAACGCCTGACCCGCCTGCGCCAACCGCCCGGCCAACTCGGCGAGTTCGGGCAGCCACAGCACCCGGTCGCCGGACCCGGGCAGCGGCACGTGCAGCGCGGCCGTCCACCCCCGCGGAACGTCGTCGATCCCGTGGACGGCCCCGGCGAGCGCGCCCGTCACCGCCGCGACGGTGTCGGTGTCGCCGCCGAGATCGACGGCGGCCCGGACGGCGTCCTCGAAGCCGGAGGTCGTGCGCAGCGCCCAGACCGCGGAACCGAGACAGGGCCACACCGCCCCGTTGAACTCGGTGGCGAGGTCGGGATGCCAGTCCGGGGCCAGGACGACCGCGTAGCGCTCCCGGTGGTCGGGGTGGACCTCGGCGAGGATCTCCGGGAGCGCGGGCAGCGGGTCGGCTCCCGTGAGGGCGATCCGCACCAGCTCGTGGAGGACGGCCGTGCCCTCCCAGGCCGCGCGGTCCCCGTGGGTGAGCGCGGCGAGCCTGCGGGCCGCGTCCATGGTCGCCGTGCGGCCCTGCGGCGCGAAGTACACCGCGGAGGTGGCGGCCCGCATCAACGAGCCGTTGCCCGCGCCGCGTTGACTGGTCTGGAAGTGCAGGGCGGCCGCGGTGTCCCAGGGGTCGCCGCTGGTCAGGACCGCCTCGGTCTGGAGGCCGATGTCCTTGGGGTCGGCGGCGGCCCAGCGCCGGAACCGCCGGAAGACGTCTGCGGGTTCCAGTCCGCCGCACTCCAGCAGCGACTCCCCGACGAGGACGGCCATCTGCGTGTCGTCGGTCGCCTCCCCCGGGTCCCAGCCGCCGCCCCCGCACATCTCGCCCCCGTGCCCGGCGGACGGGAAGCGCTCGGAGAATGCGCCCTCCGGCCCGAACTCGAAGGGTGCGCCCAGCGCGTCCCCGACGGCGGAGCCGATGACGCAGCCGACGGCTCGGTGCAGGGGGTGCGGGCCCGGGCGGTCGGGGAAGGCGGCGGAGTCGATCATGCGGGCAGCCTACGAGGACCGCGTGCGTCTCCCTATGCCTGCGCCGCCTGCGGATGCGGTCGGCTCGTGTCTTCCTGTGCCTGCGCCGCCTGCGGATGCAGGCGTACCCAGCCCTCCCACGCCGAGGCGATCATGTCCTGGACGTCGTGTGTGGCCTTCCAGCCCAGTTCGCCGGCGATGCGGTCGGCGGCGGCGACGACGCGGGCGGGGTCGCCGGGGCGGCGCGGGGTGACCGTGGGCGGCCGGTCGTGGCCGGTGACCGCGTTGACGCGGTCGATCATCTCCCGTACCGAGACGCCCTGTCCGCGCCCGATGTTGAGGATCAGCTCACGGCCGGGGTCGGCCGCCAGCGCGCGGGCCGTGGCGACATGGGCCTCCGCCAGGTCGACGACGTGGATGTAGTCGCGGACGCAGGTGCCGTCGGGGGTCGGGTAGTCGTCGCCGAAGATGCGCGGCGGCGCGTTCTCGGTGAGCCTCTCGAAAACCATGGGGACGAGGTTGGACACGCCCACGTCCGCGAGGTCCGCGCGTGCCGCCCCGGCCACGTTGAAGTAGCGCAGCGCGGCCGTGGACAGGCCCGTGGCCCGGCCGGTCGCCCGCACCAGCCACTCGCCGGCCAGCTTCGTCTCCCCGTACGGCGACATCGGGACGCACGGGGTGTCCTCGGTGACCAGGTCCACGTCCGGCATGCCGTACACCGCGGCCGAGGAGGAGAACACGAAGGACGCCACGCCGGCGGCGGTCACCGCCTCCAGGAGGACTCTGAGGCCCTCCATGTTCTCCCGGTAGTAGTGCAGCGGCCGCTGCACCGACTCCCCGACCTGCTTCTTCGCCGCGAGGTGCACGACACCGGTGACGGAGTGCTCGGCCAGGGTGCGCGCGACCCGCTCCCCGTCCAGCGTCGAGCCCACCACCAGCGGCACGTCGTCCGGCACGCGCTCGGCGATGCCCGTGGACAGGTCGTCGTAGACCACCGCCCGCTCGCCCGCCTCGGTCATCGCCCGTGCGATGTGCGCCCCGATGTAGCCGGCGCCGCCCGTGATCAGCCAGGTCATTCGAGACCGCCCCCTCGTCGATTGCCCGTGATGGCATGTCTTAGCACCCCATTGCGTGCCATGGGGTGTGTTGGTGCATTTTGATGCCTTCGCGGAGGAGGCGGGCTTCCCGCTACCGGTTCCCCGGCGCCTCCTCCGTCACCGCCGCGTCCAGTGCCGCGGTGAGCTGGTCCAGGCGCTCGCGCAGGTCGCCGATCTCGCCGAGTTCGAAGCCGGTGGCGCCGACGATCCTGCGCGGCACCTCCAGGGCCCGGTCGCGCATCGCCGCGCCCTCCTCGGTCAGCCGTACCTCCACCGAGCGCTCGTCGCGGGCGCTGCGCTCGCGTCGGACCAGGCCGGCCGCCTCCAGACGCTTGAGCAGCGGCGAGAGCGTGCCGGAGTCCAGGCGCAGGTGTTCGCCCAGGCTCTTGACGGGCAGCGGGCCCTCCTCCCAGAGGACCAGCATCACCAGGTACTGCGGATAGGTGAGCCCGAGGTCCTTGAGGATCACGCGGTAGACGCCGTTGAAGGCGCGCGACGCGGCGTGCAGGGAGAAGCAGATCTGGCGGTCCAGGCGGAGCCAGTTCTCGGTGGCGTTCTCCTGGCCGACGGAGGGCAGCGGGGCGTTCATGACTCCAGAGTAGCCCTTACGCGCCATTTGATTGTGCCCAATTGAATTGTGTGCTCTACTTATCTCCGTGAGGCGGCCGGACCGGGCCGCCGGAACGACCTGAGAGGGATGGTTTTCCATGGAAGCGCTCTACACCGCTGTCGCCACCGCCACCCACGGCCGCGAAGGACGCGCCGTCTCCTCCGACGGCAAGATCGACCTCGCACTGGGCTTCCCGGTGGAGATGGGCGGCAACGGCGAGGGCACCAACCCCGAGCAGCTGTTCGCCGCCGGTTACGCCGCCTGTTTCGGCAGCGCCCTGGGCCTCGTCGGCCGCGCGGCGAAGGTCGACGTCAGCGACGCCGCGGTGACCGCCGAGGTCGGCATCGGCAAGCAGGGCGAGGGCTTCGGCCTGAAGGTGACCCTGCGCGTGGAGCTGCCCGACGCGGTGGACGAGGCGACCGGCCGCAAGCTCGTCGAGCAGGCCCACCAGGTCTGCCCCTACTCCAACGCCACCCGCGGCAACATCGAGGTCGACCTCGTCGTCGAGTAGTAGTCGTCGAGCACTCGTCAGCGCGCAGTCGTCAGTGCGCGGACTTCGAAGAGCGGTTCCCCGGGGACCGAGTGACCTGCCGGTCCTCGGTCCCCGGCCCTCTGTCCCCTGCCCCCGGCCCTCATCGCATCGAGTGCGTCTCGGCGGGCGCCGGCCGAGCCGCCGCCCGTCTCGTCCGGCGGGCCCGCAGCCACAGCGCGGGCACCCCGAGCAGTACCAGCCAGAAGTACCCGGGCAGGCTCAGGGCCCGGCCGGCCAGATGCGGACGCAGGTACAGGACCGCCAGCGGCACCGCCGCGGTGAGCGCCCACCGGCCCAGCACGGCGGCCCGCCCGTCGCGTTCCCACACGGCGACGATCACCACCGCCCCGACCGCCGCCACGCCGAACGTGACCGCGTCCACGAGCAGGATCAGCCCGTACAGCGTGCCGAGCCACGCATACCCCCAGCAGCTTTCGAGCCCGCTCGGGCCGACATGGCGGACCGTGCGGCGGACCGCCCCCGCGCGTGTGCCCGTCGACGCCCACGCCCAGAAGGTCAGTCCGACGGCGAACGCCGGCCGCTGGCCCAGGTCGCCGGCCCAGAGCAGCGCCACGGCGGACAGACAGCCCAGGACCGGCGCCCAGCGGCGGTCCGTCAGCACGCGCGTGAAGCGGCCGATCCCGGTCAGCAGCACCAGCAGGCCGACGGGATCGGCTACCGCGGCGCGGCCGAGCGGGTCGATCCAGTACACGAGCGACATCGCCGACCAGACCAGAGTTCCGCAGAACCGGTACGGCGTCGGCTGCCAGGAGGTGCGGGCACAGGGGCGCATTCGTCACGCTTTCCCTGTCGCGGCGCCGCGCTCCCGAAAGCTAGGCCGCACGGGTCAGCGGTACTCGGGAAGCCGCGCCGAGCGGTCCACGGGCGCGGGGATGCGGACGGCACGGCCCTCACCGGCCGGCGCGTCCTGCGCGTCCTGCACGTCCTGCGCTTCGCCCAGCAGGATCCCTCGCACGACGCGTTCCGCGGCCCGGCCGTCGTCGTACTCGCAGAAGCGCTCCCGAAACGCCGCCCGCAGCCGGGTCGACTCGGCGTCCTGCCACGCGCCGGAGCGGAACGCCTCCGCCAGTTCCGCGTCCGAGCGCGTCACATGCCCCGGCGGCTCGGCGGTGATGTCGAAGTACGCGCCCCGACTCGCCCGGTAGGCGGCCCAGTCGTCGGCGTGCACGACGATCGGCCGGTCCAGGTTGGCGTAGTCGAACATCAGCGCCGAATAGTCGGTGATCAGGGCGTCGCAGGCCAGCAGGACGTCCTCGACGTGCGGCTCGTCCGTGACGTCGGTCAGCGCACCGCGCCGGTGCAGATCACGCAGCAGCAGCGCCCGTTCGGGATGACGCGCCAGACTCGGATGGAGCCGGACCAGCAGCCGGAACCCCGGGCCGAGCGAACCGGCCAGCGCCTCCAGGTCGACCCGCTGCACATGGCGGCCCTTGCGGTAGTCGCGCAGCGTCGGCGCGTACAGCACCGCCGTCTCGGCCGGTTCGACGCCCAGCCGCTCGCGCAGCTCCGCGCCGCGCCCGGCCCCGCCCCCGACCAGGACGTCGTTGCGGGGACTCCCGCTGCGCAGCGAGGTGAAGTGACAGGGGTAGGCCTGCTGCCAGACCTCCTCCGAGTGCCGGTTGGCCACCAGGCTGACGTCCCATCGGTCGCTGCGCCGCAGCATGCCCCGCAGGTCGGTGCCGTGCCGGGCCCCCGGACGGCTCCGGAGGTCCAGCGCCATGTACTTGAGCGGCGTGCCCCGGTGCGTCTGCACATGCACCGAACCGGGACGTTTCACCAGGTCACCGGCCCAGTTGCAGTCGTTGATCCAGTGCTTCGCGCGCGCCATCACCCGGTAGTAGCGCCAGGAGCCCGTCGTCACGTACTCCGTGCCCGGGGGCACCAGCCCCGCCGCCTCTGGCCGCACCACCCACACGCCCCGCAGCTGCGGCGCCAGCTCGGCGGCCCGCAGGCGGATCGCGTGGGGATCGCCGTTCACGGCGCGGCTGTGACCGGCGGAGTACACGGCGAGCTCCGGGTCGAGGGGCCGCCGCAGCTGCAGCCGGTACCAGGACCGCTTGAGGCGCCGCACGACCAGGTCGCGCATCCGCCGCGCCTTCCGCCCGACCGCCCGGCGGCCGCGTCGCGCCGCGCCGAGGGCGAGATGGGCGCTGTAGGGGGCGGCGGCCAGCAGCCGGATCTCCGTACGGCGGGACTCCCGGGGCGCGACGAAGCCCGGCGGAACGTGCCTGCGGTAGAAGGCCCGGATCCGCCGGTGGAACTCCCTGCGGTCGCCGCGCAGGACCCGTTCCGGGCGGGCCACGGCGAACAGCATGTGGTCCAGCGCCCGTTCGAACAGCAGCGGTCGGGCCCAGTCGAGGCCGGGCCGCTCGGCGAGGAAGGCGAAGAGCCCCTCGTACTGCTCGAAGATGTCGAAGTGCTTGCGCCCGGGGGTGCGGGTGATCGCGCCCTGCCGCCGCTGCCGGTACTCCACGCCCACCCGGTCCAGACAGGCGATCCGCTCCGCCGTGACCATCGTCTGGTAGGTGACGGGCGCGTCCTCGTACAGCCCCGGCCGGTACTGGAAGCCGTGCCCCAGGAAGAAGTCCCGGCGGTAGGCCTTGTTCCAGGCGACCAGGAACAGATGCAGGAACTCGGGGCGCTCGCGCAGCGCGAACGTGTCGGCGCCGGCCTGTTCGAGGAGGTCGGCGGCGTCGCTGCGGCCCGCGCGGCCCCACCAGTGGGTGCGGACGTGGTCGAAGACCAGGATGTCGGGGTCGCGGGTCGCGTCGAGCCGGTCGGCGACCGCCCGCAGCAGCCCCGGCGTGTACCGGTCGTCGCTGTCGAGGAAGAGGACGTAGTCGCCGGTGGCGTGCGGCAGGCCGGCGTTGCGGGCGCGGCCCAGGCCCACGTTCTCCGGCAGGTGGACGGCCTGCACCCGCGGGTCGCGGGCCGCGTACTCGTCGAGGATCGCTCCGCAGCCGTCGGGCGAGCAGTCGTCGACCGCGATCACCTCGAGGTCGTCGAACGACTGCTCGAGGACGGAGTCGAGGCATTCGCGCAGGAAGCCCTGCACCTTGAAGACAGGGACGATGACGCTGAAGCGGGGCACGAAGGTCAGCTCCTCGTAGCGGCGGCGGCGGTCGGCACGGCGGCGGGCGCGGGCGTGCGGCGGGCGAGCGGCACGACGGGCTCGATCCGCTCGGCCGGTTCCCCGAGCAGCACCCGGCGTACGACGCGCTCGGCGGCGCGTCCGTCGTCGAACTCGCAGAACCGGGCCCGGAACCGGGCGCGCAGCTCGGCCGCCTCCGCGTCCGCCCAGCGGCCGGAGCGGAAGACGGCGGCCAGCTCGTCGGGGGTACGGGCGACCGGGCCGGGCGGCGCGCCCAGGAAGTCGAAGGTGACTCCGCGCGTCTCGCGGTAGACGTCCCAGTCGTCGGCGTACACGACGATGGGCCGGTCGAGGTTGGCGTAGTCGAAGACGATCGACGAGTAGTCGGTGATGAGGGCGTCCGCGGCCAGACACACGTCCTCGGACGAGCGGTGCCCGGTGACGTCGATGATCCGCTCGTCGCGCGGACGGGCGCGCTCGTCGTCGTAGAAGTAGTGGGCGCGCAGCAGGATCACGAAGTCGTCGCCGAGGGCCTCGCACAGCGCCTCCACGTCGAGCCGGGCGTCGAACCCGGTGTCGTGGTCGCGGTGCGTCGGCGCGTACAGCAGCGCGGTACGGCCCTCGGGTACGCCGAGCCGCTCGCGGACGCGCCGGACGTCGTCCGCGGTCGCCGTGTAGTAGACGTCGTTGCGCGGATACCCGTATTCGAGCATCTCGTAGTGGGCCGGGAAGGACCGCTCCCACACCTCGGTGGAGAGCCGGTTCGAGCTGAGGTTGTAGTCCCAGCGGTCGACCCGGCCGAGCAGCCGGTCGAAGCTTCCGGTGGCGGCGGCGATCACCGGGTACGCGGCCTGCTCGACGCCCATCTTCTTCAGCGGGGTGCCGTGCTGCGTGGACAGATGCACGCTGCCGGGGCGTTTGACGACGGCCCCCTCGAAGTTGGCGTTGTTGACGAGGTACTTGGCGCGGGCCAGGACCTGCCAGTAGCGGCGGCTGCCGATGACGGCGTGGTCGATCCCCTCCGGCAGGGCATGCACCTGGTCGGCCGTCACGAGGAACACCGAGCGGATGTGCGGGGCGAGTTCGGCCGCCTTGGCGTGGATCGCGGCCGGGTTGCACGCATAGCCGCGGCCCCAGTAGGCGCAGTACACCGCCAGGTCGGGATCGATCCGGCGGCGCAGCTGACGCCGGTAGTGCAGGCGGCTGCGCGCTCCTTCGGCGCGCGGGACGCGCCGGCCGGCCGCCGACGCCTTCCGGTGGGCGCTGTGCAGCGCGTGGAACGCCGTGTACGCGCCGGCCGCCAGCAGCCGGTGCTGCACCCCCAGGCTCCCGCCCGGCCTGCGGAAACCGGCCGGGCGATGGCGCCGGTACAGCCGGCCTGCGCGCCGGAAGAAGGCCCGGCGGCGCAGGCGCGGCAGCCGGGTCGGATGCGCGGCGGTCTTCAGGACGGCCGCGAAGAGCTGCTCGAACAGCGGCCCCGACCGGTCCTCGGACAGCCCGAGCTCGGCCGCCCGGTCCAGCACCAGCTCGGCCCGGTCCAGCAGCTCCGTGTGATGCCCGCCCGGCCCGTTCTCCGGGTCGCCCTGCCGCCGCAGCAGATGCCGTACGACGACCGAGCGCAGCACCGCGACCCGTTCGGCGTGCACGGTGGCCAGCCCGCCGAAGCCGACGTCCGTGAAGTGCCCGTCGGGGAAGACGAGCCGGTGCTCGGCGAGGAAGGACCGCCGGTAGAGCGTGCCCCACGCGGGCAGCCGCACCCCGGTCAGCTGCGGGGCCTCGGCGGGGGAGAAGGCGCCTCGCGGGGTCGTCGCCAGCAGCGTCGCCGCCGGGTTGGCCGACTCGCCCTCCCACCAGGGGACGCGCTCGTGCTCGGCGTACAGGACGTCCACGTCGCCGGTCTCGGCCAGCCGGGCGTCCAGCGCCGCGAGCGCGCCCGGGGCCAGCGAGTCGTCGCCGTCGAGGAACAGCAGATACGTGCCGGTCGCCGCCCGCAGCCCGGCGTTGCGCGCCCCGGCGGGGCCCGCCGACGGGGGGGACTGCACCGGGACCACCCGGGAGTCCCGCACGGCGCACGCATCGGGCTCCTCGCCGACCGGGATCAGCTCGAAGTCGCCGAAGGACTGGGCGAGGACGGAGTCCAGCGTGCCCCGCCGGGGCGCCGACGGGACGATGATGCTGAAGCGGGGCATGCTGCTCTTTCTCTTTCTCAGACGGTGGTGTCGGCGACGGGCTGACTGCCGGGGGACGGCCGCGGCACGACGGCGATCGGCGCGCGGGCCGCCGACGGAACCGGGCGGCGCTCGGCGAGCGGCACGATCGCGGGCAGCTCCGTCTCGCCCAGCACCACCCGCCGGACGACCCGCTCGGCGGCGCGGCCGTCGTCGTGGGGGCAGAACCGCTCCCGGAACGCGGCGCGCAGCTGGGCCGAGCGGGAGCCGCGCCAGTGGCCGGTCGCGAAGATGTCGATCAGCTCGTCCTCGCTGCGCGCGACCGCGCCGGGCGGAAAGGCCCGCAGGTCGAAGTAGGTGCCGCGGGCCGCCTCGTACGCCTCCCAGTCGTCGGCGTGGATCACGATCGGCCGGTCCAGGTTGGCGTAGTCGAACATGAGGGACGAGTAGTCGGTGACCAGCGCGTCCGAGGCCAGGCACAGGGACTCCACGCTCGGGTGGTCGCTGACGTCGATGACCCCCGGCACCTCCCGCAGGGGCGGGGCCTCCTGCCAGTAGTGGGCGCGGGCCAGGATCACGAAGCGCGGGCCCAGCCGGCGCAGCAGCCGCTCCAGGTCGAGGTGGGAGCGCTGGACGCGGCGGTAGTCGCGGTGGGTGGGCGCGTAGAGGACGGCGATCGTGTCGCGGGGGATGCCGAGCGACTCGCGCAGCCGGGCCACGTCCGCCGAAGTCGCCTGCTGGAACACGTCGTTGCGGGGATAGCCGTACTCGAGGGTCTCGTAGCGGCCCGGGTAGACGCGCTCCCAGGTGAGCGTGGTGTGGCGGTTCGCGGACAGCACGTAGTCCCACTTGTCGACGCCGCCCAGCAGCCTGGCGAAGTCCATGTCGCGGGCGGCCGCCGGGCGTTCCTGGAGGTCGAGGCCCATGTGCTTGAGCGGAGTGCCGTGCTGGGTCTGCACAAAGACCTGACCGGGGCGCTTGACCAGCCGCCGGTCGAAGTTGACGTTGTTCACCAGGTACTTGGAGCGGGCCAGCGCCGTCCAGTAGGCGGCCGTGCCGGGGCGCACCCGGCGCGGTCCCGGCGGGACGGCCGGCTGGTGCTCGGGGCGGGCGATCCACGCCGTGCGCACCTGCGGCGCGAAGGTGCGGAACGCGGCCTCCAGCGCGCCTGGGTTGCAGCCGTGCCCGCGGCCCCAGTACGCGGCGAACACGGCCCGGTCGGCGCGCAGCGGCAGCCGCAGCTGGATCCGGTAGTGGGCCTGCAGGACGCCCGCCCGCAGCGCCCGGGTGAGCTTCGAGGCCGCCTTGTGCGCGCGCCGGAGCAGGGTGATGAACCCCTGCAGCGCCCGGTAGGTGCGGTGCACGCCGAAGTGGATCAGCGTGTGACGCAGATGGCAGCGCAGCGAGACCGAGGCGCCCGGGGTGCGGTAACGGCGGTAGTGGGCGCGGGCCATGCGCAGGAACTCGGCGCGTGTGCCGCGCGGGAGCCGGTCGCGCTTGGTGAACACCGTCGACAGGTGGTCGACCATGCGGCGGAACAACACCGGCCGCCATTCGGCGAGTTCGGGCCGCTGTTCGACGAACGCGAAGACCCGGTCGTACTGCTCGAAGACGTCGAAGTGGCCGCGGCTGGTGGTGGACAGGATGTTGCCCCGGCGGCGCTGGCGGTAGTGCACACAGACCCGGTCCAGCGTCGCGAGGGTCTTGGCCGCCATCAGCGCCGGGTACGTCCACGGCGTGTCCTCGTAGTAGCCGGGCGGGAAGCGCAGGCCCTCGCGCTCGACGAACTCCCGCCGGTAGGCCTTGTTCCAGGCCACCATCAGCACCCTGAGCAGCCCCGGACGGTCCTGGAGCCGGAACGGCGCCGGGCCGTCCTCGCTGAGCTGCGCCGCGAACTTGTTGGGCACGGTCTGGCCCGTCCAGTACGTCCGCGCGTAGTCGTAGACCAGGACGTCCGGCTCGCCCGTCTCCCGCAGCCGGTCGGCGATCGTGCGCAGCGCGTCCGGGGTGAGCGTGTCGTCGGAGTCGAGGAACAGCAGGTAGTCGCCGGTCGCCTCCGCCATCCCCGCGTTGCGGGCCCGCCCCAGGCCGACGTTCTCCGGCAGGTGCACGGCGCGCACCCGCGCGTCCCGGGCCGCGAACTCGTCGATGATCTCGCCGCAGGAGTCCGGCGAACGGTCGTCGACGGCGATCAGCTCGAGATCGCCGTACGACTGGGACAGCACCGATTCGAGGCACTCGTGCAGGTACGCCTGAACCTGGTACGCGGGGACGATGACACTGAACCTGGGCAAGGGACATCCATGGGTCGGCGCGGGCGGTAGAGGCGGTGGACAGGGCCTTGCCCGGGAACGGCCGATGGAGTGAATCGGTTACGGTTTTCGAGGCATACGGGGGATTTCCGGTGAACGCGAAGGGGCGGGCCGATGACTCGGCCCGCCCCCGTGCTTCGGCGTCGCGGCGCGCGGTTACTTGACCGCGCCCGCCATCACCCCGGACACGAACTGCCGCTGGAACGCGAAGAACACGGCCAGCGGGATCACCATCGAGATGAACGCGCCGGGCGCGAGCACGTCGATGTTGTTGCCGAACTGCCGTACCTGGGTCTGCAGGGCGACCGTGATCGGCTGGCTGTCGGCGTTGGTGAACACCAGCGCGACCAGCATGTCGTTCCACACCCACAGGAACTGGAAGATGCCCAGGGACGCGATCGCCGGGCCGCCCAGCGGCATCACGACCCGGGCGAACAGCCGCAGTTCACCGGCCCCGTCGAGCCGGGCCGCCTCCAGCAGTTCGCGGGGGATCTCCGCGAAGAAGTTCCGCAGCAGGAACACCGCGAAGGGCAGTCCGAACCCGACGTGGAACACGATCACGCCCAGGATGTTCCCGAACAGGCCGATCTTGCCGAACAGTTCGGCGATCGGGATCAGCGCCACCTGCACGGGCACGACCAGCAGCCCCACGACGCCGAGGAACCACCAGTCCCGGCCCGGGAACTCCATCCACGCGAACGCATAGCCCGCGAGCGAGCCGATGACCACGACCAGCACCGTCGCCGGCACCGTGATCAGCACGGTGTTGACGAGGGAGTCGGTGATGTCGCCGTTCTCCAGCAGCTTCCGGTAGCTGTCGAAGGTGAGTTGGGAGGGCTTGCTGAACACCTCCCACCAGCCGGTGGCGCTCATGTCCTCGGGGGAGCGGAGCGAGGAGACGAGCAGACCGACGGTCGGCACCAGCCAGAACAGTCCGACGATGATGAGGAACGCCCGCACCAGACCGCCGTTGAGCTTCTCGATCAACCACTTGCCCGCCGTCGTCATCGCCGCACCTCCGGCGCTCATCGCCTGACCTCCCGCCTCAGCCGACGCACGTTGAACCACATCACCGGGATCACCAGGAGCAGCAGGAACACCGCGATCGCGCTGGCGATGCCCGGCTGGTCCTCGGAGAAGCCCTTGCGGTACAGCTCCAGGGCGAGCACGTTCGCGTCGTCCTGCGAGGACCCCGGGGCGATGATGAAGACCAGGTCGAAGACCTTCAGCACGTTGATCATCAGGGTGACGGCGACGACCGCGAGGACCGGCGCGAGCAGCGGCACGGTGATTCTGCGGAACACCTGCCACTCGTTGGCCCCGTCGACGCGCGCCGCTTCGAGGAGTTCCCTCGGCATCCCGGCGAGACCGGCCGCGATCAGCACCATCGCGAAGCCCGCCCACATCCAGATGTACGAGCCGATGATCGCCGGTGTGACCAGCGACGGGCCCAGCCAGTCCAGCCCGTTGTACGCCTCCTTGAAGTTGCTCGCGGGCAGCCGGAGTTGAGCCCCGTCGGCCGATTCGGGCAGCGTGAACGTGCCGTCGTCGGCGGCCTTCGTCGACGCGACGACCTTGCCGTCCTTGACCGCCTCGATCCTCATCCCCGCGTACCCGAGCTCGGTCGCGTCGGGGGAACCGAGGAGGCCGACGCCCTTGCCGCGGGTGAAGTCCTGCCAGGCGGTGCCGGTGACCTTCCCGAGCTCGGGCTGTGCCTGCACGGCCCGCTTCGCGCTGTCGGGCAGCTGGTCCGGGGCGACGCCGACCAGCGGGAGGGCGACGCTGTCGCCCAGCTGCACGGGGGCCTCGGTGATGAAGCCGCCCCGGTCGCCCGGATCGGGCTTCAGCGGTGAGTCGCGGCCCGGGTGCGCCTTCGGGAACGCGGACGCCTCGGCGAACGTGTCGTGCACGCCCACCCACACCGCGTTCGCCACGCCCTTGTCCGGGTCCTGGTCGTAGACCAGCCGGAAGATGATGCCGGCGGCGAGCATCGAGATCGCCATCGGCATGAAGACGACCAGCTTGAACGCGGTGCCCCAGCGCACCCGTTCGGTCAGCACCGCGAAGATCAGACCGAGCGCGGTCGCGATCGTCGGCGCGAACACCACCCAGATCACGTTGTTCTTCAGCGCGGTGCGGATGCCGTCGTCGGTGAAGAGGGCCTTGTAGTTGTCGACGCCGGCGAATCCGTCGCCGGACTGGTCGTAGAAACTGCGCACGACCGAGTACCCGATCGGGTAGACCACGAGCGCGCCGAGCAGCACCAGGGCGGGCAGCAGGAACAGCGCCGCCACGGTCCTCCGGGTGCCGGTCACGCTCTTGTGCGAACGGGGAGGGGCGGGGGCTTCGGAAGCCCCCGCCGCCGCTGGCGATGTCATCGCCGGATCAGTTCCCGTACGCCGTCGCCGCGTCCGACTCCAGTTTCTGCTGGATGCCGGCCACGTCCGTCGGGTTCTTCAGGAAGTCCTGCAGGTCCTTCCACTCGCCCTTGCCCGGAGTGCCGCCGAACGCCTGCGGGGCCTGGTCGGACATGTCGAAGCGGAAGTCGTCGCCCGCCGCGATCAGCGACTGGGCGATCTTGCGCTGGACGTCGTTCGGATACACGGCGAAGTCAACGTTCTTGTTCGGCGAGAGATAGCCGCCCAGCTTGGCCTGGATCTCCGCCGCGTCCGGCGAGGCCAGGAAGGTGGCCAGCGCCTGTGCGCCCTCGGAGTCCTTCAGGATGACGGCCGCGTCGCCGCCGGAGACCACCGGCGCGGTGTCACCGACCTTCGGGAACGGGAACACCTTGGCGTCCGTGCCGATCTTCGCGTCCGTCTGCCCGATGTTGACCTGCACGAAGTCGCCCTCGTAGACCATGGCGGCCTTGGGCTGGTCGCCGCCGGTGAAGACCTGGGTGACCGAGTTCGGGAACTGCGTCTGGAGGGCTCCGTCGGCGCCGCCCGCCACGTAGTCCTTCTTGCCCCAGATCTGGGCGAGGGTGGTGAGAGCGGTCTTGACGGTCGGATCCGTCCACTTGATCTCGTGCTTCGCCAGCTGGTCGTACTTCTCCGGACCCGCCTGGGACAGATACACGTTCTCGAACCAGTCGGTCAGCGGCCAGCCGTCGGCACCCGGGATGGAGAAGGGGGTGACGCCGGAGTCGTAGACGGTCTGCGCGGTCGTGAGCAGCTCGTCCCAGGTCTTGGGCTCGGTGGCGCCCGCGTTCTCGAAGACCTTCGCGTTGTACCAGACCAGCGACTTGTTGGCGGCCTTGTAATAGACGCCGTACTGCTTGCCGTCGACCGCGCCGATGTCCTGCCAGCCCTTGGAGTAGTTCTTCTGGAGTTCCTTGAGCGCGGTGGCGCCGAGCGGCTTCGCCCAGTTCTTCTCCACCGCCTGCTTGATCGCGCCCGGCTGCGGGAGCATCGCGATGTCCGGGGGCTGACCGCCCGCGATCTTCGACCCGAGGAAGTTGATGATCGGGTCCTGCGCCGGGACGAAGGTGACCTTCGCGCCGGTGCGCTTCTCGAACTCCGCCAGGACCTTCTTGAAGTTGGCCTGCTCGGGCCCGGTCCAGACGGCTGCGACCTCCAGGCTGGTGCCGTCGAGCTTCGGGAGGGTGAGGGTGCTGCCGGAGTCCTTGGTTCCGGTTCCGCTCCCGGTTCCGCTGCTCTTGTCGTCGTCGCTGCCGCACGCGGTGAGCGAGAGCGCGAGGGCTCCCGCCAGGAGTGCGGCGGCCGCGTTCACGGTCCTGCGTGTCCGGATGGTGCTGCTTGTGCTACGCATCACTGCCCCGTTCTTCGTTCCTCGTCGAACGTTCGAGCGCTGTCCCGTGGCACTGGTCTACGCCGGGTGTCACAGCTCGGCAAGAGCGCCCGCGCTGTCAAGAGGGGGATCGTGATCGCGTCGTGATGGGTGAGGGTGTTGGTGTGAGCGTCACTGGGGGCTGCGCCCCCAGGCCCCCGCTTCGGCCCTGAAAGGGCCTTGTCCTCAAACGCCGGACGGGCTGGATTGGCCTGACCGGTGCTTGTCAGTGGACGCCGGACGGGCTGGATTGGCGGGAGGCTCGGTCCAGGGCGCTGGCCAGGAGGGCCAGGTCTGTGGGGCCGTTGCCGAGTTCTCGTACCGGGCGGCGGGTCGGGGGGTCGCCCATGCGGTGCCATTCCAGGGGGACCACCGTGGGGCGCTGGGTCGCCGTGCGGGGGATGCGGCCGGTGACCCGGCCGCCCTGGAAGAGGGTGAGGCGGCCGTCCGCGCCCCGGAGGCGGCCACGGCCCGGCGCCGGTTCGTCCGTGCCGGAACCCGGGGGGTCGAGGCTGATCCGAACGGTGGACATCCGGGCCGGCTCCGACTCCGCCGTACGGCCTCCCGGACCGGCCGCCGCCACCAGGTGCACGCCGAGCCGCTCGCCCTCGCGGGCCACCGCCTCCAGCGCGCGCATGACCGAGCCCGCGGCGGGCCGGCCGGGGGAGCCGAGGGCGGGGGAGACGAGGGCGTCCAGGTCGTCGACCACCACGATCAGGCGGGGCAGCGGGGGCTCCGCCTCGGCCCGCTGACGGGCGGCGGCCCCCGGCCGCAGCCGGAGGGTGGTGCTGGGCGGGGCGTCGAGGTCGGCGGCGCCCGCTCCCGGCGTGGACGGGGTGCTCGGCGTCCGCTGCGGGACTATGCGGCCCGACACCGCGCGGTGCGTGTGCCACTCCGCGAAGCCGGCGCGGCCCAGCAGTTCGGCCCGCCGCTTCAGCTCGGCGCTCAGCGACTGCGCGAACTCCCGCATGCGGACCGGGTCGTTGGCGGTGAGATGGGTGGTGACATGCGGTACGTCCGTACAGACCCGCAGTCCGTCGCCGTGGCCGCCGCTCTTGCCGACGGTGTCGCGGCCGTCCAGCAGGATGATGCTCAGCCGGTCCGGTCGTTCGGCGGCGGCCAGCGAGGCGACGACCGCCCGCAGCAGCTCCGAACGCCCGCTGCCGGTCGGGCCCTCTATCAGCAGATGGGGGCCCTCGGCGACGAGGTCCACGCCGACCGGGCCGCGCGGCCCCGCGCCCAGCACGGCCCACGCCCGTCCGCCGAGCGCCTCGGCGTCGTCGGCCGCGTCCGCCCAGCGGGCCAGCAGGGAGGCGGGCGTGGCCCGGGCCAGGCCCAGTTCGTCCAGCAGCCGGGCCGACTGGGGCAGCGGTGCGGACACACGCGTGTGCCGCTCCCCGCCGCCCGCGCCGTCCGGCCGCAGGGGGGCGAGCGCCCGCGCGAAGCGTTCCGCCCAGGCGAGCGAGACGGCGTCCACCGCGCCCAGCGTGCCCGGTCCCACCGGGCCGGGCCGCTCCGGCTCCGCCCCGGCCGACGCGACCCGCACCAGCCGCAGCGCCGTCGCCACGTCCCCGCTGAGCAGCGCGACCGCCCCGCACGCGCGGAACGTGGGCACCGCCGCACAGGCCGCCTCGTATGTCTGCGTCACCGGCGAGGAGGGAGAGGCGGCGGGCGTCTCGGCCAGGCAGACGACATGTATCCCGGCCCGCGGACCGGCCACCGCCAGCCGGGCCACCGCTGTGCGCAGATCGGCGCCGCCCGGGTCGCCGTCCACGACGACCACCGTGTACGGGCCGGGGAAACCGCCGTCCGCCGGGTCCTCGGCCACCGCCCAGGAGGGCCGGCGGGCGGAGCCCCGGGGCGCCGGGATCGGTGCCGGACCGGTCGTGTCGCCCGTACCGCCCGCGCTGTCGGTCAGGTGGTCCTCCAGGCGGCGCAGGAGTTCGTCCGCGCGGGCGGCGGCCTGGTCGCGGTCGTAGGCCAGGAGGAGCCGGCAGTCCTGGCCGTGTCCCGGGCGCAGATGGGGGAGCCAGCCCAGCCAGGACCACTCGGCGGTCCGCTCCTCCTCGGAACGCGCGCGGTCCGTGCTGATCAGGACGACTTCCAGGGCGTCGGGGGAGTGCAGCGCGGCGAGTTGGGCCAGCACCGCGCGCGCCAGCCCGGCCAGCCGGGGGCGCGGCCCGGCCAGGCCGAGCGCGCCGACCTCGCGCAGCCCCGCCGTCACCGGTACGGCGGGCAGCAGACCCGAGCCGTCGGGCGCCGCCCGGTCGGCCGTGCCGAGCCGCACGGTGAGCGCCTCCGGGTGTCCGGGGGCGCGCTCCCACAGCCGGGGGCCCGGGCCCAGCGCGGTGAGCAGCAGCGCCGCCGGGTCCGGCCAGGTCTCGGGTGCGGCGGGCGGACCGGCGATCGGCTGCGCCTCGGCTCCGACGGCCTCTTCGTCGTGGGTCCCGGGGACGACCATGTCCTCGGCGCCGCCGCGCCCGCCGGCCAGCCGCCGCGCCCACGCGGACAGCCCTCCGCCGCGCTTGCGCACGCCCGGGGGGACGTCGGTGCCGCGCAGCGGGGTGCCCTTGCGGCGGGCGGACGGCTCGTAGGGGGAGTCGTCCTGCGCGCTGTGCGAGGTGTGCGGGCCGCGGACGTCCTCGTCCTCGTCGTGCGGCGCGGTGAACGAGCCGAGGCCCGAGCGGCCGGCATGGGTGTTCCCGGCGTGGGTGTTCATGGAGCCCGTGCCCGACCCCGTACGCGCAGCTGCCCCCGCACCTGTTCCCGCTCCGGTGCCGGGCGTGCTCTCGATGCGCGGTGCCGTGCCCTGGCCGGGGACCACGGGAGGCGGCAGCGGAATCTCCCTGGATCCGCGCAACCGCTCGCCCCGGGTCTCCGCCGAGCCGCTCCAGTCGACGGTGCCGTAGGCGTGGCCGGTGGGGCCGTTCGGCGCGGCGCCCGTCACGCGCGCGTGGTCCGTGTCCTTCGCCGGGGGCGGGCCCGCGGCGGAGTCCGCCTCCGGGTCCTGCGCCGTCGTCCCCCCGCAGGGCACCCGTACATGGCCCTCGCCGTCCGGGGTCGTCGGCACCCGGGGGCCCGGGCCGCCGGGCGGGGCCAGCCGCAGGGCCGACTCGCCGACGCGCAGAAGGGCGCCGGGGGCGAGCCGGACGGGGCGCGTCTGCACGCGCGTGCCGTCCAGCGTGGTGCCGTTGGTGGAGCCGAGGTCGGCGACCGTGACGCGGCCCTCGGGGGAGAGCGTCACCGCGCAGTGCAGCCGTGAGACGTCCGGATCGTCGAGCGGCACGTCGGCGTCGGCGGAGCGGCCCACGCGGACCTGACCGCCGTGCAGCAGGTGGACCCCGCCCGCGTCAGGTCCGGCCACCACGTGCAGCCGGGCCGGGGCCTCGTCGACCTCCGGGTGCGGCTCGGGGTCGGCCGGGGCGCCCAGCGACAGCACCGCGCCGTCGATCAGCGGAGGTTCGCCGAGGGTGCAGCGCTGGGAGTCGAGCCGCTCCACGCCCGCGTAGAGCACGATCGCCGCCGCGGACGAGGACGACGGGGCGCCCTCCCCGGAGACCGCCGCGGCCAGCGCGGAGGCCACCGCGGCCAGGGCGGTGCCGGCGGGTGCCGTGACCAGCACGTCGCAAGCCGCGGCGCGGGTCCGCGCATCGGGGTGCGCACCCTGCGGGTCTACGACGGTCAGCCGGATCTGCATCGCCGTCAGCGGTCCCTTCTGCACGGGCGCGGACTTCCCCCCACCCCACACGAGTACAGCGGCCAGTACTGAAGGCATCCTCGCACCTGTCACTGACAACGCGCCCCACACCGGGGGACAAGTGATCTTGATTGGTCGGCTCTGCCCGCAAAAGTGCCGGACAAGTGCGTCACCGGCGATCAGTTGAGATCGGTCACGTCCGGCTCCGGCAACCAAGAAGACAGCGCGAAGCGTCTTTCCTTCGAATAAAGACGACAGCCCGGTGTCCGCACAGCCGCACTACAGTGGGGCGGAACATCGGACAGGAACAGGCAAGCAAGCAGCAGGGAGCGCGTGACGTGCGGCCAGTCGGCAGCAAGTACCTGCTCGAGGAGCCGCTCGGACGCGGCGCCACGGGCACCGTCTGGCGAGCCCGCCAGCGCGAGACCGCGGGCGCCGAGGCGGCCGTGCCGGGTCAGCCCGGAGAGACCGTTGCGATCAAGGTCCTCAAGGAGGAGCTCGCGGGCGACCCCGACGTCGTCATGCGCTTCCTGCGCGAGCGGTCCGTGCTGCTGCGCCTGACCCACCCGAACATCGTCCGGGTCCGCGACCTGGTCGTCGAGGGCGATCTGCTGGCGCTGGTCATGGACCTCGTCGAGGGCCCCGACCTGCATCGCTATCTGCGCGAGAACGGCCCCCTGACGCCCGTCGCCGCCTCCCTGCTCACCGCCCAGATCGCCGACGCGCTCGCCGCCAGCCACGCCGACGGCGTCGTGCACCGGGACCTGAAGCCGGCCAACGTCCTGCTGATGCAGAACGACGGGCAGATGCACCCGCTGCTCACCGACTTCGGCATCGCGCGTCTCGCCGACTCCCCGGGCCTGACCCGGACCAGCGAGTTCGTCGGCACGCCCGCGTACATCGCCCCGGAGTCCGCCGAGGGCCGCCCGCAGACCTCCGCCGTGGACATCTACGGGGCCGGCATCCTGCTCTACGAGCTGGTCACCGGCCGTCCGCCGTTCTCCGGCGGCTCCGCCCTGGAGGTCCTCCACCAGCACCTCAGCGCCGAGCCGCGCCGCCCGTCCACGGTCCCCGACCCGCTGTGGACGGTCATCGAGCGCTGCCTGCGCAAGAGCCCCGAGGACCGGCCCAGCGCCGAGAACCTCGCGCGCGGGCTGCGGATCGTCGCCGAGGGCATCGGGGTGCACGCGAACTCGATGCAGATCGCCGCGGCGGACGGCGTCGGCCATGTGCTCGCGCCCGACCCGGCGCCCGCGACCGTGCCGGGCGGCGCCTTCGACCCGAACGCCGCGACCAGCGTCCTGCCGCACACGTCCGGCCCGGTGGGCGCCGCCGACCCCACCACCGTCCTGCCGCACACGGGCGCTCCGGGCGCGGCCGACGCGACGGCCGTCCTGCCACCGGTGCCGCCGGGGCAGCCGGGGCAGCCCGAGCAGCCGCACCCGTGGGCGACCCAGATGCAGGGCGCCCGCGACCGCAACGAGCAGACCCAGGTCCAGCAGTACCTGGACCCCGGCGAGGACCCGCTGCGCCGCCGCCCCCAGCGGCAGGTCGCCCGTCCGCAGCAGCCGCCGCAGCAACAGCAGCCGTACCCGCCGCAGCACCAGCAGCGTCCGCAGCAGCGGCCTCAGCAGCGCCCGCAGCCCCAGCAGCAGCCCGGATACGGGTATCAGGGGCCCCCACCGCCGCAGCAACAGCAGTACGCGCCTCCGCAGCCCCAGCAGCCTCAGCGGTACACGCCGCCGCCCCAGCAGCAGCCGAGCCAGCGGCCCGCGCCGGAGCCCAGGCAGCCGCGCGAGCCGAGGCAGCGCACCGCCAACCCGATGCGGATCCCCGGTCTCGGCTGTCTGAAGGGCTGCCTGTTCACGATCGTCATCCTGTTCGTGGCCGGGTGGCTGATCTGGGAGTTCAGCCCGCTGCAGGGGTGGATCGGCACGGGCAAGAGCTACTGGGACCTGGTCACCGGCTGGATCGGGGACGTCACCGGCTGGATCGGCGACCTCGGCGGCGACTCGGGCAGCGGCTCGGGCACCCCCGGGAACTGACCCGCCCACCGGCCCGCCCGCCGACCCGCCGAGAGGCGGGCGGACCGGCCCGGACGACCGCGAGTTTATGGACTTGTCGACATCTGGCGGGTGATTTCCGTCTCCGCGGTGAAGGTTGGCTCTTCGGACGCGTACTTTGATGGGCAACACGCGTCTGTAGGAGCAGTCTTGGCACGGAAGATCGGCAGCCGGTACACCGCCCACCAGATCCTGGGACGGGGCAGCGCCGGCACGGTGTGGCTGGGCGAGGGACCGGACGGGCCCGTCGCCGTCAAGCTGCTGCGCGAGGATCTCGCCTCCGACGAGGAGCTGGTGGGCCGCTTCGTGCAGGAGCGCACGGCACTGCTCGGCCTGGAGCACCCGCATGTGGTGTCCGTCCGGGACCTGGTGGTCGACGGCAACGACCTCGCCCTCGTCATGGACCTGGTCCGCGGCACCGACCTGCGCACCCGGCTCGAACGGGACCGGCGGCTCGCCCCCGAGGCCGCCGTGGCGATCGTCGCGGACATCGCCGAGGGACTGGCCGCCGCGCACGCGGCCGGGGTCGTGCACCGCGACGTCAAGCCGGAGAACGTGCTCCTCGACATGCAGGGCCCGCTCGGCCCCGGCGGCTCGCACCGCGCCCTGCTGACCGACTTCGGCATCGCGAAACTGATCGACACCCCCAAGCGGACCCGCGCCACGAAGATCATCGGCACCCCCGACTATCTGGCGCCGGAGATCGTGGAGGGCCTGCCGCCGCGCGCCTCGGTCGACATCTACGCCCTGGCGACGGTGCTCTACGAGCTGCTCGCGGGCTTCACGCCGTTCGGCGGCGGCCACCCGGGCGCGGTGCTGCGCCGCCATGTCACGGAGTCCGTCGCGCCGCTGCCCGGCATTCCGGACGAGCTGTGGCAGTTGATCGTGCAGTGCCTGGCGAAGGCCCCGGCGTCCCGGCTGCGGGCCTCCGAGCTGGCGGCCCGGCTGCGCGAGCAGCTGCCGACGCTCGCGGGGATGCCGCCGCTGGACGTGGACGAGCCCGACACCGAGGAGGACGGGGGCGAGCCGACCGAGGTCGCGCCCGCCGCGTCCGCCCCGGCGGCCCCCTCCGGGCGGGTGCGGCGGGGCTCGGTCCCGCTGGTGCCGGGCGCCAAGCCGGACTCCAACCGGGACACCCACACATCGATGCGGGTGCCCGCGCCGGACGAGCTCGCGGGCGGCGCGCACGGCACGGCGCGGGTTCCCCGCGCGGCCGGCGCCCCGCGCCCCGGCTCGGCACGGAACCGTTCCGCCACCCGACGCCGCCGCATCACGCTGGGCGTCGCGGCGGTGGCTCTGGTCGCCGCGGTGGGCGCCGGGACGTGGGCGGCCACCTCGGGCGAGGACGCGTCCCCGCAGGACACCAAGAACTCGACGCCGGCGACGCCCTGAGCCGCCCGGCGAGGCCGGTGAGCAGGCAAGGAGCGGTCTCCGGCACTCCCCGGTTGGCGGAGCCGTTACGCTGGAGGCGTGGCAGTCGTCGATGTATCCGAAGAGCTCAAGTCCCTCTCCTCGACCATGGAGTCGATCGAGGCCGTTCTGGACCTCGACAAGCTGAGGGCAGACATCGCCGTGCTCGAGGAGCAGGCGGCCGCGCCGTCCCTGTGGGACAACCCGGACGAGGCGCAGAAGATCACCAGCAAGCTGTCCCACCTCCAGGCCGAGGTCAGGAAGGCGGACGCGCTGCGCAGCCGGATCGACGATCTCTCCGTGCTGTTCGAGATGGCCGAGGAGGAGGACGACCCGGACACCCGTGCCGAGGCCGAGTCCGAGCTCACCGCCGTCAAGAAGGCGCTGGACGAGATGGAGGTCCGCACGCTGCTCAGCGGGGAGTACGACTCCCGTGAGGCGCTCGTGAACATCCGGGCCGAGGCCGGCGGCGTCGACGCGGCGGACTTCGCCGAGAAGCTGCAGCGGATGTACCTGCGGTGGGCCGAGCAGAAGGGCTACAAGACCGAGGTCTACGAGACGTCCTACGCCGAAGAGGCCGGCATCAAGTCGACCACCTTCGCCGTGCAGGTGCCGTACGCCTACGGGACGCTCTCCGTGGAGCAGGGCACGCACCGTCTCGTGCGCATCTCGCCCTTCGACAACCAGGGGCGTCGGCAGACCTCGTTCGCGGGCGTCGAGATCCTTCCCGTGGTCGAGCAGACCGACCACATCGAGATCGACGAGTCCGAGCTGCGGGTGGACGTCTACCGGTCCTCCGGGCCCGGCGGTCAGGGCGTCAACACCACCGACTCCGCGGTGCGCCTCACCCACCTCCCCACCGGCATCGTCGTCTCCTGCCAGAACGAGCGGTCGCAGATCCAGAACAAGGCGTCCGCGATGAACGTGCTGCAGGCGAAGCTCCTCGACCGGCGCCGGCAGGAGGAGCAGGCCAAGATGGACGCCCTCAAGGGCGACGGCGGCAACTCCTGGGGCAACCAGATGCGTTCGTACGTCCTGCACCCGTACCAGATGGTGAAGGACCTGCGCACCGAGTTCGAAGTGGGCAACCCCGAGGCCGTGTTCAACGGTGAGATCGACGGTTTCCTCGAAGCCGGAATTCGCTGGCGCAAGCAGCAGGAGAAGTAGGTTTGTCGACAAGGCAACCGCCCCCGAATCGGGGGCGGTTGCCTTTTACATCACATTCACAGCACCATCATCTCGCAAAGCCCCCCGACCTGGACATTGCGCCCGCAACGACCTTGACGTTGCTTTGAAAAATGGGGAGGGTGCAGTGTGGCATGCGTATCTCCGGGACGCATGTGAACCGGGGGACTTGGCTTCAGCTACATCTCAGCTGCCTCCGTCGATCACAGTCCCGAGCGCGGCCTCATCGACGATCAGCTACTGGGGGTAGCAACCATATGACCAAGAAGACGCGGATCAGGGTCGCGCGCATAGCCGCCGGCGCCGTGATCGCCGCGGGCGCCTCGCTGACGGTCGCCGGGGTCGCCTCGGCCGCCGGTGACGAGGGTGGCCTGAGCGGCCTGGTGTCCACCGAGGGCGAAGTCTCCGTACAGACGGGCGAGGAGCCCTGCCCGGTCGGGGTCTGCACCTCCGCCGGCACTTCGACGGGCACGTCCGCCGGAACGTCGGAAGGCACGTCGGAAGGCACGTCCACCGGCACTTCGACGGGCACGTCCACGGGTACCTCGACGGGCACTTCGGAAGGCACGTCCACCGGTACTTCGACGGGTACTTCGGAAGGCACGTCCACCGGTACTTCGACGGGCACGTCCACGGGTACCTCGACGGGCACCTCGACCGGTACGTCCACCGGCACGTCGGAAGGCACGTCGACGGGTACCTCCACCGGTACGTCGACGGGCACGTCCACGGGCACCTCGACGGGTACCTCCACCGGTACCTCGACGGGCACGTCCACGGGCACGTCCACGGGTACCTCGACCGGTACGTCGTCCGGCACCTCGTCCGGCAGCACCTCTTCGGGTTCCTCGGAGGGCAACACGTCCTCCGGCTCGTCCTCCGAAGGCAACACCTCGTCGGGCAGCTCGTCCTCCGGTTCGTCCTCGTCCGGCAGCAGCTCCGCCGGTACCGGTACCGACACCGACGGCACCTCCACCCAGGAGGTGGGCAGCTCCGCGCTGACCGACACCTCGGACAACTCCGACGCGGTCGCCCAGGGCGGCGGCAAGGAGCTGGCCGAGACCGGTGCCGGTCAGACCATGTTCCTGGTCATCGGCGCCGCCACGATGATCGCCGGCGGCGTCGGCTTCCGTGTGCTGCCGCGTCTCGTCGCGGGCCGCGGCGGAGCCGCTGCCTGACGGTAGGTAGTCGCAGCTGTACATGACGTACACAGACAGGGGCCCGGAGCTTTTCGCTCCGGGCCCCTCGTCGTACGTGCCTCGCGGTTACGCGGTCTGGTGGGCGAGCAGCGCCACCGCTGCCACCAGCACCACCAGCAGCGCGATCAGTGTCATGGGGTTCAGGCCCGCGAAGAAGTTCTCCTGCTGCAGCCGCTCGCGGTTGGCACGGCACACATGGCACCGGCCCTCGCTCACGGGCGCCGCGCAGTTAGCGCACACCAGCCGGTCGTACGTCATGCGCTCGCCCTCCTTGCACCGGTTCCACGTACACAACGCCTACGGGAACGGGAACGTTCCCCCTCCACTGTGCCAGGTTCCTCCGGAGGGTGCGCGGCTCCCCCGGAGAGCGGCCGGAGACCCACCGGAGCGCGCCCGGAGCGCGAGCGGAGAGCGAGCGTCGTACAAAGTCGCGTACAAAAACGCACAAGCCGCACCCAACCCCTCCCGACGCCTGCGCCGCCCTCCCCGGTTCGCGTATGGTCACGCTCATCTACCCCCGGCGACCCGTGGTGCATCCGTGATCCGATTCGACAACGTCTCCAAGGTCTACCCCAAGCAGACCCGCCCCGCACTCAGGGATGTCTCCCTCGAGGTGGAGAAGGGCGAGTTCGTGTTCCTCGTGGGGTCCTCCGGCTCCGGAAAGTCCACCTTCCTGAGGCTGGTCCTCCGCGAGGAGCGGTGCAGCCAGGGCCAGGTGCACGTGCTGGGCAAGGACCTCGCCCGCATCTCCAACTGGAAGGTGCCGCAGATGCGCCGCCAGCTGGGGACCGTCTTCCAGGACTTCCGTCTCCTGCCCAACAAGACGGTCGCCGAGAACGTGGCCTTCGCGCAGGAGGTCATCGGCAAGTCCAAGGGCGAGATCCGCAAGTCCGTGCCGCAGGTGCTCGATCTCGTCGGGCTCGGCGGCAAGGAGGACCGCAGACCGGGCGAGCTCTCCGGCGGTGAGCAGCAGCGCGTGGCCATCGCGCGGGCCTTCGTGAACCGGCCCAAGCTGCTGATCGCGGACGAGCCCACCGGCAACCTCGACCCGCAGACCTCCGTCGGCATCATGAAGCTGCTGGACCGGATCAACCGGACCGGCACGACCGTCGTGATGGCGACGCACGACCAGAACATCGTGGACCAGATGCGCAAGCGCGTCATCGAGCTGGAGCAGGGCCGGCTCGTCCGCGACCAGGCGCGCGGCGTCTACGGCTACCAGCACTGACCGTCCCCGGAAAGGCCTGAACAACACGCCATGCGCGCCCAGTTCGTACTGTCGGAGATCGGCGTCGGTCTCCGCCGCAACCTGACGATGACCTTCGCCGTCATCGTCTCCGTCGCCCTGTCCCTGGCGCTCTTCGGCGGGTCGCTCCTGATGAGCGACCAGGTCACCACGATGAAGGGCTACTGGTACGACAAGGTCAACGTCTCGGTCTTCCTCTGCAACAAGAGCGACGCCGAGTCCGACCCGAACTGCGCCAAGGGCGCGGTCACCGCGGACCAGAAGAAGCAGATCAAGTCCGACCTCGACAAGATGGGGGTCGTCGACTCGGTGACGTACGAGTCGCAGGACGACGCGTACAAGCACTACAAGGAGCAGTTCGGCGACTCCCCGCTGGCCAGCTCCCTCACGCCGGACCAGATGCAGGAGTCGTACCGCATCAAGCTGAAGGACCCGGAGAAGTACCAGGTCATCGCGACCGCCTTCGACGGCCGGGACGGCGTGCAGTCCGTGCAGGACCAGAAGGGCATCCTGGACAACCTCTTCGGACTGCTCAACGGCATGAACTGGGCGGCGCGGGCGGTGATGGCGCTGATGCTCGTCGTCGCGCTGATGCTGATCGTCAACACCGTGCGCGTCTCGGCCTTCAGCCGTCGGCGGGAGACCGGGATCATGCGGCTCGTCGGCGCCTCCGGCTTCTACATCCAGGCGCCGTTCATCGCCGAGGCCGCGGTCGCCGGGCTCATCGGCGGCACGGTCGCCTGCGGATTCCTGGTGATCGCCCGCTACTTCATCATCGACCACGGACTGGCCCTGTCCGAGAAGCTGAATCTGATCAACTTCATCGGCTGGGACGCCGTGTTGACGAAGCTTCCGCTCATCCTCGCCACCAGTCTGCTGATGCCCGCGCTGGCTGCTTTCTTCGCGCTGCGCAAGTACCTCAAGGTGTGACGCACGCCCCGAGGGCCGTACGGTCAACCGACCGTGCGGCCCTTCGCGTTCCCCTAGACTCACCGCCATGTCAGGCCGTGACCTGTTCTGTCAGCCCCGCCGTTTCGGCCGCGGGGCCGCCCTGACATTGGTGTTCGCGAGCGTGCTCGTCGCCGGTGCGGCGACCGGAGCGCTGCCGCGGGAGCCGGGCGAGGGGCGGGGCAACGCCTCGGGCGCCGCTCCCGCCGCCGCCCCCGCCGGTCACTCGGAGGACGTCACCCGGGCCGCCGAGGAGGCCGCAGCGAGCGGCAAGTCCCCGATGGAGGCCGCCGAGCGCGCCGTCAGCCGCAGCGGGGACCGCTGGGCGGCCGTCTACTCCGAGGGCGAGTACCAGGAGTTCGAGGACTCCCTGGACGGCCGCTACACCGGCGTCGGCCTGGAGGCGCGCAGCGAGCGGGACGGCCGGATCGAGGTGACCAAGGTGCAGTCGGGATCGCCCGCGGCCGCCGCGGGGATCCGTTCCGGCGACCGGCTGCGCACGGTCGACGGCCGCAGCGTCGACGGGCTCCCGGTCACCGAGGTCGTCTCCTTACTGCGCGGTGACGGCGAGGGCGAGGACGCGTCCGCCGGCACCACCGTCCGGCTCGGCCTGGAGCGCGGCACGCGCGCGTGGACCGAGACCATGCGCCGGGCCCTCCTCTCCACGGACTCCGTCACCGCCCGCAGCGTCTCCGAGGGCATCACCGTCATCACCGTCGCCGCGTTCACCAAGGGCGTCGGCGACAGCGTGCGGACCGCCGTCCGGCAGGCGCCGGTCGGCGCGGGGATCGTCCTGGACCTGCGCGGCAACTCCGGCGGACTGGTCACCGAGGCCGTCGCGGCCGCCTCCGCCTTCCTCGACGGCGGTCTCGTCGCCACCTACGACGTCGAGGGCGCGCAGCACGCCCTGCACGCCGAGGCCGGCGGCGACACCGCCAGACCCCTGGTCGCGCTGGTCGACGGCGGCACGATGAGCGCGGCCGAACTGCTCACCGGCGCCCTCCAGGACCGCGGTCGCGCGGTCGTCGTGGGCTCGCGCACCTTCGGCAAGGGCTCGGTCCAGATGCCGAGCCGGCTGCCCGACGGCTCCGTCGCCGAACTGACCGTCGGCCACTACCGCACCCCCTCCGGCCACAGCGTCGACGGCCGGGGCATCACCCCCGACCTGGAGGCCGACGAGCAGGCGCTGGAGCGGGCCGAGACCGTACTGAGCGGACTCGGGGACGCGTCGGCCGAGTAAAACGGTCCCCTCGGTAATCGGCTTTCCCTCCGGGCCCCTCCAGGTGCGAAAATGGCGGAACTATGAGCAAGGGAATGTACGTACCGAAGGAGTCCCAGCCGAAGCAGGGCGGGGCGGCCGCCACGGCCAAGGCCAAGGACGGCAAGCGGAAGATCGTCGCGCAGAACAAGAAGGCCCGGCACGACTACGCGATCATCGACGTCTACGAGGCGGGCCTCGTGCTCACCGGCACCGAGGTGAAGTCGCTGCGCCAGGGCCGCGCCTCGCTGACCGACGGCTTCGTCCAGATCGAGGGGAACGAGGCGTGGCTGCACGCCGCGCACATCCCCGAGTACAGCCAGGGCAGCTGGACCAACCACTCGGCGCGCCGCAAGCGCAAGCTGCTGCTGCACCGGGAGGAGATCGACAAGCTGGCGGTGAAGTCGGAGGAGACGGGTCACACGATCGTGCCCCTCGCCATCTACTTCAAGGACGGCCGGGCGAAGGCCGAGATCGCGCTGGCGCGCGGCAAGAAGGAGTACGACAAGCGGCAGACCCTGCGCGAGCAGCAGGACCGCCGGGAGACGGACCGGGCGATCGCGGCGGCCAAGCGGAAGCAGCGGCACGCGTAGTCGCCCGCCCGTCGCGGCCCCACGCGCGTGTGGCCGCGGGGAATACGGTGGCATCGTCGGGCGTTGGTCACGTACGATGGCATCAGCACCGGGCAACCGGTGTGCGCATTGAAAAATCAACATGGGGATGATCGGTTTCGACAGCGGCTGTCGAAGCAGGGGAAGCGTGTCGAGGAAGCGGCAATGATCTCGTAAACCATATGTCGCAAAAAATAATCGCCAATACCAAGAGCGATTCCCAGTCCTACGCCCTCGCTGCCTAATAAGCAGTGAGTGTAGGACCCTTATTGGGTGTCAGCCCGGGAGTGTTCCCGATCCGGATCCTGGCATAATCTAGGGAACTAAACCTTGATCTCGGTCACGGGGTGAAGAGGGAAAACAAACAGTGACTGGGCCCGTCGGCGACTTGTTCGCGTGATCACCGGGGCCGAGAAAATCACAGCGAACTGCACACGGAGAAGCCCTGATTCTGCACCGTTGGACGCGGGTTCGATTCCCGCCATCTCCACTCATATCCCATGTGACAGAGAACCCCGCCCCTTTCGAGGGGCGGGGTTCTCTGCCGTTTCGGAGGGTCTTCATGAACCGCCCGCTGCACATCACCCTGCTCGGCGAGTACCGCGCCCACCCGCTCCGCACGGGTGCCTATGACGACTTCGCCCCGGACGACCCCGCGGCCGCCCTCGGGCTGTCCGGCGCTCTGGTCGCCGACCTCTCCGTCTGGGCGAGGGACATCGACGCGGCGATGGACGCCTGGCTGCGCGACCGCGACGACGACCGCCAGGACACCGCGTTCCGGCGTCTCCACGAGGCGGGCGAGACGCTGGCCGAACGCCTCGCCGGCGAGCTCGGCCCCGGCCGGACCGTGAGCTATGAGGGCGTCCAGGGGGTGTCCTGTGGGGTCTACGGGACCCGGCTCACCAATCCGGTGACCCCGTGACCCGCTGACCCGGTGGCTGCCGTGCGCCGTGCGGCGTGCGGCGTGCGTCAACTTGGCGTGCCGGAATTCACCCGCGCTGAAAGTTTTATTCAATCGCGGACAAAGTAGGGCAACTCGCAGGTCGTGTCGGTGAAATTTCCGGCCATGCCTGAGGCCGCGCTCCGCGCCCCTCCGGGCCCGCTTCCTGGGTCCTCCTGTGTCACTGGTGTGGCGAAAGATGCCTGCCTCCCCGCTCCTCGGCGCTGCGTCAAGGGGCTGTTTTCGGACATAGGCATGAACATGACTTCTGTCCATATATGACACATCGCAAACACAGGGCCCACGCCTGCGCTAGATTCGTCGACCTGAGCACAATGGGGTAAATGGGGCGCGAGAACTGGGTGGGGGCCCGGTTCCGTCGACGTGTGCTCGGGGTCGTAGGTGCACCCAGAACAGTTCCGTGGGGGGAAGAGCACACGTGAAGAATTGGCGAGAAGACGCCCAACCGGAGTGGCCGGAGGCGGCACCGCCGACCAGGGATGTTCCGGTCGTGGGAGCAGGATCCCAGAGGTACCGATCATTGCTGGACGTACTGCCGGAAAGCGGTTCATCGGCGACCTCGAACGCCTCGAACAGCCTTTCCGAAAACGAACGGTCGAGCGATCTCCGGGATCCCTGGGGAGAGGAGCCCGGCGGTGCTGACGCCAAGGGCAACGATCCGGGCGAGGTGACCGTCCAGCTCGACCCCCTGAAGAAGGGACGGGCCGACGGCCCGGACGCCGCCTCCGACGTCCCGGTGTTCGTCGACGAGTCGGGCCGCCGCAGCCGGACGTTCCGCCGCATCGGCATCCTCGTGGGCACCGCGTGCGGGGCCTACGCCGTCGTCATCGTGGCCACGCTGCTGTCGGGCAACGCCGGTGCGCCCTGGCTGCCGGTACCGGTGCCGGGCAAGGCCGACGACAAGCCGGCGGCCGGCAAGGTGGACGACTCCGAGACGCCCGAGGACTCCGCGACCTCGCGACCCGGGGCGCCGGGGGAGCTGCTTCCGGGCGGCGCGGGGATCACCGCGTCCACGCCGGGCGCGGTACCGGGCAAGCCGGGTGTGAGCATGGCGCCGGGTGCTTCGGGGAGCGCGGCTCCGTCGGGCGGGCCGTCCGCCGCGGCCCCGCCCTCGGCGAGCGTCAGCGCCCGGCCCAGTACCGGGCCGACGGCCTCGGCTCCTTCGGTGCCCGGCCCGAGCGCGCCGGTCGTGCCGCCGGCGTCCTCGCCGCCGCCCGCGCCGTCCTCGCCCGCCGCGTCGCCGTCGGCCGTCTCCTCGCCGTCCCCGGCCGGAGGAGCCTCCAACACGGTCGCCGACGGCCCGCCGGAACCGGCCCCGGCCGCCTCGAGCCCGGCGGCCTGAACGGGCCTTCGCGTGCGGGTCGCCGACAGCGGCGCCCGGTCTGCCGGCCCCTGAGGGGGCCGGGCCCGCGTAGGCCGACGTATCGATGCCGGCCGATGCCGGCGGTCGGTGTCGGACCGGATGTCCGCCCTTCACGGCCGACCTCCGCATTGCCGCGGCGACCGGATCGGCTCTGACCCGTTGGCTCTATGCCCGTTCGTTCCGCGCCCTTTCAGCGCGCGCTCTGCGCGCCACGCTCATCGCTCATCACTTCTCGCTCATCATCACGCTCTTCACTCCGCGCCGCCCGATCCCGCGGCGTGGGTCCCTTTCGTCCAACCTCGTCCCCGGAGAAACCACCTCTCATGGCACCACACACCAGCCGGCGTTCGGCCCGACGGTCCGCCGTCGGGCAGCCCGCGCACTCGTCGTCCTCCTCGTCGTCGGGAGGCTCATCGGGAGGCTCCTCGGGAGGGGCATCGGGAGGTGAGCCGGCCGGCACAGTGCACAGCCACGGGCGGCGGTCCGGCCGGCGACAGGGGCGGGGCCGGGCCCCGGGGCACGCCGCCGGCGGTTCCGGGCACGGATCGGCGCCGCCCCCTGAACGCCGCCGGTCGATGCCTCTGCGGCTGCGGCATCTGCTGCCGATGCTCGTGCTGCTCGCGATGATGGCGATGCTGATGCTGCGCGGCTACGTGCACAGCGAGATCCTCGCCGACCACCGCGTCCGCCCCGAGGCCGCCGCCGAGAAGGTGCCGGAGCTGATCCGCGAGGGCGGGCCGGTCGTCGACACCCGCGGCGGACGGCAGACCAGCCTGGACGTGCCCGACGGCCGGATCGTGCTCACCTTCGACGACGGGCCCGACCCGAAGTGGACCCCCGTGGTCCTCGACGTCCTCAAGAAGCACCACGCGCACGCCGTCTTCTTCATCACCGGCACCATGGCCTCCCGCTACCCGGACCTGGTCCGGCGGATGGTGGACGAGGGCCACGAGATCGGGCTGCACACCTTCAACCACCCCGACCTCTCCTACCAGTCGAACAAGCGCATCGACTGGGAGCTCACCCAGAACCAGCTGGCCCTGGAGGGCGCGGCGGGCATCCGCACCTCCCTCTTCCGGCCGCCCTACTCCTCCAGCACGGACGCCCTCGACGACGAGACCTGGCCGGTCACCGAGTTCGTCGGCAGCCGCGGCTACCTCACCGTCTTCACCACCGCCGACAGCGAGGACTGGCGCAGGCCGGGCGTGCGGGAGATCATCCGCAACTCCACTCCGGCGGAGGGCAAGGGCGCGATCGTCCTGATGCACGACTCCGGCGGCGACCGGTCCCAGACCGTCAAGGCCCTCGACGTCTATCTGCCCGAACTCCGCCAGAAGGGCTACGAGTTCGAGAACCTCACCGAGGCCCTGAACGCGCCGAGCGCGCACACCCCGGTCGGCGGGCTCGACCTGTGGAAGGGCAAGGCCTGGGTCTTCCTGGTCGCGGCCTCCGACGACATCACCGCCGTCCTGGTCGTCGGCCTCGCCGTGATCGGCGTCCTCGTCTTCGCCCGCTTCGGCCTGATGCTGCTGCTCTCCGCGATGCACACCCGCCGTACCCGCCGCAAAGGCTTCGTCTGGGGTCCCGACGCGCCGGTCACCGAACCGGCCTCGGTGCTGGTCCCGGCCTACAACGAGGCCAAGTGCATCGAGAACACGGTGCGTTCGCTGATGAAGAGCGAGCACCCGATCGAGATCCTCGTCATCGACGACGGCTCCAGCGACGGCACCGCCCGGATCGTCGAGGACCTCGGACTGCCCGGCGTGCGCGTCGTCCGGCAGCTCAACGCGGGCAAGCCCGCCGCCCTCAACCGGGGCATCGCCAACGCCAGGCACGACCTCATCGTGATGATGGACGGCGACACGGTCTTCGAGCCCTCCACGGTCGGCGAGCTCGTCCAGCCCTTCGCCGACCCGAAGGTCGGGGCCGTCGCCGGCAACGCCAAGGTCGGCAACAAGGACACCCTCATCGGCGCCTGGCAGCACATCGAGTACGTGATGGGCTTCAACCTGGACCGCCGTATGTACGACGTCCTGCGCTGCATGCCGACCATCCCCGGCGCGGTGGGGGCCTTCCGCCGCTCCGCGCTGGACCGGGTCGGCGGCATGAGCGACGACACCCTCGCCGAGGACACCGACATCACCATGGCCATCCACCGCGACGGCTGGCACGTCGTGTACGCGGAGAAGGCGCGGGCCTGGACCGAGGCGCCCGAGTCCGTCCAGCAGCTGTGGTCCCAGCGCTACCGCTGGTGCTACGGCACCATGCAGGCGATCTGGAAGCACCGCCGGGCGCTGGTCGAGAGCGGTCCCTCCGGGCGCTTCGGCCGTGTCGGGCTGCCGCTCGTCTCCCTCTTCATGGTCGTCGCGCCGCTCCTCGCCCCGCTCATCGACCTCTTCCTCGTCTACGGCCTGCTCTTCGGCCCGATCGGCAAGACGATCGCGGCCTGGTTCGGCGTCCTCGCCGTCCAGGCGGGCTGCGCGGCCTACGCCTTCGTCCTGGACCGTGAACGCCTCACCCCGCTCATCTCGCTCCCGCTCCAGCAACTCCTCTACCGACAGTTGATGTACATGGTCCTGCTCCAGTCCTGGATCACCGCCCTCACCGGCGGCCGCCTGCGCTGGCAGAAGCTGCGCCGCAAGGGGCAGGTGGCGGCGCCGCCGGGCGCACCGGCAGCGGCGAGCGCGGACGGAGGCGCGGCCTGATGAGCACCCAGAGCACCGAGCCGACGGAATCGACCGAGCCGACGGAGACGACGGCCGCCCTTGACCTCTCCGGCCTCGAAATGAAGGCCAAGAAGGCGAAGAAGGGCGGTGGGCGTGACCGCTACTTCGATCTGCTCCGTGCGATCGCCCTCTTCCGCGTCGTCTTCTACCACCTGATGGGCTGGGCCTGGCTCCCCGTCGTCTTCCCCTCCATGGGCGTGATGTTCGCGCTCGCCGGCAACCTCATGGCCCGCTCGCTGGCCAGGCGCCCCGCGCTGGAGGTCGCCCGAGGCCGGCTGCGCCGGCTGCTGCCCCCGCTGTGGCTGCTGGGCGCCGTCGGCCTCACGGGCATGCTGGCCGGGGGCTGGGGCCCGGACGACGACGGGAACTCGACGTGGTGGTGGCTCCAGCTCGCCTTCTGGATCGTGCCGCTGGGTGACCCGCCCTACGGCGACAGCGTGCCCGGCGTGCACGGGCTGATCGGCGACGACTGGGCCGCCGACATGGGCGTGCCCCTCTGGTACCTGCGCGCCTACCTCTGGTTCGTCCTGCTCTCCCCGCTCCTGCTGCGCGCCCTGCGCCGACTGCCCTGGCCGACGATCCTCGCGCCGATCGCGCTGTCCGCCGCCCTGGAGTTCGGCGCGCTGTCGGTGCCGGGCTGGCGGCTGGAGTCCGGCGTCGTCGACTTCGGCGCGTTCGGCGCGTGCTGGCTGCTGGGCATGGCGCACCAGGAGGGCATCCTGCGCCGGCTGCCCCGTTACGTCGTCCCGTCGCTGGCCCCGGCGGTCGCCGGGATCGGCCTCTGGTACGCGCTGAGCCAGAACCTGCGGGAGGGCCACGACCTGGACGACATGCCGTTCGCCCAGTCCCTGTGGTCCTTCGCGGCGGTGCTGCTGCTCCTGCACCTCAGCCCGTCCTGGACCGAGTGGCCCGCCCGGCTGCGCCGCTGGGACCGGTTGATCACCCTGCTCAACTCCCGTGCCGTGACGATCTACCTGTGGCACAGCGTGTGCATCGGAGTCGTGTCGGCGCTGTGGGACCACCTGTGGAACATCGCGTGGCTGGAAGCCGACGCCCGCTGGCTCCTGGAGAGCCCGTGGCCGCAACTGCCGGCGGTCTGGCTGCTCACGGCGGCCTGCGTCGTCTGCTTCGGCTGGGTGGAGGACCTGGCGGCCCGCCGCAAGCCCCGCCTGTGGCCGGACGGACGGGCGACGAAGGCCTCGCACCGCGCCCGGAGCGCCCGAAGCACCTGATGCTCCTGACCTGCCCGAAGCCCCTGACCTGCCCGAGGTGACGCCCGTAAAGGGCAGGTCAAAGCGGGTCGGTCCTCGATTCCTGGTGCCGGGAGCGTGTGGAAGACTGCCTCGCGTTGCGTAAGTGAACAGCGGTCCGGGCGACGGGCGACGGGCGACGGGGGAGTGAGTGCCGGTGAGCAAGCGGCAGATACAGAAGATGCTTCGGCTGATGGCGGGAGGCGAGCCCGTCGAGCTCACCAGCGCCATGGCCTCGGTGAAGAAGCTGGCCCGACTGGCCTTCGTGGCCCAGCAGTTCGGGTACGAGTACGCGGACGTACGGCAGGGCGGCGGCCGCAACACCGCGCTGGTGATGCTGATCCTCCCGGACCCGAGCCCGCAGGCACGCGCGCGTGCCGCGCAGAACTGGGCGCAGTATCCGAACGCCTCCGACGGCGTCTCCCTGCCGCCCGTCGTGCCGGACGCCTTCGAGCTGCTCAAGGCCCGGATCAACTTCGACCTCACCGGCAGACACGCCGAGAAGAGGATCGGGTACGGCGCGCTGGGCGCCACCGCGGGCTGCGCGATCATCGGCATCCGGCTCGGCGCCACCGGAACGGACTTCGTCGTCGCCGGTGTCATCTGGGCCGTCCTCATGGGCGCTCTCGGCATCGGCCTCGTCGTCACCCGGCACCGCAACGCCAAGTTCGCCGCCCGTCTCCAGGCCGCCGGGTTCACCCCGCTGACGGACGGGACGGGCCGGCTGCGGTATCTGCCGCCGGGCGCGAGCGCCTACGGCGGGGGTCTCCCGGGGCAGGCCGCGGGCCCGTACGGACCCTACGGCGCTGCCCCCGCGGGCCCCGGCGGCTACGCACAGCCGCAGCCCCAGCCGCAGCCCCACCAGCCTCAGCAGCCCCACCAGCCCGGACCGTACGGTCAGCCCGGGCCGTACGCTCAGCCCCAGGCGTATCCCCAGCAGTACCCTCAACCGCAGGCTCAGCCGTATCCTCAGCAGCCCCCGGCCCAGTACCCGCCGCAGCCCCCCAACCCCTACGGCCAGGCGCCCCAGCGCTGAGCTCTCCCCAAAACCTCTCACCGGGCCCCCACGCAAGGTGAGAGCAACGTTCCTTTCCGGTCACCCACAGCCACAGCCCGGAAACGCGCCCTCCCTACCTTCGGGACTCATCACCGCTCATCCCCCCGAACCACCCGAGCCCCGGAGCACCGTGGAGGCGTCATGACAGCCCCGAGTACAGCCCCCGCACCCGCGTCGTCCCCGACGAAAAAGGGGAGCCGCTGGATCGAGGAGTGGGACCCGGAGAACGAGGCCTTCTGGAACGACAAGGGCGAGAAGATCGCCCGTCGTAACCTCCTCTTCTCCGTCCTCTCCGAGCACATCGGATTCTCGATCTGGACCATGTGGTCCGTGCTGGTGCTCTTCATGGGCCCGGAGTACGGCCTCACCCCGGCCGACAAGTTCCTGCTGACGTCGATGGTGACGCTGGTCGGAGCGGTCGTCCGGGTGCCGTACACCTTCGCCGTCGCGGTCTTCGGCGGCCGGAACTGGACGATCGTCTCCGCCGCGCTGCTCCTGGTCCCCACGATCGCCGCGTTCACGGTGATGGAGCCGGGGACATCCTTCAACACGTTCCTGCTGGTCGGCCTGCTCGCGGGCATCGGCGGCGGCAACTTCGCCTCCTCCATGACCAACATCAACGCGTTCTTCCCCCTCCGTAAGAAGGGCTGGGCGCTCGGCCTGAACGCGGGCGGCGGCAACATCGGTGTGCCGGTCCTCCAGATCGCCGGCCTGGCCGTCATCGGCGCGAGCGGCGGTCCGCGCGTGCTCCTCGGGATCTACATCCCGCTGATCGTGATCGCCGCGACCCTCGCCGCGCTGTACATGGACAACCTGGCGTCCGTGAAGAACGACACCGGCGCGGCGATCGACTCCGCGAAGGACGCCCACACCTGGATCATGTCCTTCCTCTACATCGGCACGTTCGGGTCGTTCATCGGCTACAGCTTCGCCTTCGGCCAGGTCCTGACGAACCAGTTCGGCCGGACGCCCCTCCAGGCGGCCTACCTCACCTTCATCGGCCCGCTGCTCGGCTCGCTGATCCGCCCCGTCGGCGGCTGGCTGGCCGACCGCTACGGCGGCGCCCGCATCACGCTCTACAACTACGTCGGCATGGCCGCCGCCACCGCGGTCCTGGTCTTCGCCAGCATGCAGAAGTCGCTGCCGCTGTTCGTCTCCGTCTTCGTGGTGCTGTTCGTGCTCACCGGCCTCGGCAACGGGTCGACGTACAAGATGATCCCCGGCATCTTCCAGGCGAAGGCCGTCGCCAAGGGGCTGGAGGGCGAGGAAGCGGCCGCGTACGGGCGGCGGCTCTCCGGGGCCTCCATGGGGCTCATCGGGGCGGTCGGCGCGCTCGGCGGCGTCGGCATCAACCTGGCCTTCCGGCAGTCCTTCCTCTCCTACGGCTCCGGAACCGGCGCGTTCGTCGCCTTCCTCGCCTTCTACGCGGCCTGCTTCGCGGTCACCTGGGCCGTATACCTTCGCCGCCCGGCGGGACGAGTGACGGCATCGAATTCCTCCTCCGAGGCGAAGCCGCAGCTCAGCTATGCCGAGGTGTGACGTAACACTGGCGACATGAAGCCGAACCGAGCCTGTCACGGACCGTTGACAGGCTCGTCGGCATGTAGGTGTTAATGCGACTCGAGTGCGGAACGAGAGCTATGTACGAGGAACAGCAACAACCGGCCGTCAGCCCCCAGAGCGCCGTCGAACACGGACCCCTCGCGGGTTTCACCGTGGGCGTGACGGCCGCGCGCCGGGCCGAGGAGCTCGGCGTGCTGCTCCAGCGGCGCGGGGCGGCGGTGCTGCACGCGCCCGCCCTGCGGATCGTGCCGCTCGCGGACGACGGTGAGCTGCTCGCCGCCACCAAGGACCTCATCGACCAGGCTCCGGACGTCGTCGTCGCCACCACCGCCATCGGCTTCCGCGGCTGGGTCGAGGCCGCCGACGGCTGGGGGCTCGGCGAACAGCTGCTCGCCCGGCTCGGCGGCGTCGAGCTGCTGGCCCGCGGCCCCAAGGTCAAGGGCGCGGTACGGGCCGCCGGACTGACGGAGGAGTGGTCGCCGTCCAGCGAGTCCATGGCCGAGGTGCTCGACCGGCTCCTGGAGGAGGGCGTCGACGGGCGCCGGGTCGCCGTCCAGTTGCACGGCGAGCCGCTGCCGGGGTTCGTGGAGTCGCTCAGGGCCGCCGGCGCGGAGGTCGTCGGGGTGCCCGTCTACCGGTGGATGCCGCCGGAGGACATCGCGCCGCTCGACCGGCTCCTCGACGCCGCCGTCACCCGCGGACTGGACGCGATCACCTTCACCAGCGCCCCCGCGGCCGCCTCGCTCCTGTCCCGGGCGGAGGAGCGCGGGCTGCTGTCCGAGCTGCTCGCCGCCCTGCACCACGACGTCGTGCCGGCCTGCGTCGGCCCGGTCACCGCGCTGCCGCTGCAGGCGCGGGGCGTGGACACCGTCCAGCCGGAGCGGTTCCGGCTCGGGCCGCTCGTGCAGCTGCTGTGCAAGGAGCTGCCGGGGCGGGCCCGGGCGCTGCCGGTCGCCGGGCACCGGGTGGAGATCCGGGGGCATGCGGTACTGGTGGACGGCTGTCTGAAGCCGGTGCCTCCGGCGGGGATGTCGCTGCTGCGGGCGCTGTCGCGGCGGCCGGGGTGGGTGGTGCCGCGGTCCGATCTGCTGCGGGCGCTGCCGGGGGCCGGGCGGGACGAGCATGCCGTCGAGACGGCGATGGCCCGGCTGCGGACGGCCCTTGGCGCGCCGAAGCTGATCCAGACGGTGGTGAAGCGGGGGTATCGGCTGGCGTTGGATCCGGCGGCCGACGCGAAGTACTCCGACGGTTAGGCGGGGTCTCGCCTCGCCGCCGCTTGCCGTGCCGTCTCTGGGGGCTCTGCCCCCAGGCCCCCGTTCGGCCCCGAAAGGGCCTTGTCCTCAATCGCCGGACGGGCTAGTTGTAACCACCGTGCGCTGGCACTGTTAGGGGAACTGTTCTCCCGGACGACGCCCGAGGTGGTGGCGTATGGAGTTCCATGAGCTGCGGTTCGATGCCGGGCGGAGTTGTCTCGACCTGCTGGCGACCAGTCATCCCCATGAACACCTGGACGCCGTAGCGCCGTTGTGCGCCTGGATCCACGGGTCCGGGCTGGTGCCGCCGGACACCCCGCTCGGGCACGCCGACGGGTCGTGGCCGGTGGCGTTTCGGGAACTGCGGCGGAACATCGGGCAGTTGGTGCACGGGTGGGTCGTGCACCATGCCGTCGGGCCGTACGACCTCGCGCTGGCCCGGATCAACGACCTCGCCCGGGTCGCGCCCCCGACCCCCCGTGCCGTGCGCGGCGAAGACGGGGCGCTCGTGCGGGCTTTGGACCGTCCGCCCGGGTGCGCCGCCTTGCTCGCGGCCGTCGCACGGGACACGGTGGAGCTGCTCACGGATCCCGTCGCCCGGGCGGACCTGAGGCAGTGTGCGGGGGACAACTGCCCGATCGTGTACCTCGACACCTCCCGGGGACGTCGGCGGCGCTGGTGCTCCAGCGAGGTCTGCGGGAACCGGGAAAGGGTGGCTCGGCACCGGCGGAGGGCAGCGCTCACACCCAGGTGAGGGGGCGTTATGTCCCTTCTGTGGAGCGGGCGTCGAAGTGATTTCGATTACACATCGTTTACTCGTGTCGCCCGTCGGGCAGTCGTCGCGATCTTGCCTGTGTGGCGGAAATGTAAAGAAAACAAGGGGGGAATGTGCCCCCATGTCCCCCTCGTCATGACACCCGGAAGAAAAGTGTCCCCGCGGTTTGAACACTCAACACCCCGCTTGCGTACCCGTCGTCGAGCGACCGACTGGGGGAACCCCCGGACACCGGAGGTGGGCGTGCGCAAGGATGCGGCCGTGGCCAATGAACGTGGATCGAGGGCCCGACATCGCATGTCCCAGCCCTCGGAACCTGACGAGGAGCTGATGCGTGCTCTGTATCGGGAGCATGCCGGACCCCTGCTTGCGTATGTCCTGCGCCTGGTTGCCGGAGATCGGCAGCGTGCCGAGGACGTCGTGCAGGAGACGCTCATCCGTGCCTGGAAGAACGCCGGTCAGCTCAATCGAGCGACCGGATCGGTACGCCCCTGGCTGGTGACGGTCGCACGCCGCATCGTCATCGACGGCCACCGCAGCCGGCAGGCCCGGCCGCAGGAGGTCGACCCGTCGCCGCTGGAGGTCATTCCTGCGGAGGACGAGATCGACAAGGCGCTGTGGCTGATGACGCTGTCCGACGCGCTCGACGACCTGACCCCGGCCCACCGGGAGGTGCTCGTCGAGACGTACTTCAAGGGGCGTACCGTCAACGAGGCGGCCGAGACGCTGGGCATACCCAGCGGCACCGTGCGCTCACGGGTGTTCTACGCCCTGCGGTCGATGAAGCTGGCTCTGGAGGAGCGGGGGGTGACGGCGTGATGAGCGTATACGGGGGATTCGGAGCAGGTGGTTCGGGTATGTCTGGCCCCATGCAGGGATCAATGGGATCTCCGAGCCCGAGCGAGCACGAGACCGTCGGCGCCTACGCCCTCGGCATCCTCGACGACGCCGAGGCGACCGCCTTCGAGATGCACCTCGCCGGCTGCGAGTGGTGCGCTCAGCAACTCGACGAGCTCGCCGGCATGGAGCCCATGCTGGCCGCCCTCGCGGACCTGCCGGGCACCGGCACGCCCGCGATCGGCGAGTCCCTGTCCGCCCGTCCCAGCCCGCGCCTCGCGGAACGGCTGGTCGACGAGGTGTCGGACCGCCGCGCGCAGAAACGTCGCCGCTCCTTCTTCCTGGTCGCGGCCGCGGCCGCGCTGATCATCGGCGGCCCGCTCACCGTGCTGGCGGCGACCGGCGGCGACAACGGCACCAAGGGCACCGAGGCGAGCGCCACCAAGTCGGCCAACTCCGCCAAGGACACCTTCGCGACCCTCACCGACCGGGTCTCCGCGACCGACTCCGCCTCCAAGGTCACGGCGACCGTCGCCATGGGCGAGAAGGCGTGGGGCACGGAGATCGGCGTCGAACTGAAGAACGTGACCGGTCCGGAGAAGTGCTCGCTCATCGCCGTCGGCAAGAACGGCGAGCGCGAGACGGTCTCCTCCTGGTCCGTTCCGGAGTGGGGCTACGGCATCGCCAACGCCAAGACCGAGCAGGCCAAGAACCCGCTCTACGTCGTCGGCGGCGCCGCATTCAGCGCCAATGAGATCGATCACTTCGAGGTCATGACCTTCGACGGCAAGAAGCTCGTCCAGATCGAGGCGTAGCGTACGTAGCTTTGCCGGGTCCCCTTCGCGTACGGTTGACGGCTGCCCAGCACGTCAGAAGGGGGCCCGGTGGCCGCACAGGCTCAGCAGGAAACCGCGGTCGGCGCCGCGTCCGACTCGGTCCGAGAGCGCGAGATCAGCGTCGAACAGGAACACCTAGACCGGGTGTACCGGCGTCTCGAGGAGAAGATCCACGAGGCGGAGTTCCTCATGAACGACGCGGCCAAGCGTGGCCAGGTCGGCACACCCGGCGCGCTCGCCGAACGGGACGCGCAGGTCTTCCGCGCAGGAGTACATCTCAACCGGCTCAACAACGAGTTCGAGGACTTCTTGTTCGGGCGGATCGACCTCCTCCTCGGGAAGGACGGCAAGAAGGGCCCGGACGGCGCCTACACCGCCGTGGAGCCTGCGGAGGGGACCGTCAGGACCGACAACACCGCAGACATCGCCGAAACCCTCCACATCGGCCGGATCGGCGTCCTCGACTCCGAGTACGCCCCGCTCGTCATCGACTGGCGGGCGCCCGCCGCCGCGCCCTTCTACCGCTCCACCCCGGTCGACCCGGGGCGCGTGGTGCGCCGTCGGGTGATCCGCTCCAAGGGACGTCGCGTCCTGGGCGTCGAGGACGACCTGATGCGCCCCGAGCTGACGGCCCTCCTCGACGGCGAGGAACTGGCCGTCATCGGCGACGGCGCTCTCATGGCCGCCCTCGGGCAGGCCCGCAGCCACACCATGCGCGACATCGTCGCCTCCATCCAGGCCGAGCAGGACCTGGTCATCCGCGCCCCCGCCGCCTCCGTCACCTACGTCGAGGGCGGCCCGGGCACCGGGAAGACCGCCGTCGCGCTGCACCGGGCCGCCTATCTGCTCTACCAGGACCGACGCCGGTACGCGGGCGGCATCCTGATCGTCTCGCCCACACCCCTGCTGGTCGCCTACACCGAGGGCGTGCTGCCCTCCCTCGGCGAGGAGGGCCAGGTCGCCATCCGCGCCATCGGCTCCCTCGTCGACGGCGCCGAGGCCACCCTGTACGACTCCCCGGCGGTGGCCCGGGCCAAGGGCTCGTACCGGATGCTGAAGGTGCTGCGGAAGGCCGCGCGCGGAGCGCTGGAGTCCGGCGGCAGTGGCAGTGGCAGCAGCAGCGGCAGGGGCGGTGGCCACGGGCAGCTGTCCTTCGGCGAGCCCGACGAGCCCGCCGCCCCCGCCGGCACCCCCACCCGCCTGCGGGTCGTCGCCTTCGGCCGCCGGCTGGAGCTGGAGGCCGCCGACCTGGACCGCGTCCGGCAGAGCGCCCTCAGCGGCACCGCCCCCGTCAACCTGCTGCGCCCCCGCGCCCGCAAGCTCCTCCTGGACGCCCTGTGGGAGCGCTCCGGCGCGGCGGGCCGGCACACCGACGCCGAGCTCGCCGCCGAACTGCGCTCGTCCTTCGACGAGGACGTGACCACCGAGGACGCGTTCATCGCCTTCCTCGACGCCTGGTGGCCCGAGCTGACCCCGCAGGCCGTCCTCACCGCCATGGCCGACGAGCGGCGGCTCGGCCGCTGGGCCCGGCGGATCCTCAACCCCGGCGAGGTCCGCCGGGTCGCCCGCTCCCTCAAGCGGGACGGCCGCTCCGTGCACGACATCGCCATGCTCGACGAGCTCCAGGCGATCGTCGGCACCCCGGCCCGCCCGCGCAAACGGCGCGAGCTGGACCCGCTGGACCAGCTCACCGGCCTGGAGGAGCTGATGCCGGTGCGCGAGGAGACCCAGCGCGAGCGCGCCGAGCGGCTCGCCCAGGAGCGCGTCGAGTACGCGCACGTCATCGTGGACGAGGCCCAGGACCTCACGCCGATGCAGTGGCGGATGGTCGGCCGCCGCGGCCGGCACGCCACCTGGACGGTGGTCGGCGACCCGGCCCAGTCCTCCTGGTCCGACCCCGACGAGGCGGCCGAGGCCCGTGACGAGGCCCTCGGCAGCCGCCCCCGCCGCCGCTTCCAGCTGACCGTGAACTACCGCAACCCGGCCGAGATCGCCGAGCTGGCCGCCAAGGTGCTCGCGCTGGCCATGCCCGGCGCCGAGTCCCCGTCGGCGGTCCGCTCCACGGGCGTCGTGCCCCGCTTCACCGCCCTGCACGGCACCCTGGGCGCGACTGTCCGCGCGGAGGCCGAGCGGCTGCTGCAGCGGGTCGACGGCACCGTCGGCGTCGTCGTCGCCATGAACCGCCGCGAGGAGGCCCGCCGCTGGCTCACCGGCCTCGGCGACCGCGTGGTGGCCCTCGGCAGCCTGGAGGCCAAGGGCCTGGAGTACGACGCGACGGTCGTCGTCTCCCCGGCGGAGATCGCGGACGAGTCCCCGGCAGGGCTGCGCGTGCTGTACGTGGCCCTGACCCGGGCCACCCAGCAGCTGACGGTGGTCTCGGCGGACCGCGACGACCCGGACGCGAACGGAGTGCCCGACCTCCTCAGAGACTGATTCCTGTGAAGTCCCCGGACGGGAATGGTGTTCGGGCATCCGTTTGTTAGCCTGGTCGTGACACCGGCTCGATCCAAGCCCCCGGGCCCAACCTTCGTCGCTACGAGCGACCACTTGCCGCGAGGCGAGCATGGCGGGTCGGTGTCATGAACGTCGGAGAGGCCCACATCACCCAGTGATGTGGGCCTCTCCCATGAAGTCATTGAGAACAAAACGATCGCAATCCAGGGCGGCTTTCACGTACTCGTCGGTAGGTGCGACGATCGGACGGCAATCCCGCCACCCAGCAGTGCAGAGGAAGTCGGCCATGGCAACGGCGCCCAGCGTCTCCTACTCGATCACGGTCCGTCTGGAGGTGCCCGCGAGCGGAACGGCGGTCTCCCAGATCACCACGGCCGTGGAGTCCCACGGAGGCTCGGTGACCGGCCTCGACGTCACCGCCTCCGGCCACGAGAAGCTCCGCATCGACGTCACCATCGCCGCCACCTCCACCGCGCACGCCGACGAGATCGTCGAGCAGCTGCGCGGCATCGAGGGCGTCACCCTCGGCAAGGTCTCCGACCGTACGTTCCTGATGCACCTCGGCGGCAAGATCGAGATGCAGTCCAAGCACCCCATCCGCAACCGTGACGACCTCTCGATGATCTACACCCCGGGTGTGGCCCGGGTCTGCATGGCGATCGCCGAGAACCCCGAGGACGCCCGCCGCCTCACCATCAAGCGCAACTCCGTTGCGGTCGTGACGGACGGCTCGGCCGTGCTGGGCCTCGGCAACATCGGCCCGAAGGCCGCGCTGCCGGTCATGGAGGGCAAGGCGGCCCTCTTCAAGCGGTTCGCCGGCATCGACGCCTGGCCGCTGTGCCTGGACACCCAGGACACCGACGCGATCGTCGAGATCGTCAAGGCCATCGCCCCCGGCTTCGCGGGCATCAACCTCGAGGACATCTCCGCCCCCCGCTGCTTCGAGATCGAGGCCCGGCTGCGCGAGGCCCTCGACATCCCGGTCTTCCACGACGACCAGCACGGCACCGCGATCGTCGTCCTCGCCTCCCTCACGAACGCCCTGCGTGTCGTGGGCAAGGGCATAGGGGACGTACGGGTCGTCATGTCCGGCGCCGGCGCAGCCGGCACGGCCATCCTCAAGCTGCTGCTCGCGGCCGGCGTGAAGAACGCGGTCGTCGCCGACATCCACGGCGTCGTCCACGCGGACCGCGCCGACCTCGTCGACGCGGCCCAGGACTCGGCGCTGCGCTGGATCGCCGACAACACCAACCCCGAGGGCCTCACCGGCACCCTGAAGGAGGCCGTGCGCGGCGCCGACGTCTTCATCGGCGTCTCCGCCCCGAACGTGCTCGACGGCACCGACGTGGCCGCGATGGCCGAGGACGCGATCGTGTTCGCGCTCGCGAACCCGGACCCCGAGGTGGACCCGACGATCGCCCGTCAGACGGCCGCCGTCGTGGCCACCGGCCGCTCCGACTTCCCCAACCAGATCAACAACGTGCTGGTCTTCCCGGGTGTCTTCCGCGGCCTGCTGGACGCGCAGTCCCGCACGGTCAACACCGAGATGATGCTCGCGGCCGCGAAGGCCCTCGCCGAGGTCGTGAGCGACGACGAGCTGAACGCGAACTACATCATCCCGAGCGTCTTCAACGACAAGGTCGCGGGCGCGGTGGCGGGCGCGGTGCGGGACGCCGCGAAGGCGGCGGGCGCGTCGGCCTCGTAGGCTCTGTCGCGTAAGGTGCGGGGGCTGTGCGGCTGTGAGGATCGCCACGGTGGCCCCCGCAACGGCGCGTCGCGGAACCTCGTGCCGATCGCGGCCCTTTAGGGTTGCGCCGAGCTAAGCGTCCTTCGTGTGGCACCCATGTGACACACATGGGTTGTCTCACGCCTCCGTGCGGGTGCCGGATTGGCTTTCCCGCCGCAGGTAGGGGCAGGATGCGTCTCTGGGCGCGAGCACAACGACTTCGCTGTGCCCCACATGCGGCTCCGCCGCGTGGCACGCCTCAACGGCAAGAAGAACACGGGAGTAACAACATGAACCGCAGTGAGCTGGTGGCCGCGCTGGCCGACCGCGCCGAGGTGACCCGCAAGGACGCCGACGCAGTGCTGGCCGCGTTCGCCGAGGTCGTCGGCGACATCGTCTCCAAGGGCGACGAGAAGGTCACCATCCCCGGCTTCCTGACCTTCGAGCGCACCCACCGTGCCGCTCGCACCGCGCGCAACCCGCAGACCGGCGACCCGATCCAGATCCCGGCCGGCTACAGCGTGAAGGTCTCCGCGGGCTCGAAGCTCAAGGAAGCGGCCAAGGGTAAGTAAGCGCTCCGCTGCGAGCGCCGTGGTCAACGACGAGGGGGCGGCACCCGGGACTCCGGGTGCCGCCCCCTCGTGGTTGACGTCAAGAATGGCCTCAAACGCCGGCCGGGCTGATGTGGCCGGCCCTGGCTGACGGGTGTTAGCCGAGTGCCTTGCCTGGGAGTTCGACCTTTGCGCCCAGTTCCATGAGCTTGTCCATGAAGTTCTCGTAGCCGCGGTTGATGAGGTCGATGCCGTGGACGCGGGAGGTGCCCTGGGCCGCGAGGGCGGCGATCAGGTACGAGAAGCCGCCGCGGAGGTCGGGGATGACCAGATCGGCGCCCTGGAGCTTGGTGGGGCCCGACACGACCGCGGAGTGCAGGAAGTTGCGCTGTCCGAAGCGGCAGTCGGAGCTGCCGAGGCACTCGCGGTAGAGCTGGATGTGCGCGCCCATCTGGTTGAGCGCCGAGGTGAAGCCCAGCCGGGACTCGTAGACCGTCTCGTGGACGATCGACAGGCCCGTGGCCTGCGTGAGGGCGACGACCAGTGGCTGCTGCCAGTCCGTCTGGAAACCGGGGTGCACATCCGTCTCGAGGGCGATGGACTTCAACTGGCCGCCCGGGTGCCAGAAGCGGATGCCCTCGTCGTCGATCTCGAACGCGCCGCCCACCTTGCGGTAGGTGTTCAGGAACGTCATCATCGAGCGCTGCTGGGCGCCGCGGACGTAGATGTTGCCTTCCGTCGCCAGCGCCGCGCTCGCCCAGGAGGCGGCCTCCAGACGGTCCGACAGGGCCGCGTGGTTGTAACCGCCGAGCTTGTCCACACCGGTGACGCGGATCGTGCGGTCGGTGTCCATCGCGATGATGGCGCCCATCTTCTGCAGCACGCAGATGAGGTCCTCGATCTCCGGCTCCACGGCCGCGTTCGAGAGCTCGGTGACGCCCTCCGCCAGGACCGCCGTCAGCAGCACCTGCTCGGTCGCGCCGACGGACGGGTACGGCAGCCGGATCTTCGTGCCGCGCAGCCGCCGCGGCGCCTCCAGGTACTGCCCGTCCGCCCGCTTCTCGATCGTCGCGCCGAACTGCCGCAGCACCTCGAAGTGGAAGTCGATGGGCCGGCCGCCGATGTCGCAGCCGCCGAGGCCGGGGATGAAGGCGTGGCCGAGACGGTGCAGCAGCGGACCGCACAGCAGGATCGGGATGCGGCTCGAGCCCGCGTGGGCGTCGATGTCGGCGACGTTGGCGCTCTCCACATAGGTCGGGTCGAGCACCAGCTCGCCCGGCTCCTCGCCCGGACGGACCGTCACCCCGTGCAGTTGCAGCAGGCCGCGTACGACCCGCACGTCTCGGATGTCCGGAACGTTGCGCAGCCGACTCGGCTCACTGCCCAGCAGGGCGGCGACCATGGCCTTGGGTACGAGGTTCTTCGCACCGCGGACACGGATCTCGCCCTCGAGCGGGGTTCCGCCGTGGACAAGCAGTACGTCGTCAGAGCCGTTGACGGTCATGTATCTCGCGTTCCATGGATGGTGGATTGGGTGGGGACAGCGGCCATCGGGTCGGGGCAAGGGGCCAGAGGAGACAGAGTAATCGCCGTCGACCCCTGTCCCGTAAGCCCAAGGACCGCTCAGCAACGTCATAGCTGTGTCACAACACGAACGGTTTCCCGCCGGGCACATGGGGTCACCATCAGGGCCCGTTCCGTTCGTGCGCCCGCACCGCATCCGTGTGCCCGACCTGCGCCTGCTCTCCGAGCTCCGATTGCCTCCCCCATTCACGGGAAGATGCGGGATCATGTCTGGCATGACCGAGGTGTCCTCGCTCACAGGGCGGCTGCTCGTGGCAACGCCCGCCCTGGCGGACCCGAACTTCGACCGTGCGGTGGTGCTCCTTCTCGACCACGACGAGGAGGGCTCCCTAGGTGTCGTCCTCAACCGGCCCACCCCGGTGGGCGTGAGCGACATCCTGGAGGGCTGGGCGGACCTCACCGGTGAGCCCGGCGTCGTCTTCCAGGGCGGCCCGGTGTCCCTCGACTCCGCCCTCGGGGTCGCCGTCATCCCGGGCGGCACGGGCCTCGACGGCGCCCCGCTCGGCTGGCGCCGGGTGCACGGCGCCATCGGCCTCGTCGACCTGGAGGCCCCGCCGGAGCTCCTCGCCTCGGCCCTCGGCTCCCTGCGGATCTTCGCCGGGTACGCCGGCTGGGGTCCCGGCCAGCTGGAGGACGAGCTGGTGGAGGGCGCCTGGTACGTCGTGGAGTCCGAGCCGGGCGACGTCTCCTCGCCGTCCCCGCAGAGACTCTGGCGCGAGGTGCTGCGCCGCCAGCGCAGCGAGCTGGCGATGGTGGCGACGTATCCGGACGACGCCTCGCTCAACTGACGCGCAGGTGATGCGCGTGAGCTTCGCTGCGCGGCTTCAGTACCCTTGGCGGTATGAGCACTCTTGAGCCCGAGCGCGGGACTGGTACGGGGACCCTCGTAGAGCCGACGCCGCAGGTGTCGCACGGCGACGGGGACCACGAGCGCTACGCCCACTACGTCCAGAAGGACAAGATCATGGCGAGCGCCCTCGACGGGACGCCCGTCGTGGCGCTGTGCGGCAAGGTCTGGGTGCCCGGCCGCGACCCGAAGAAGTACCCCGTGTGCCCCATGTGCAAGGAGATCTTCGAGTCCATGGCCGGCGGCGGCGACGACAAGGGCAAGGGCGGCGACAAGAAGTAGTCGACCTCAGTAGTCGGCCTGAAGCAGTCGGCTCACCTCGGCTGGCTCGGCTCACCTTTCCGGAGGCCCTCGGGCGCGTTTCGGCGCGCTTCGGGGGCCTTTGGCGTGTTTGGTGTGGCGCTTGCCGTTGCACGGGATGCGTCAAGTGGTCACAGAGTGGTTGAGACCTCTTGTCGACGTGTTCATGTAGTCCCTAGCCTCCGGTGTGTTGTGCAGAGCAAAACAGCCATTGCATATGTTGCAACGCTCGGAGGATCGCTCCATGAAGCTCCCCACCAGACTGCTCCCCACCAGACTGGCCGTGCTCGCGGCCGCCGCCCTGGTCGCCACCGCATGTGCCCCCCAGACGTCCGACAACTCCTCTTCCGACACGGACGCGAAGACGGGCACCCTGCGTGTCTGGCTCTTCCAGGAGGTCGGCAACAAGCCGAAGGAACAGGTCGTCGACTCCGTCGTCACCGCCTTCGAGAAGGCCCACAAGGGCACGAAGGTCGCCGTCGAGTACATCCCGATCGACACCCGCGCCCAGCGCGTCAAGGCCGCCTTCAACGACCCCAAGTCGGCCCCCGACGTCATGGAGTACGGCAACACCGACACGGCCGGATACGTCCACGACGGCGGACTCCTCGACGTCACGAAGGACTTCGGCGACTGGAGCGAGACCAAGGACACCGACCCCACCGCCAAACAGTCCGTCACCGTCGACGGCAAGCTCTACGGCGCCCCCTTCTACGTGGGCGTCCGCGCCCTCTACTACCGCACGGACGTCTTCGAGGAACTCGGCCTCACGGTCCCGAAGACCATGGCCGAGCTGGCGACGACCGCCCGCAAGATCCGCGCCGCCGAGCCCGACCTGTACGGCCTGGTCGTCGGCGGGGCCTACACCTACGGCGCGATGCCCTTCGTCTGGGCCAACGGCGGGGAGCTCGCCAACGGCAAGAGCGGCTCGTACGCCTCCGCCATCGACAGCGCGGCCGCCCAGAAGGGCATCACGGCGTACACCTCGCTCTTCTCCGACGACAACTGCCCCGCCGCCAAGTGCGCGGGCATGGGCGGCAACGACAGCGTCACCGCGTTCGCGGCCGGCAAGGCGGGCATGGTGATCGGCGGCGACTTCAGCCACACGGCCGTGGAGGCGGGCGCGGTGAAGGGCAAGTACGCCGTCGTGCCGCTGCCGGGTGTGACGTCCGGCTCGATCGCTCCGGCGTTCGCGGGCGGCAACAACATCGGCGTGCTGAAGAGCACGACGCACCGCACGCTCGCGGTGCAGCTGATGGAGGCCCTCGCCGGCAAGAAGACGCAGGCCTCGCTGTTCGACGCGATGGGCTTCCTGCCCACCTTCACGGACGTCCGGGACGCGGCCGCCGCGAAGGAGCCGTTCGTGAAGCCGTTCGTGCAGACGCTGGCCGCCGGCACCAAGTTCGTGCCCGCGTCGCCCGCCTGGTCGCAGATCGACTCCCAGCTGGTCGTGCCGACCATGTTCCAGGAGGTCATCAGCGGCAAGAAGGACGTGGCGGGGGCTTCGACGGAGGCGGCGAAGAAGATGGACGCGGCGTTCGGCTCCATCGGGTGACGCCGGGTACGCCTCATAGCTCGGGGGGCGCGGAGCGTTTGCGGCTGCGGGCCGGTGGGGGCCGCTCGCGCCCACGCGGCGGCAGCCGCACGTTCAGTACGGCCCCGCGCCCCTTGGCGGGCTCCAGCACTCCTTGGCTTTATCTCGCCCCCGCTCTCGTCGTCCTCGCCGCGCTTCTCGCCTACCCCGTCTATCAGCTCGGGCTGATCTCGCTCTTCCGTTACACCCAGGCGCAGGTCAGCGGTGGGCAGCCGACCGTGTTCCGGGGGTTCGGGAACTACGCCGACGTGTTCTCGGACGATCAGTTCTGGCAGGTGCTTCTCTCGACGGTCGTGTTCGCGGCCGCCTGTGTCGTCTCCACGCTCGCCGTCGGCTGCGCGCTCGCCGTGCTGCTCACGCGCGTGCGTGCCGTGCCCCGGCTCGCGCTGATGCTGGCCGCGCTGGGCGCCTGGGCGACGCCGGCGGTCACCGGATCCACGGTGTGGCTGCTGCTGTTCGACCCCGACTTCGGTCCGGTCAACCGGCTGTTGGGACTCGGCGACCACTCCTGGACGTACGGCCGCTACAGCGCCTTCCTCCTGGTGCTCCTCGAAGTGGTGTGGTGCTCCTTTCCGTTCGTGATGGTCACCGTCTACGCCGGGATCCGCGCCGTCCCGTCGGAGGTGCTGGAGGCCGCCGAACTGGACGGCGCCTCGCAGTGGCGGGTCTGGCGGTCCGTGCTGGCCCCGATGCTCCGGCCGATCCTCGTGGTCGTCACCATCCAGTCGGTCATCTGGGACTTCAAGGTCTTCACCCAGATCTATGTGATGACGAACGGCGGCGGCATCGCCGGGCAGAACCTCGTCCTGAACGTCTACGCCTACCAACAGGCCTTCGCGTCCTCGCAGTACGGCCTCGGCGCGGCGATCGGCGTCGTGATGCTGCTGATCCTGCTCGCCGTCACCCTGGTCTACCTGCGGCTGCTGCGGCGGCAGGGGGAGGAACTGTGAACCGTTCCCGGCGATGGCTTTCCGACGCGGTGGCCCTGCTCGTCGCCGTCGTGGTCGCCTTCCCGCTCTACTGGATGGTGCTGAGCGCCTTCAAACCGGCCGGGGAGATCGAGTCCAGCGAGCCCCGGCCATGGACCCTGACACCCTCTCTGGATTCTTTCCGGCGCGTGTTCGGACAGCAGGAATTCGGTCGTTACTTCCTCAACAGTCTTGTCGTGGCGTGCGCGGTGGTGATCGTCTCCGGGGTGATCGCGTTTCTCGCCGCGACCGCCGTGACCCGATTCCGGTTCCGCTTCCGGACCACCTTGCTGATCATGTTCCTGGTGGCCCAGATGGTGCCCGTGGAGGCGCTGACGATCCCCTTGTTCTTCCTCATGCGGGACTTCGGCCAGTTGAACACCCTGGGGTCGCTGATCCTGCCGCACATCGCCTTCTCGCTGCCCTTCGCGATCTGGATGCTGAGGGGGTTCGTGAAAGCGGTTCCGGAGGCGCTGGAGGAGGCCGCGTACCTCGACGGGGCGAGCCGTACGCGCTTTCTGTGGCAGATCCTTTTTCCGCTCGTCCTGCCGGGGCTGGTGGCCACGAGCGTGTTTTCCTTCATCTCCGCGTGGAACGACTTCCTCTTCGCCAAGTCCTTCATCATCAGCGACACCTCGCAGTCGACGCTGCCGATGGCCCTGCTGGTCTTCTACAAGCCGGACGATCCCGACTGGGGCGGCGTGATGGCCGGCTCCACGGTGATGACGATTCCGGTGCTGGTGTTCTTCGTACTCGTACAGCGACGACTGGTCTCCGGGCTGGGCGGAGCGGTTAAGGACTGACGTGACTTCGACGACCGGACTGATTCCGGCGCCCGCGACACTGCGGGACCTGCCCTCCGCGGGCGGCTTCGTGCTCGACGAGGCCACGGTGATCGACGCCGGGCCCGGCACGGAGGCGACCGCCCGCTGGCTGCGCGGCGCCCTCGGCGCGGCGACGGGCCTCGCGCTGCCGCCGGGCGCGGGGGACGACGGCGGGACCGTCCGGCTGCGGATCCGGCCGGAGGACGCCGGCCACCTCGGCCCGGAGGGCTACAAGCTGTACGTCGACAGCGACGACATCACCCTGCACGGGGGCGGTCCCGCAGGAGTGTTCTGGGCCGCCCAGACGCTCCGTCAACTGCTCGGCCCCGACGCCTTCCGGCGTGCCCCCGTGGCCCCCGGCCGGCAGTGGCTCGTACCCGGGACTTTCGTCGAGGACACGCCCCGTTTCGGCTGGCGCGGCCTCATGCTCGACGTGGCCCGCCACTTCATGCCCAAGGAAGGCGTTCTGCGCTACCTGGATCTGATGGCGGCGCACAAACTCAACGTCTTCCACTTCCATCTGACGGACGATCAGGGCTGGCGGATCGAGATCAGGAGGCACCCCCGGCTGGCCGAGGTCGGTTCCTGGCGGGCGCGCACGAAATTCGGCCATCGCGCCTCACCGCTGTGGGACGACAAGCCGCACGGTGGCTACTACACGCAGGACGACATCCGGGAGATCGTCGCCTACGCCGCCGAGCGGCATATCACCGTCGTCCCCGAAATCGATCTGCCCGGCCACTCGCAGGCCGCGATCGCCGCGTACCCGGAACTCGGCAACACCGACGTCATCGACACCTCGGTCCTCTCCGTGTGGGACACCTGGGGGATCAATCCCAACGTACTCGCCCCCACCGACAACACCCTGCGCTTCTACGAGGGGGTCTTCGAGGAACTGCTGGAGCTGTTCCCCTCGGAGTTCATTCATGTCGGGGGTGACGAATGTCCCAAGGACCAGTGGCGGCAGTCGCCGACCGCGCAGACGCGCATCAGGGAACTCGGGCTCGCGGACGAGGACCAGCTGCAGTCCTGGTTCATCGGCCACTTCGACCAGTGGCTCTCCGCGCGCGGGCGCAGGCTCATCGGCTGGGACGAGATCCTGGAGGGCGGGCTCGCGGAGGGCGCGGCCGTGTCGTCCTGGCGTGGCTACGCGGGCGGGATCGCCGCCGCGCGGGCCGGGCACGACGTCGTGATGTGCCCCGAGCAGCAGGTCTACCTGGACCACCGGCAGGCGCCCGGCGAGGACGAGCCCGTGCCGATCGGCTTTGTGCGCACCCTGGAGGACGTCTACCGGTTCGAGCCCGTTCCCGGGGAGTTGACGTCGCAGGAGGCGCGGCACGTGCTCGGCACGCAGGCCAACCTGTGGACCGAGGTGATGGAGGACCACGCGCGCGTGGACTACCAGGCCTTCCCGCGGCTCGCCGCCTTCGCCGAGGTCGCCTGGAGTTCCCTGCCCGCCGCGCGCCACCGGGACTTCGCCGACTTCGAGCGACGGATGGAAGCCCACTACGGGCGACTTGACGCGTCGGGCGTCGGCTACCGCCCGCCGGCCGGGCCCCGGCCCTGGCAGCGGCGGCCCGGTGTCCTCGGGCGTCCGATCGACGGTCCGCCCCCGAACCGGTGATACCGCGCGTCACGGAAAAACCCCGGCAGGGTCACCGAAGAGTGGCAATTCACGCGCACCGGTGATGCCGTACAAAACGGACCATCTCTACGGCGAGGTGGGCGAATGCCTCCTAGCGGACCCCCGCGTTCGGGTGTTGCGAAGATGTGCCAGAGTTGCCACGTCCGCCCTGTCAGCACGTACCGTACGGCAACACAGGTGGGACCAGGTGGGGCAGCGGGAAGGGGCAGCCGGTTTTGAGCACGCACGCACCGCAGGCGGCGCAGGCCGTCACGCTGCCCACGTCGCTGGACGAGGCCGTGGCGGCGCTCGCGGCCATGCCCGCAGCCGTTCCGGTGGCCGGCGGCACGGACCTGATGGCCGCCGTCAACTCCGGGCAGCTCAGGCCCGCCGGGCTGGTCGGCCTCGGCCGGATCAGCGAGATCCGCGGCTGGCAGTACCAGGACGGCCACGCGCTGCTCGGCGCCGGACTCACCCACGCGCGCATGGGCCGCCCCGACTTCGCCGCGCTCATCCCGGCGCTCGCCGCCGCCGCGCGCGCCGCGGGCCCGCCGCAGATCCGCAACGCGGGCACCCTGGGCGGCAACATCGCCTCGGCCGCCCCCACGGGCGACGCGCTGCCTGTACTGGCCGCGCTGGAGGCGACCCTGATCATCGCGGGCCAGGGCGGAGCCCGCCGGGAGATCCCGGTGTCGCACCTGCTGGCCGGCATGGAGATGCTGCGCGGCGGCGAACTCATCGGGTACGTGCGCGTGCCGCTGCTGCACGCCCCGCAGGTCTTCCTGAAGGCCACCGGCCGCACCGGACCGGGCCGCGCGGTGGCCTCGGTGGCGCTGGTCCTCGACCCCGCCCGGCGTGGCGTCAGATGCGCCGTCGGAGCCATAGCGCCGATGCCGCTGCGGCCCCTGGAGGCCGAGCAGTGGGTCGCCCGGCTGATCGACTGGGACAACAGCCGCACGATCGTCCCGGAGGCGCTGACCGCCTTCGGGGAGTACGTCGCAGCCGCCTGCATCCCCGACCCGGTGCCGGGCGTGGACGGCTCCGTACCGGAACTTCCGCCTGCCGTACTGCACCTGCGGCGCACCGTCGCCGCGCTGGCCCGACGAGCACTGGGGAGGGCGCTGTCGTGACCGACGACCAGCACGGACCCGGACACGGACAGGACACCGGTCGGGAGCAGGGCGCTCCGCAGGGCGGCGGCCGCTGGGACCCGCTGCCCCAGGGGGACTACGACGACGGCGCGACCGCCTTCGTGAAGCTCCCCGAAGGCGGCATCGACGCCCTGCTGGCCGCCCGCGGCGCCGACCCGCTCGCCGCGCCGGGCCACGGGTACGTGCCGCCGCAGATAGCGGTCGCGCCCCCGACCGACGACGCCGCGACCTGGGCGGCCCCGCCCGGCGGCACCGACTGGCCCGCCCCGCAGGGCACCCCGCAGACGGTGGGCGACGACCGGTTCTCGTACCGCCCGGGCTCGACCGGCCAGTGGTCCTTCGACGACAACTCGGCGGCCCAGGGCGCACCGCAGCCCGCCCCCGGCCACGATGTGACCGGCCAGTGGTCGATCCCCGTCGCGGGCGGCGACCTTCCGGACGAATCGGGCGAGTTCACCACATCGGCCCTGGTCGAACAGTGGGGCGGCACGCCCCCGGCCACCCTGCCCGGCGGCGCGTCCGCGCCCTGGGCGACGGGCACCACCGACACCACCGGCACGGCGAACCAGGCATGGGGCCGGCCCACGGACCAGACCGACATGGCGGCGCGACCGGCGACGGACACGCCCCCGTACGGACTCGCGCCGCAGCACACGCCCGCGCACGGGACGGGGTACGCGCCGGAGCACGACACGCCGGCCGCCGACCACGACCGGCGCCACCCCGCACCCGACTACACCGGCCACCCCGAGCACCACGCCCACCCCGCCGAAGCGTTCGCCCCGGACGGCCAGGCCGCCCCGGAGGTCTCCGCCGAGGCGTACACGGTGCCCCCGAACAGCCCCGCGGAGGCCGCTAGGCGGGCCGCTGAGGCCGACGGGGCCACCGAGGGCCCCGGGGGCCCGGAGCGCGCCCACGAGGCCGCCCACGGCCCCGCTGGGCCGTCCGCCGAACCCGCTGCCGCGCACGGGGACCCCCGAGACCCGGCGGACACGCCCGACGACGAGCCGTCCGAAGGCGCGACGGCGCCCGAGGCGGACGCGGAGACGGACGAGGCGACCCCCGAGACCGCCGACACGCCCGACGACGCCCCGTCGCCGTTCCACGAGGAACACCCCCTCGCGGCCTACGTGCTGCGCGTCAACGGCTCCGACCGCCCCGTCACCGACGCCTGGATCGGCGAGTCGCTGCTCTACGTCCTGCGCGAGCGCCTCGGCCTCGCCGGCGCCAAGGACGGCTGCTCGCAGGGCGAGTGCGGAGCCTGCAACGTCCAGGTCGACGGCCGGCTCGTCGCCTCCTGCCTGGTCCCGGCCGTCACCACCGCCGGCAGCGAGATCCGCACAGTCGAGGGCCTGGCCGTCGACGGCCGGCCCTCGGACGTGCAGCGGGCCCTCGCCAAGTGCGGGGCCGTGCAGTGCGGGTTCTGCGTGCCCGGCATGGCGATGACCGTGCACGACCTGCTCGAGGGCAACCCGGCGCCGACCGAGCTGGAGACCCGCCAGGCCCTGTGCGGCAACCTGTGCCGCTGCTCCGGCTACCGGGGCGTCCTGCGGGCCGTCAAGGACGTCGTCGCCGAACGCGAGGCGCACGCCGAGGCCGAGTCCAACGGGGACGAGGCCCGCATTCCCCACCAGGCCGGCCCGGGCGCGGGCGGCGTCCACGTGTCGGCGTTCGAGAACCCGGCACAGCCCCACCCGCATGACCCGGCATACGGCCAGGGCCAGGGCCAGGACGGAGGCCAGGCGTGAGCAACGAAGCAGCCACCGCGACGAACCCCGCGGAGGCGGCCCCCGCCTCCGAGCCGATCCCGCACGGCCTCGGCGCGTCCCTGCAGCCCGCCGACGCGCGCGCCAAGACGGAGGGCACCTTCCCGTACGCGGCCGACCTGTGGGCCGAGGGCCTGCTGTGGGCGGCCGTGCTGCGCTCACCGCACCCGCACGCGCGCATCGTGTCCATCGACACGTCCCACGCGCGGGAGATGCCCGGTGTACGGGCCGTCATCACCCACGAGGACGTCCCCGGGCGCGCGTTGCACGGTCGCGGCAAGGCCGACCGGCCGGTGTTCGCCTCCGACGTCGTACGCCACCACGGCGAGCCCATCGCCGCCGTCGCCGCCGACCACCCGGACACCGCGCGGATGGCCGCCGCGGCCGTCATCGTCGAGTACGAGGCGCTCGACCCGGTGATCGACCCCGAGCAGGCCTTCGAAGCGGAGCCCCTGCACCCCGACGGCAACCTGATCCGGCACATCCCGCTGCACCACGGCGACCCGGCCGCGGCCGGCGAGATCGTCGTCGAGGGCCAGTACCGGATCGGCCGCGCCGACCCCGCCCCGATCGGCGCCGAGGCCGGCCTCGCCGTGCCCCGTCCCGACGGCGGCGTCGAGCTCTACCTGGCCTCCACCGACCCGCACACCGACCGGGACACGGCCGCCGCCTGCTACGGCCTCGAACCCGAACGGGTGAAGATCGTCGTCACCGGGGTGCCCGGCGCCACCGCCGACCGCGAGGACCAGGGCTTCCAGCTCCCGCTCGGGCTGCTCGCCCTGAAGACCGGCTGCCCGGTGAAACTGACGGCCACGCGCGAGGAGTCGTTCCTCGGCCACGCCCACCGGCATCCCACCCTGCTGCGCTACCGCCACCACGCGGACGCCGAGGGCCGGCTGGTGAAGGTCGAGGCGCAGATCCTGCTGGACGCGGGCGCCTACGCCGACACCTCCGCCGAGGCCCTGGCCGCCGCCGTCTCCTTCGCCTGCGGCCCCTATGTCGTCCCGAACGCCTTCATCGAGGGCTGGGCGGTCCGTACGAACAACCCGCCGTCGGGCCATGTGCGCGGCGAGGGCGCGATGCAGGTGTGCGCCGCCTACGAGGCGCAGATGGACAAGCTGGCGAAGAAGCTCGGCGTCGACCCGGCGGAGCTGCGGCTGCGCAACGTCATGGCCACCGGCGACGTCCTGCCGACCGGCCAGACCGTGACCTGCCCGGCCCCCGTCGCCGAACTCCTCCAGGCCGTCCAGGAGTTCCCGCTCCCGGCACTGCCCAAGGACACGCCCGAGGAGGACTGGCTGCTGCCCGGCGGCCCCGAGGGCGCGGGCGAACCGGGCGCGGTGCGCCGGGGCGTGGGCTACGGCCTCGGCATGGTGCACATGCTGGGCGCGGAGGGCGCGGACGAGGTCTCCACGGCGACCGTCAAGGTCCAGGACGGCATCGCCACGGTCCTGTGCGCGGCGGTCGAGACGGGCCAGGGCTTCACGACGCTGGCCCGCCAGATCGTCCAGGAGACGCTCGGCGTCGACGAGGTGCACGTGGCGCCCGTGGACACCGACCAGCCCCCCGCGGGCCCCGGCTGCCGCGGCCGCCACACCTGGGTCTCCGGCGGCGCGGTGGAACGCGCGGCCAAGATGGTCCGCACGCAGTTGCTCCAGCCCCTGGCGCACAAGTTCGGCATGTCCACGGAGTTGCTCCAGATCACCGACGGCAAGATCACCTCGTACGACGGCGTCCTGTCGACGACCGTCACGGAGGAGATGCACGGCAAGGAGCTGTGGGCGACGGCACAGTGCCGCCCGCACCCGACCGAGCCGCTGGACGCGGCCGGCCAGGGCGACGCCTTCGTCGGCCTCGCGTTCTGCGCGATCCGCGCGGTCGTCGACGTCGACATCGAGCTCGGCTCGGTACGCGTCGTGGAACTCGCCGTCGCCCAGGACGTCGGCCGGATCCTCAACCCCGCGCAGCTCACCGCCCGCATCGAGGCGGGCGTGACACAGGGCGTCGGCATCGCCCTCACCGAGAACCTGCGCACCCCCAGAGGCCTGATCCGCCACCCCGACCTCACCGGCTACGCGCTGCCCACGGCCCTGGACGCCCCGGACATCCAGATCGTCAAACTGGTCGAGGAGCGGGACGTCGTCGCGCCGTTCGGGGCGAAGGCCGCCAGCGCGGTCCCGGTGGTGACCTCGCCGGCGGCGATCGCCTCCGCCGTACGGGCCGCGACGGGCCGCCCGGTGAACCGGCTGCCGATAAGGCCCCAGGCCGCGGTGGTGACGGACCGGTGAGCGAGCGGGATCCGGCCGCTGCCTCGGCTTCGGCCCCTGCTTCGGATCCGGACGCCCGGCAGTACGAACCCCCGCCGAGCGTGGGCAAGTTGCTGGGCTGGATCCTGCTGTTCGTGGTGGCGGCGGTGGTCGTGGTGCTCGGCGGCGTCTACCTGACCTGAGACGTCACCTGAGACGTCACCTGAGACGTCGCCCGAGACGCCGCCTGAGACGTCACCTGAGTCGCCGAGGGAACGTGTGAGGGTGTTCTGGCGTCTGTCAGTGTGTGGGACCGGCGTCCGGCGTCCCGTGTGCTGGGTGTTGTCGCTGGTCGGGGCCGTTGTCAGTGGTGCCGCGTAGGCTGCGGAGCAGTGGGACGGCGCACGCAACTTTCCGCACGGGGGACCCGATGAGCACGACCACCACCGCCACGACCAGGACCACCATCGCCACGACGACGACGGCCACCGCCATGACGACGATCACCTTCACCGAGGACGAGCTGAACCCGTACATCACACACGCGCCGACGCGCCGCTGGCTGACCGGCCCCGGCCTGCCGGCCCTGCCGGGCGACGGCGCTCTGATGACGTTCGAGGCGCTGCGCACGGACGGGCTGCGCACGGTCGCGGACTCCACGGGCGACCCCGAAGGCCTCCTGGCGGCGGAGCTGCGCGACCGGCTGGTCATAGGCGGAATCCTGGGCGCCGACGGCCGGGAGACGGAGTCGGTCCTGCTCGACGGGATGACGGGCGAGATCTCGACGACGTACTTCCTGCACGACCGCCCCGGCCTGATGGACACCCGCCCGCTCGCCCCCTCCCTGGAGAAGCTGCTGCGCTACGCGACCGCGGTGGACGAACTGGCGGCCCTGCGCGGCCAGTTCGCCTCCTACGCGGGCCGCCTCGGACCGAAGGCGGTGGCGGAGGCGACCCGTCAGCTGCTCGCCGTCTTCGAGGAGGCCGCGGAGGGCGCGGAGACCGCGGCGGCGGCGGACCGGGAGGGCGACTCGGGCCTCTTCTGGAAGCTGGCCGCGGTGATCCGCCCGCTGGCGCTGGTGGCCGGCCCGGGCACGACCTCCGGCCTGGCGCTGGACCTCCCGGTCCGCCTGCTGGACGAGGAGTTCGGCTCCGGCGAGATCGTCCGCTTCGAGGACGTCGACTTCCCCAACGCGCTCACGCACGCCCCGACCCGCCGCTTCCTGCGCGAGACGGGCCTGCCGGAGGAGGTCGTCTGGTTCTCGCTGGAGACCGACATGCCGCTGCAGACCCTCGCCGAGTACTGCGAGGACGACCGCGGCGGCGTCCTCACCGAGCAGCGGCTCCCGGCCGACGCCGACCGCCTGATCCGCCTCGGCCACCTCCTGGAGGACACCAGCCTGGTCGTCGACGGCGCCACGGGCGCGGTGCTGAGCTGGAGCGAACCGGACCTCGGTCTGCGCCCGCTCAACGCCGACATCTCCACCTTGGCGTTCACCCTCTGGCTGATACGCCGCGAGCGGGCGCTGGACGCGGTCCACGAGCTGACCGAGGCCTACGACCAGCTCGCCGAGACGATGTCCCGCACCCTGGCCGCGGTCGACCCGGTCGCCTGCGACCCGACCCCGAACAACCCCGCGGACGACGGCTGGCGCTACTGGCCGGGGATGTTCGAGGACGAGGCGGGCGGCGGGCTGTATGCCTAGCTGCGCCCCGAAGGGGCGCGGGGAACTGCGCGACCAGCCACGACGGCGCCGCAGCAGAACGACGGCACATCGCGGCACATCCAGCGGAGCGCCTAGTGGCGGCAGCGGCTGACGTCGATCCGTACGATCTGCGGGTCGTGGTCGCTGGCCTGGTCGGCGAACTCGGCGTTGATGTGCACCACGTCGTAGTCGAAGTGCGTGACCGCCGGGCTGGTCAGGATGTGGTCCAGGGTCTGCGAGTTGCCGTCGTAGACGTAGGTGTAGCGCTGGTCGGCCGGCAGGGTGGTGATCAGCGGCTTGAGGACCTTGCCGTCCGTCAGCGTGCTGACGGTCTGAGAGAACTCGTAGTCGTTGAGGTCGCCGAGCACCACGGTCTTGGCGTTCTTGTCCGCCGCGAGCAGGGACTTGACGAACGCGTTCACCTCGGCGGCCTGCGCCTGACGCTGCGTCTCGGAGCTGCGGGCCGGCGGCTGGTAGCGGGAGTGCAGGGGCTGGTCGCCGCCCTTGGAGGTGAAGTGGTTGGCGATGACGAACACGGTCTCGCCGTGGAAGACGAACTCGCCGACCAGCGGCTTGCGGCTGTTGTCCCAGGCGTCGCCGGTCGGGTCGATGCGCCCGGGGGAGTAGGTGAGACGGGCGCCCTTGCGGGTCTTCACCACGCCGGTGGCGGTGGTGGCGTCGCCGCCGGTCCGGTCGGTGAACGAGACCCGCTTGGGGTTGAACAGGAACACCTGACGGATGTTGCCGCCGGGCTCGCCGCCGTCCTGGTTGTTCGTCGGGGCGATGTACCGCCACTGGTACCGGGGGCCGCCGGCCGCGCGGATGGCGTCCGTGAACCGCTTCAGCGTGGCCTCGGAGGTGACGGTGCCGTCGTTCGTCGCGCCGTTGTCGTCCTGGATCTCCTCCAGGGCGACGACGTCGGGGGAGTTGAGGTTGACGGCGATGCCCTGGGCGAGCCGGTCGATCTTCTCCTGGTCTTCCAGCGCGTCCAGGTTCTCCACGTTGTACGTGGCGACCGCGAGCTCGTCGCCCTTCTGGCGGCGGGTCACCTCCGGCTTCAGCCCGTTGTCGACCAGGGTGCCCAGCTGGGTGGCCTGGACGTTGTAGCCGCCGTAGGTGGAGTAGTCGAGCGGCCCGGTGGTGCTGCCGGACAGCTCGTCGCCGACGTCGGCGACCGGGAAGGCGGCGGCGGTGTCGAGCGACATCACCTTCAGCCGGCCGGTGTTGGGCTGGTCGTAGGAGGAGTAGAGCGTGCCGCCGTGGGGCGTGGTGCTCTCCTCCGGCTTGACGGTCACCCACAGCTCGCCGTACTCGTTGCTCGCGCCGACGACACGGGCGTCGGAGAACGAGACGCGCATGCCTTCGGCGGCCTCGAAGAAGTCCTGGGCGTAGACGGCGGGTTCGAGCGGGAGCGACTCGATGCTCGCGCCGCCGGCGGTGGGAATGTAGGCGTTCGGAACGCTGCTCGCGTCGGCGGTGACGGCGGCGGGCAGGGCGTTCCCGCTGCTCAGCACGGTCGCCGTCGGCGCGGTGAGCTCGGTGAGGGACTGGCTGGTGCTGCTCGGGTAGTACTCGGCGACCTTGCCGCTGACCAGCACGGAGTCCCCGACGGCCACGGTCGGCGTGGTGGACCCGGTGTACACGAAGACGCCTTCGCTGGTCCGGGGATCGGCGTCGGCCGCCGGATCCTGGATCCAGTACCCCTGGGACCCGGAGGTCCGCACCCCGGTGACGATGCCCGGCACCCGGGTGACGGTCTGCCCGGCGAGCGGGGAGAGCCGGGTGGCGCCCTGGATGTCATGGACGCGGACGGTACCGGGGGTGGTCGGGTCCCCGTCCCCGTCTCCGTCCCCGCTGCCCGAATCCGGGGTCTGCCCGGCGGAGTTGACGGGGGACGGCGTCCCGGACGCGAGATCGACGGCGTTGTCGTCGGTGTCGGCGAGGGCGGCCGCGCGGCTGACGGAGGCGGTGTTGGAAGCCCCGGTGACCGGCCCGCTGCCCTCCCGCACGACGGCGCTGCCGTACCCGACCAGGTCGACGATCCGGCTGTCGGCGGCGCAGTCGGCGGCGGTCTTGCAGGTCAGGGCGGCGGTGCCGGAGACGAGCGCGATGGTGCCGGTGGTGGCGCTCATGGCGATGGACCCGGTGGCGTCGACGGCGGGCAGGGCGACGGTCCCCCCGGATCCGGTGCCCTCGCCGACGAGGAACCGCCCGCCGGGCGCGACGCTGCCGCTGAGCGCGGTGACCTGCCAGGTCGAGGAGGAGGACGGCGAGCCGGGCAGGTACTGCACGCTGAACCCGGCCAGGTCGTAGGCCGCCGTGCCCGCGTTGCCGAGCTCGACGAAGTCCCGCGTCAGGGTCGCTCCCGAGTTCCCGCCGCCGCCGTACACCTCGGAGATCACCGCGGAGGCGGACGGCGTCGCGTAGGCCGCGGGCAGCGAGGTGATGGCGAACGCGCTCGCCACACCCACGGATATGAGCGCGTAGACGGTACGGCGGGGTCTGTTACCTACAGATCTGGACACGCTGGCGATCTCCTCGTACGTCGTCGGGTCCGGCCGATGGTGGTGTGGGGGAGTCGGCTCAAGTTACGCGCGTAGAGAGGGGATCGCCAAGAGGTCGTAGGTTAAATCCGGGGAACGGGAAGGTGAGTTGGTCCGGGTGCGTCGGAGTCGCGGACGGAGCCCCGGAGCCCCGGAGCCCCGGCCGGAGCCCCAGCCGGAGCCCCGGCCGGAGTCAGCTGAGAACGATCGGGGTGTCGTCCTTGCCGGATGGGGCCGACCGGCTCGGCTGAGGGTCGCTCAGGTCGACCCGGTCCACCGCGAACGGGATGGCGAAGAACAGACCGAGCACGGCCGGGAACCCGATCCACCAGGGAGCGCCGACCCGGTAGAGCCCGATTCCGGCCGCGACACAGGCGACCATCCCGAGGACGGCGACGGTGGTCCCGAGCCCTTGGCCGTGGTCTTGCCGGAAACAGCGTGAGCACCAGCGCAACGAGCAACTGCCCACGATGCGCGGCACTCTCATCCCGGCGATCTTCTGGTACTTGATGTGCGGGCGCTCCAGCCCGAAGCGCGAGTGATGCACGAGGCGTCGGCGGCGGCGCAGGCACCAGCGTCTGTCACAAGGAGAGCTGCCGAAGACGATCTCGCTCCCGGCGGCCCGCACCACCTGTTGGTGCACATGTCCCGGGCGTGCCGTGCCTGCCGGGGCGGCAGCGGCAGCGGCGCTGACAGTGGCCGCCGGGCCCGGACCGCTGAGCACGGCGACCGGCTCGCGCTCCTCCTGGTGCGGCCGCAGACGCGCGTCGTCGCGTTCCGCGGCGTGCTGGTCGGCGCGGGCCCGTTCGGCCGCCGCCTGCAACTCGGCGCGCTGTCCGGCGGCTTCGGCGGCCTCACGGCGTCGGCGTTCGGCACGGTGGTCGGCCTCGGAGGCGGCGGCGGAGGCATAGGCGGCGTCGCGCTGCTCCTGCAGCCGCGCGTTGGCGGCCAGCGTGTCGACCTGGCGTTGCTGGAAGTCGGCGAGTTGGCCTTCGAGTGCGGCGAGCCGCTCGGCGTAGGCGGCGAGTCGGACCCCGTGCGACTGGAGGTCGGCGAGTCGGCGTTCGACGGTGAGGAGCCGGTCGGCGTAGGCGTCGACCTGGGTCGTGTAGTGCCGGAAGTCGGCGAGGGCGGCGTCCGCGTGCGGGGCGGGCCCGCGTTCGAGCGCGGCGAGTCGCTCGGCGTGGGTGGCGAGTCGGTCGGCGTGTCGCTGGAGGTCGGCGAGGGCCGACTCGATCTCCGGCAGCGCCCCTCCCTGCGGCTCGGCGCCGGCAGCCGCGTGGTGGATGTGCAGCTCACCGATGTTGGTGACCCGACTGTCCGGGGCGCACGCGGAGTTCTCGACACTGCCGCCGACCCCGATGGCGTCGGGGCCCACGTGCAGATGGCGGGGGCCGTCGACGGGGGAGGCGGGGACGGGGTCGGTCTCGGCGGGGCGTTTTCTGCGGGGCCAGGGCTGTCCGGTCATCGGCGGCTGTCGTCTCCGAACGCGTTGTCGACGATGTCCCCGACGGCGGCCACCGAGTCCGGCCCGGCCTGAACCTCACCCCGGCCCCCGGCTGCCCGCCGCCTGGGCGTGCGCGGCCCGGAAACCACGGCACCGTGCCCGATCGCGTTCCCGACGAGGTCCCCGCCGGCCGCGATCCCACCGCGCTCGGCCCGCACGAGCCGCTGGGGGCGGCCGGCGTCGTCGGCGTTGTCGGCGTCGTCGGGGTGGCGGTCCGGGGCGCTGCCAGGGGCGTCGGGAGTGCTGGGTGTATCGGGTGTATCGGGTGTATCGGGGGTATTGCCGGGGGCGGCGTTGCCTGAAGCACCGTTGCCTGAAGCACCGTTCAGAGCGAGCACGGAGATCACCACCCCGGCCAACCCGACCACCGCGCCGACGACACTCGCCACCTGCCCCGCGGCATTCAGATCCCCCAGGACGGCGAGCGACACGAGCCCTGCCGACCCCACCCCCGCCACCCCCACGGCGGCCCACACGACACCCCGACCAGGCCCCACGATCCCCATCGACCCCTCCCACCGCCCATTCCGAAGAAGCGCCCACAGAGTCCCACCACGCGACCCCGACTGCCGGGAGAACAAAGGACATCGCAAAAGCCGGTCAGCAGTCGTCTCACACGATCAAGTTCAAGCACGGAGACGGACGGCCGAAAGGGCGGCACCCCATGTGGGGTGCCGCCCTTTCGTTCTGCCTGGTCAGGCCGGTCAGAGGCCGTGGCGGGAATTGAACCCACGTACCTCGCTTTGCAGGCGAGTCCCTAAGCCACTCGGGCACACGGCCAGGTCGGGGTGGGGGGTTGAGGCCCCGTTCCGAACTTGGTAGGTCGACCGTACGGTCCGGTCCGGACGTCGCTCAAGGGGCGCGGGCGCGCTGCAATGGGACTGCCATACGCCGTTCATGAAGCGGAGGAGCGGAGGAGCGGAGCAGCGGCAAAAGGGGTGCAGCGGCGAAAGGGGTGCAGCAGGCCTACGACCAAGGTCTCGGGTGGGGTCCCGTCTTCCGACAGGGGTCAACGGCGATTGTGGACCTTACGCTGGCGGCCATGGCTGCCCTCGAACCTCGCGACGCCGGTGTCGCAGACGACCCCGTTTCCTCTGCAGTGGAGAGTCACCCTGAGACCGAGACCGTCCTCGGGCGGTCCTATCGGGCCCTCAGCGTCGGGATCGTCTCCGTCGTGTTGCTCATCGCGTTCGAGGCCACCGCGGTGGGGACGGCCATGCCTGTCGCCGCGCGGGAGCTCGACGGGGTGTCGTTGTACGCGTTCGCGTTCTCCGGGTACTTCACGACCAGCCTGTTCGGGATGGTGTTCGCCGGGCAGTGGTCCGATCGGCGGGGGCCGCTCGGGGCGTTGGGCGGGGGGATCGTCGCCTTCGGGGCCGGGCTGCTGCTGTCCGGGAGCGCCGGGGTCATGTGGGTGTTCATTCTCGGGCGGGCCGTGCAGGGGCTCGGGGGCGGGCTGGTGGTCGTCGCGTTGTACGTCGTCGTCGGGCGCGCCTATCCGGAGCGGCTGCGGCCCGCGATCATGGCCGCGTTCGCTGCCGCCTGGGTCGTGCCGTCCGTCGTCGGGCCGCTTGCCGCCGGGACGGTGACCGAGCAGCTCGGGTGGCGGTGGGTGTTTCTCGGGATACCCGTCCTCGTCGTCCTTCCGCTTGCGCTCGCGCTGCCTCAGATACGGCGGCGGGCCGGTGGGCCCGTGGAGGGGGCGTCCGGGGCGGGCTTCGACCGGCGGCGGATTCGGCTCGCCCTCGGGATCTCTCTCGGGGCCGGGCTTCTGCAGTACGCCGCCCAGGATCTGAGGCCCGTGTCGGTGGTTCCGGCCGCCGCCGGTGTCGCGCTGCTCGCGCCTGCCGTGCTCGGGCTGCTTCCGCGCGGTACCTGGCGGGCCGCCCGGGGGCTGCCGTCCGTCGTGCTGTTGCGCGGGGTGGCCGCCGGGTCCTTCATCGCCGCCGATTCGTTCGTGCCGTTGATGCTCGTGACGCAGCGGGGGCTGAGTCCGACCCTTGCCGGGCTCTCGCTCGCCGCCGGTGGGGGGACCTGGGCGCTCGGGTCGTGGGTGCAGTCGCGGCCGCGGGTGGAGCCGTACCGGGAGCGGTTCATGGCGCTCGGGATGGTGCTGACCGCTGTCGCCATCGCCTCCGCTCCCAGCGTGCTGATCCACTCCGTGCCCGCCTGGATCGTGGCCGTCGCCTGGGGGGTCGGGTGCTTCGGGATGGGGCTCGTCATTTCCTCCACCAGCGTGCTGTTGCTGCAGCTCTCCGCTCCCGAGAAGGCGGGGGCCAACTCCGCCGCGCTGCAGATCTCGGACGGGCTGTCCAATGTGCTGCTGCTGGCCGTCGGGGGAGCCGCCTTCGCGGCCCTCGGCGGAGGCGCCGTCTCGCACACGGCCACGACGGCCGGCGGGTCCTCGCATCCGGCCGCGTTCGTCGCCGTCTTCCTGCCGATGGCGGGCGTGGCGTTGTTCGGGGCGTGGGTGACTACGCGGTTGCGGGCGGAATCGCGGTGACACTATCTGGTACCACGCAGTACCGTTGAGGCATGGCTGGACTGAATCTGCGGTTTTCGGACGATGAGCTCGACGCGCTGCGCGAACGTGCGGCAGCGGAGGGGCGCAGCATGCAGGCGTTCGCGCACGACGCCGTGATCGCGGCCATAAACGAGCATTCGAGACTGTTCAACGAGGCCGCTGACCACGTACTGAAGGCGAGTGCCGAGCTGAACCGGAGGCTCGCTTGACGCACTACCTGAGGTTGCCCGAACTGCTGAACCTCGCGAAGCGGCTCGAGGCTGACGACGTGCGCGACTTCGGGCTCTTGGACTCGGCCCTCGTGCGCCCTCAGTCGAGTGTGTTCGGGCAGGACGCCTATCCGGACGTCTGGCAGAAGGCCGCGGCGCTGATGGAGTCCCTCGCCCGCAATCACGCCCTCATCGATGGGAACAAGCGCATCGCCTGGTACGCGACCTGGGTCTTCCTGCACATGGACGGACATCCGCTGGACGCGGAGTTCGACGTGGACGAGGCCGAGGCGTTCGTCCTCGATGTCTGCCAAGGAGCCCTCGACGTGCCGAAGATCGCTGCCCGGTTGCCGCGCTTCGCGCGCTGACCCCTGCGGATGCTGTGAGCTGAGTCCCATCCCCGGGCACCCCGCCTCGTACGCACGTTGACAGGAGCGGGCCGCCGGTAGGGTGGCCCGGTTGTCATACGTAGCCGAGCCGCTCGACCACCCAACGGAGACCGTGACTACCGCCGCCGCCAACTCGCACTCCCATCACCTCTCGCCCGCCTTCCCCGGCCGGGCCCCCTGGGGCACCGCCGGCAAGCTGCGAGCCTGGCAGCAGGGAGCGATGGAGAGGTACCTCCAGGAGCAGCCACGCGACTTCCTCGCCGTCGCCACCCCCGGTGCCGGCAAGACGACGTTCGCGCTGACCCTCGCCTCCTGGCTGCTGCACCACCATGTCGTGCAGCAGGTGACCGTGGTCGCGCCGACCGAGCATCTGAAGAAGCAGTGGGCGGAGGCCGCGGCCCGGATAGGCATCCGGCTCGATCCCGAGTACAGCGCCGGACCGCTCAGCAAGGACTACCACGGCGTCGCCGTGACGTACGCGGGCGTCGGCGTCCGCCCGATGCTGCACCGCAACCGGAGCGAGCAGCGCAAGACGCTCGTCATCCTCGACGAGATCCACCACGCCGGTGACAGCAAGTCGTGGGGCGAGGCGTGCCTCGAGGCGTTCGAGCCCGCCACCCGGCGGCTGGCGCTGACCGGTACCCCGTTCCGGTCGGACACCAATCCCATTCCCTTCGTGACGTACGAGGAGGGCAACGACGGGATCCGGCGGTCCTCCGCCGACTACACCTACGGCTACGGGTCCGCGCTCGCCGACAACGTCGTGCGGCCGGTCATCTTCCTCTCCTACAGCGGCCAGATGCGCTGGCGGACGAAGGCCGGCGACGAGATCGCGGCCCGGCTCGGCGAGCCGATGACCAAGGACGCGATCAGCCAGGCCTGGCGGACGGCCCTCGACCCGCGCGGCGAGTGGATGCCGAGCGTGCTGCGCGCCGCCGATCAGCGGCTCACCGAGGTCAGGAAGGCCATCCCGGACGCCGGTGCGCTCGTCATCGCCTCCGACCAGGACTCCGCCCGCGCCTACGCCAAGCTGATCCGCGAGATCACCGGGTCGAAGGCGACCGTCGTCCTGTCCGACGACACCGGCGCGTCCAACCGCATCGACGAGTTCAGCGCCGGCAACGACCGGTGGATGGTCGCGGTGCGGATGGTGTCCGAGGGCGTCGACGTGCCCCGGCTGGCCGTCGGCGTGTACGCCACCACCATCTCCACCCCCCTCTTCTTCGCCCAGGCCGTCGGCCGTTTCGTGCGGTCCCGGCGGCGCGGCGAGACCGCTTCCGTGTTCCTGCCGACCGTGCCCGACCTGCTCACCTTCGCCAACGAGATGGAGGTCGAGCGCGACCACGCCCTCGACAAGCCGAAGAAGGAGGGCGAGGAGGATCCGTACGCCGAGTCCGAGCAGGAGATGGACGAGGCGAACAAGGAGCAGGACGAGGACACCGGCGAGCAGGAGCAGTTCGCCTTCGAGGCGCTGGAGTCCGAGGCCGTCTTCGACCGGGTGATGTACAACGGCGCCGAGTTCGGCATGCAGGCCCACCCGGGAAGCGAGGAGGAGCAGGACTACCTCGGCATCCCGGGGCTCCTCGAACCCGACCAGGTCCAGCTGCTGCTGCAGAAGCGGCAGGCCAAGCAGATCGCGCACAGCAAGAAGCGGCCGGACGCCGAGGCCGATCTGCTGGAGCTGCCGGCCGAGCGGCGGCCGGTCGTCTCGCACAAGGAGCTGATGGAGCTGCGCAAGCAGCTCAACACGATGGTCGGCGCGTACGTCCATCAGAGCGGCAAGCCGCACGGTGTGATCCACACCGAGCTGCGGCGCGTGTGCGGCGGACCGCCGAGCGCGGAGGCGACGGCGGGACAGCTGCGGCAGCGCATCGCCAAGGTGCAGGAGTGGGCCACCCGGATGAAGTGACTCCTCTGCGAGGGCGCTCGCAGAGGAGTCACGCTCCGTACGTATCGGGATAAATACAAGTAGTCCATACCGGCCAATGACCGGATTCTGGACGGAGCCTTCCGCTCAGCGAACCTGCTTCGCTACTGTCCCGCTACGCACACGCCCCGTGGCAGCGCCGCCGCGGAGCGCAGCCGTGAAGCGACTGGGCCCGGACACGCCGGGCCCATCTGTCGATCGGCGGCCTCTGAAGCGCGTCACTGACGGGACTCGGTGACGCATCCGCCGCGACGGGGGTTGCCGACCTCACCACTTAAGGAGTGGGAGTCGTGACCGCGGAGACCTCCCAGACGCTCGATCGAGGACTGAAGGTCCTCAAGCTGCTGGCCGACACCGACCACGGGCTGACCGTCACCGAACTTTCCAACAAACTGGGTGTGAACCGGACCGTCGTGTACCGGTTGCTCGCCACCCTGGAGCAGCACGCACTCGTACGGCGCGACCTGGGCGGGCGAGCCAGGGTCGGTCTCGGAGTGCTCAGGCTCGGCCGGCAGGTGCATCCGCTGGTGCGGGAGGCCGCCCTGCCCGCCCTGCGCTCGCTGGCCGAGGACATAGGCGCGACCGCGCATCTCACCCTGGTGGACGGGACGGAGGCGCTCGCCGTCGCCGTCGTCGAGCCGACCTGGACGGACTACCACGTCGCCTACCGGGCCGGGTTCCGGCATCCGCTGGACCGGGGGGCCGCCGGCCGGGCGATCCTCTCCGCCCGGCAGAAGCCGGCGCCGCCGCCGAACGAGCCCGGCTACACGCTGACCCACGGCGAGCTGGAGGCCGGCGCGAGCGGCGCGGCCGCCCCGCTGCTCGGTGTGACCGGCGTCGAGGGCAGCGTGGGCGTGGTCATGCTCGCCGACGCGGTGCCGGAGCGCGTGGGCCCGCGGGTCGTGGACGCGGCACGGGAGGTGGCGGAGGCACTGCGCTGAGCGCGGTCGCAGAGGTACGGCGGCCCGCGGCCGGACGACGACGACATCCAGCCGCGGGCCCGCACGCATGGCCACGTTAGATTGACCCCGTGCTCTCACGCCTCTCACGCCCCCAGGCCCTCGTAGTCTGCGCTCTGCCCCTCGTGGCGCTGCTCGCCACGGCCGCGTTCGCGCCGCTGCCGTTCGCGGTGGCGCAGCCGGGCATGACGGCGAACGTCCTCGGCGAGAACCAGGGCGCCCAGGTGATCACGATCTCCGGCGCGCCCACCCGGGACACCAGCGGGCAGCTGCGGATGACGACGATCGAGGCGACCGGCCCCGACACGGACGTCACCCTCGGCGATGTGATCGACGGCTGGTTCCGTGCCGACCAGGCGATCATGCCGCGCGACTCGGTCTACCCCAGCGGGGAGAGCACGAAGGAGATCGAGCAGCACAACACCGAGCAGATGGAGCAGTCCCAGGACGCCGCGACCGAGGCCGCGCTGAAGTACCTGAAGCTCTCCGACGACGACGTCAAGGTCACGCTGAAGCTGTCCGACGTCGGCGGCCCGAGCGCCGGGCTGCTGTTCTCGCTGGGCATCGTCGACAAGCTCGACGGCGACGGCAGCGGCGGCGACCTCACCGGCGGCCGGTCGATCGCCGGCACGGGGACGATCGAGGCCGACGGCACGGTGGGCGCGGTCGGCGGCGTCGCCCTGAAGACGCAGGCCGCCCGGCGGGACGGCGCGACCGTCTTCCTGGTGCCGAAGGACGAGTGCGGCGACGCCAAGTCCGAGCTGCCCAAGGGGCTGCGGCTGATCCCGGTCACCACGCTCAAGGGCGCGGTGAGCGCGCTGGTCGCGCTGGAGCAGGGCACCGGCTCCGTACCCGCCTGCTGACCGGGCCGACAGCGGGCCCAGAGCGGGCCGACAGCGGGCCTACTTCACGAACCCCTCCTTCTTCATCCAGTCCAGCGCCACCTGATGCGGGTCCTCCCCGTCGACGTCGACCTTGGCGTTCAGCTCCTGCGCCACCTTGTTGGTGAGCTTCTTCGTGACGGGGTTGAGGACCTCCGCGATCGCCGGCCACTTCTTGAAGGTCTTCGAGTTGATCGCGGGCGCGGCGTTGTAGTTGGGGAAGAACTTCTTGTCGTCGGCCATCACCACCAGGTTCATGGACCTGATGCGCCCGTCGGTGGTGAACACCTCCCCGTACGTGCAACTCCCCTTCTGCACCTGGGTGTAGATGATCCCGGTGTCCATCTGCGTGATCCGGGACGCCGGCACGTTCATCCCGTACGCCTTCTGCATACCCGGCAGCCCGTCCGCCCGGTTGGCGAACTCGCTCTCCACGCACAGCGTCACCGCGCCGGGGTCCGACTTGGCGAGGGCGGCCACGTCCGACAGGGTCTTCGTGCCGTACTTGCGGTAGGCGTCCTGGTTCATCGCCAGCGCGTAGGTGTTGTTCAGCCGTGACGGGGGCAGCCAGGTCACCCCGTTCTTCAGGTCGGCGTCGTGCACGGCCTGCCACTGCGCCTGGGGGTCGGCGATGGGCTTGCTGTTGCCCTGGTAGGTGATCCAGGCGGTGCCCGTGTACTCGTACATGCCGTCGGCGTCGCCCTTGCGGACCGCCTCGCGCGAGCCGATGGACCCCTGGATGCCGGTGCGGTCCAGGACGTCCGCGCCGGCCGCCTCGAAGGCGATGCCCATCATCGCGCCGAGGATGAGGTTCTCGGTGAAGGACTTGGACGTCACGGTGAGATGGGCGCCCTTGAGCGGCTCGCCCCGGCCGATCGAGCCGGGCGAGACGTCGTCGACCATGGGCGAGCCGCTGGTCAGCCCGCAGCCGGCGAGCAGCGCCAGCGCCGCCACGGCCGGGGGGCGCTTCACCGGTCCACCTCCAGCCCCCGTGGCCGCATCAGCACTTCGGCCAGCGAGGCGAGCCAGTCGACCAGCAGGGCCAGGGCGACGGTGAGGATCGAGCCCAGTACCAGTACCGGCATGCGCTGGGTGGTGATGCCGGTCGTGATCAGCACGCCCAGGCCGCCGCCCCCGCCGAAGGTCGCGAGCGTCGCCGTGCCGACGTTCAGGACGAGGGCCGTGCGCACGCCGGCCAGGATCAGCGGGACGGCGAGCGGCATCTCGATCCTGCTGAGCACGCCCGTCGGCGACATGCCGATCCCGCGGGCCGCCTCCAGCAGCGTCGGGTCGTTGGCCTTCAGCCCCGCGACGGTGTTGGAGAGCACGGGCAGGATGGCGTAGGCGATGATGCCGATGAGGGCGGCCTTCATGCCGGTGCCCAGCCAGATCACCAGCAGGGCGAGCAGCCCGATCGCGGGGGTGGCCTGGCCCATGTTGGCGACGGTCATGACGATCGGGGTGGCCTTGCGGAACGCCCGGCGGGTCAGCAGGACGCCCAGCGGGATGGCGATGATCAGCACGAAGAACGTGGAGATCGCCGTCAGCTCCACGTGCTGCCACAGCGCCTTCGACACCTGCCCGTCGGACAGCGCGTTCTTGGAGATCGCGTCCAGGTCCGCCTGCACGAACCACAGCCAGGTCGCGAGCATCAGGGCGACGATGAAGGCGGGCACGAGGGTCAGCTGCTGCCAGGTGAGGCGTCGCAGGGGCGACGGCGGGGGCGGCGGGGGCGGCGGGACCGCGGTCTCCATCTCCTCCGGCGGCAGGAGCACGCCGTCCGGTCCGAGCACGCCGTCCGGCCCGGGGGTCTCGTCCAGCTCCGGAGTGCTCATGCCTTCGCCTCCCCGGCCGGGCCCTCCTGTTCCGCGTGCGTCTGCGCGGCCCGGGCCTCCTCCAGCTCGGCTTGCGCCTCCAACGCTTCCAGCCGGTCGGCCTCCAGCAGTTCGTGGACGGAGTTCATCAGCGTCTCCATGTCGACGACCCCGGTGTACTCGCCGCGCCGCCCGGTGACCACGACGCGTCCGGTGTTGTCCGTCAGCACCGCCTCCAGCGCGTCGCGCAGGGTGGCGTCCCGGGTCACCGTGTCGCTGACCAGGGTTCCCGCCCGCGCCAGCGAGCCCCTGGCCCGCATCAGGTCGCCGCGGCGCAGCCACTTGTAGGGCCGGCGCCGCTTGTCGAGGAGCAGGATCTCGTTGGTGCCGCTGGAGCGGAGCCGGTTGAAGATGGTCTGCAGCGGGTCGTCGACGGTCACCGTCGGGTAGTCGGTGATCTCCACGTCCCGTACCCGGCTGAGGTTGAGCCGCTTCAGGGCGGCCCCCGCGCCCACGAACCCGGAGACGAAGTCGTCCGCCGGGTTGGTGAGGATCGCCTCCGGGGTGTCGAACTGGGCGATGTGCGAGCGTTCGCGCAGCACCGCGATGCGGTCGCCGAGCTTGATCGCCTCGTCGAAGTCATGGGTGACGAACACGATCGTCTTGTGCAGCTCGTGCTGGAGCCGGATCAGCTCGTCCTGGAGGTGGTCGCGGGTGATCGGGTCGACGGCCCCGAACGGCTCGTCCATCAGCAGCACCGGCGGATCCGCCGCCAGGGCCCGGGCGACGCCCACCCGTTGCTGCTGCCCGCCGGACAGCTGGCGCGGATAGCGGCCGTGGAACTCGCCGGGGTCGAGCCCGACCAGGTCGAGCATCTCCTCCACGCGGTCCCGGATCCGGGTCCTGGGCCAGCCGATCATCCTCGGCACGAGGGCGATGTTCTGCGCGACCGTCATGTGCGGGAAGAGCCCGGAGGACTGGATCGCGTAGCCGACCTTGCGGCGCAGCTTCACCGGGTCGATGTCGGTGACGTCCTCGCCGCCGATCCGGATCCGCCCGCCGGTCGGCTCGATCAGCCGGTTGATCATCTTCAGGGTGGTCGACTTCCCGCACCCCGACGGCCCGACGAAGACGACCGTCTCACCGGCCTTGATCTCCATGTTGACGCTGTCGACGGACGGGTGGGGGTTGCCGGGATACCGCTTGCTGAGGTTCTCCAGCTCGATCGACGCGCCATGCGACTCGGACCGGGCGTCAGACACGGATCCCCCTGGGAATCGTCAGCCGTCCGAGCAGGACGTACGCGGCGTCGAAGAGCAGGGCCAAGGCGATGATCCCGAGCGTGCCCGCGAGGACCTGGTTGAGCGCGTTCTTGCTGCCCAGCGAGGCGAGGCCACGGAAGATCTCGTTGCCGAGGCCGGGCCCGGAGGCGTACGCGGCGATGGCGGCGATGCCCATCAGCATCTGGGTGGAGACCCGGATCCCGGTCAGGATCGGCGGCCAGGCCAGCGGCAGCTCGACCCGCGCCAGCCGGGTCAGCCGGGACATCCCGATGCCCGTCGCCGCGTCCACCAGGGCGGGGTCGACGCCACGCAGTCCGACGATGGAGTTCCGCACGATCGGCAGCAGCCCGTACAGGGTCAGCGCGATCACCGTCGGCGGCACGCCCAGGCCCACCACCGGGATCAGCAGACCGATCATGGCGAGCGACGGGACGGTCAGGATGGTGGAGGTGGCGGTGGTGGCGAGGCTGCCGCCCCACTCGCTGCGGTAGGAGACGGTCCCGATCAGCACGCCCACCAGGGTCGCCACGACCATGCACTGGAAGACGACGCTGGCGTGTTGCCAGGCGTCGGTGAGGAGCTGCTGGTGACGGCTGTCCAGATACTCCCAGAAGCTCACACGCGTTCACCGCCCGACATCGACCGGATCGACTGGGTCCTACTCCCGTGCGTCCTCGGCGGCCTGTTCCACCAGCGGGATGATCCGCAGCGGAACGGGGTTCTCCATCACGATCGCGGTGGACGCCCGGACAATGCCATCAAAACCGACAACCCGGTCGATGACCCGCTGGAGATCGGCGTTGGACCGGGCCACCAGCCGGCACAGCATGTCCCCGCCGCCGGTGGTGGTGTGCAGCTCCAGCACCTCCGGCACCGATGCCAAGTGCGCCCGTACGTCGGGCCCTTGCCCCTGCCGGATCTGGAGGGTGGCGAACGCGGTGACCGGATAGCCGAGGGCCGCCGGATCGACCTGCGGTCCGAATCCCCGGATGACTCCGTTCGACTGAAGCCGGTCGAGCCGCGCCTGCACGGTCCCCCGGGCCACCCCCAGCCGCCGGGACATCTCCAGCACCCCCAGACGCGGCTCCCGGGCCAGCAGCACGATGATCCGGCCGTCCAGCTGATCGATCGCCATATGCGCCCGCCTCCGAGATGGTCACCCTGTACAGAAAGCCCGCCGAAACCGTCGCGCCACTGGGCATATTGTCCAGCCGACACGGGAACTATTGCGCACCTTGCGAGCCGGAGCGAGGCTTTCGCTATGACGCAGACCACGCACCGCACTCCCGACACCGCCCGGCAGGCCGACCCCTTCCCGGTGAAGGGAATGGACGCGGTCGTCTTCGCCGTGGGCAACGCCAAACAGGCGGCGCACTACTACTCCACCGCCTTCGGCATGCGGCTGGTCGCCTACTCCGGACCGGAGACCGGCAGCCGCGAGACCGCCTCGTACGTGCTCACGAACGGCTCGGCCCGGTTCGTCCTCACCTCCGTCGTCAAGCCCGCCACCGCCTGGGGCCACTTCCTCGCCCAGCACGTGGCCGAGCACGGCGACGGCGTCGTCGACCTCGCCATCGAGGTCCCGGACGCGCGCGCCGCGTACGCCTACGCCGTCGAGCACGGCGCCCGCTCGATCGCCGAGCCCCACGAGCTGAAGGACGAGCACGGCACGGTCGTCCTCGCCTCGATCGCCACCTACGGCGAGACCCGCCACACCCTCGTCGACCGCTCCGGCTACGACGGCCCGTACCTGCCGGGGTTCACAGCCGCGGACCCGATCGTCGAACCGCCCTCCCACCGCACCTTCCAGGCGATCGACCACTGCGTCGGCAACGTCGAGCTCGGCCGGATGAACGAGTGGGTCGGCTTCTACAACAAGGTCATGGGCTTCACGAACATGAAGGAGTTCGTGGGCGACGACATCGCCACCGAGTACAGCGCGCTGATGTCGAAGGTCGTCGCGGACGGCACCCTCAAGGTCAAGTTCCCGATCAACGAGCCCGCCATCGCCAAGAAGAAGTCCCAGATCGACGAGTACCTGGAGTTCTACGGCGGCGCCGGCGTCCAGCACATCGCGCTCAACACCAACGACATCGTGCAGACGGTACGGACGATGCGGGCGGCCGGCGTGCGGTTCCTCGACACCCCGGACTCCTACTACGACACCCTCGGCGAGTGGGTCGGCGACACCCGCGTCCCCGTCGAGACCCTGCGCGAGCTGAAGATCCTCGCCGACCGCGACGAGGACGGCTATCTGCTGCAGATCTTCACCAAGCCGGTCCAGGACCGCCCGACCGTCTTCTTCGAGATCATCGAACGGCACGGCTCGATGGGCTTCGGCAAGGGCAACTTCAAGGCCCTGTTCGAGGCGATCGAACGCGAGCAGGAGAAGCGCGGCAACCTGTAGAAGTCACGCGCCGGCCGGGAGAGGCGTCATTCGGGCAGCGGGCGTTCGGGTACCTCGCCCAGCTGGGCCAGCGCCTCCCGGGCCACCGGGCCGAGCAGCGGCGAGAAGTACGGGTTGATCTGCAACGCCTCCCGCAGATGCCGCCGGGCCGGCCCGTCCTTGCCCAGCTTCCGCTCGATCATGCCCAGGTGGTAGAGGTACGGCGCGCTGTGCACCGCGCCGCCGTGCACCCGGTCGGTGGCGATCAGGGCGAACCCCAGCGCCGCCTTGTCGTCGCCGGCCCGGTGCAGCGCCCAGCCCAGCGCGTCCGCGACCGCGATCCCGGGCTGGCGTCGCCACTCGGCCCGCAGCCGCCGCACCGCCGACACCGGGTCCCCGTGGTCCGCCTCGAACCGGCCGAGCAGCAGCTCCCCGTCGACCCCGCCCGCCGCCTCCTGCCGCACCCGGGTTCGCAGCAGGTCGTACTGCACATGCGCCGCCTGGGTGAGCCCCAGCGACTCGTACAGCTCGCCCAGCTCCAGCGCGTAACCCGGCAGCGGCTGTCTGGCGAGCGCCGCCCGGTACGCGCTCAGCGCCTCCGAGGTCCGCCCCAGCGCAGCCAGCGCCCGGCCCTGCCCGGCCTGCGCGGCCCGCTGGTCGGGGTCGATCCGGACCGCCTCCTGGAAGTGCCGCAGCGCGTCCTCCCGGTCGCCGCGCTCCCAGGCGAGCTGCCCGGCCCGCTCCAGCCAGGCCGCCTGCTCGGCGGGGGAGGAGGCGCCGGCCGCCGCGTCCGCCAGCGCCGCCTGCGCGTCCTCGCGCCAGCCGCGCTCCCAGTAGACGCCCGCGGCCCGCGCCCGCACGGCCGGCCCGGAGCGCAGCGCCAGCAGTCGGTCCAGGGACCTGCGGGCCTTCTTGTAGTCGCCGAGCCCCGTGTACGCGTCGATGAGCTGCGGATACGTCGTCCAGCGCTTCGGCGCCAGCTTGCGCGCGGCCTCGCCCCAGCTCAGGGCGGCCCGGAAGTCACGGCGCGCGTTGGCCAGCGCGGCCAGCCCGTCGAGGGCGTCGGCGTTGTTCCTGGGGCGCACCTTCAGCGAGGTCCGCAGCGCCTGCTCGGCCTTGGGGTACTGGACGGCCACCTCGGCGGTGCGGCGGCCCTGCTCGACGTAGGCCGCGGCGAGCACCGCCCAGGACCGCGCGTCCCGCGGATGCTCCCGCACCCGGCTCTCGCGCTCGTCGATCAGCACCGCCAGGTCGGACAGCGCGGCCGGCACCCCGGCCCGGACCGCCGTGGCCGCCTGCGCCCCCGCGGCCGGTGCGGGCGCCCGCTGCCCCGACCCTCCGCCGGGCAGGAACATCAGCACCCCGCCGCCCAGCACCAGACACCCGACGAGCGAGCCGACGATCAGCCGCCGCCGTGGCCGGAACGTCTTTTCGGTGCGCTGTTCGTTCTCCATGGCGTCGTTCTCCATGGCGTTCACTGTGCGCCAGTACGACGACCGTATGACGTCAGCCGAAGCGTCCGGCGGACGGGGTTCACACCGATGGCCCCGGGTGCGAACCTGTGATCATGAGCCGTAGCCTCGTAGAACGTCTGCTCACCGGCCTGCCCGCCGAGGCCGTCCTCACCGACCCGGACGTCACGGTCTCCTACGCCAACGACATGGCCGGCTTCTGCCCGGCCGGCACCCCGGCCGTGGTCGTGCTGCCGCGCACGGCCGAAGAGGTCCGGCACGTCATGCGCACGGCGACCGAACTGCGCGTCCCGGTCGTTCCCCAGGGCGCCCGCACCGGCCTGTCCGGCGGCGCCAACGCCTCCGAGGGCTGCATCGTCCTCTCCCTCGTCAAGATGGACCGCATCCTCGAGATCAACCCGGTCGACCGCATCGCCGTCGTAGAGCCGGGCGTCGTCAACGCGACCCTCTCCCGCGCGGTCGACGAACTCGGTCTGTACTACCCGCCGGACCCCTCCAGCTGGGAGATGTGCACGATCGGCGGCAACATCGGCACCGCCTCGGGCGGCCTGTGCTGTGTGAAGTACGGGGTGACGGCCGAGTACGTCCTCGGCCTGGACGTCGTCCTGGCCGACGGCCGGCTGATGACCACCGGCCGGCGCACCGCGAAGGGCGTCGCCGGGTACGACCTCACCCGGCTGTTCGTGGGCTCCGAGGGCTCGCTGGGCATCGTCGTCCGGGCGATCCTGGCGCTGCGGCCGCGGCCCCCGCGGCAGTTGGTGCTGGCGGCCGAGTTCGCCTCCGGGGCCGCCGCGTGCGACGCCGTCTGCCGGATCATGGCCGGCGGGCACGTCCCGTCGCTCCTCGAACTCATGGACCGTACGACGGTCAGGGCCGTCAACGACCTCTCCCGCATGGGACTTCCGGAGACCACCGAGGCGCTGCTGCTGGCGGCCTTCGACACCCCCGACCCGGCCGCCGACCTCGCCGCCGTCGGCGCGCTGTGCGAGGCGGCCGGCGCCACCCAGGTCGTGCCCGCCGACGACTTCGCCGAGTCCGAACTCCTGCTCCAGGCACGGCGGTCGGCGCTGGTCGCCCTGGACGCCGTCAGGGGCACGACGATGATCGACGACGTGTGCGTGCCCCGGTCGCGACTCGGCGAGCTGCTCGAAGGCGTCGAACGCATCGCGCAGAAACACGAGTTGACCATCGGGGTCGTCGCCCACGCGGGCGACGGCAACACCCACCCGACGGTCTGCTTCGACGCGCAGGACCCCGACGAGTGCCGGCGCGCCCGCGAGTCCTTCGACGAGATCATGGGCCTCGGCCTGGAACTCGGCGGCACCATCACCGGCGAGCACGGCGTGGGCGTGCTCAAGAAGGAGTGGCTGGCGCGCGAGCTCGGACCCGTCGGAGTGGAGATGCAGCGGGCCGTGAAGGCGGCCTTCGACCCGCTGGGCATCCTCAACCCGGGCAAACTGTTCTGATCACTCACTCTCCCTCACACCCCCTCACTCTCCGTCGCGGGACCCGTCCCCCGGCCACGGGTCGGAGAGCCACAGCTCGTCCGCCGGAGTCGGGGCGAGCAGCTCCGCCAGGCCGTCGTCGATGCCGAGCTGATCGGCCTCGGTCCCCGGCGGCACCACCCGCAGCGTCCGCTCCAGCCAGGCCGAGACCTGCGGCGCGGGCGCCTGGAGAAGGGCGTCGCCGTCGGGTGAGCTCAGCGCCATCAGCACGACGCTGCGCCCCTCCGCCTTCGTCGGCCACACCCGCACGTCCCCGTGCCCGCACGGCCGGAACACGCCCTCCACCAGCAGCTCACGGGCGAACGTCCAGTTGACGGGCTGCTCGGAGTTGATGTGGAAGGTGACGAGGACGGCGAAGGGGTCGTCGCTGCGGAAGCTGAGCCGGGCCGGGACCGGGATGCTGCGCTCCGGCGACAGGATGAGCCTGAGCTCCAGTTCGCGCTCCACCACCGTGTGATGCATGTCGGTTCTCCTCTCGAAACGGGCCTCGCACGGGCCCGCGGGTGGGCCCGTACGAGTGGAGAGCGAGGGGAGCCGGAACCATTACGCGGGTTCGGAGAACTTTTTTCTGTGAGTTCCCGTCCCCGGGCGGCGGCCGAGGACATGGTCCGGTTCCGAACGTGTGAAGAGCCTGCACGGGGTTGCCCGGAAACGAGCGGGTACGGCAGGACTGGCGGTGAGGCTTGCGTCGGTCTGATAGATGTGGAGCCCCCCATCCCACCCCCGAGCAGATACGGGACGACGGACATGAGCGCCCCAACCCCGGCACCCGGCGACGACCGGCCCCGCGAAGGGTATTACCCGGACCCGTCCATCCCTGGATACGTCCGGTACTGGAACGGTGCCTCCTGGGTACCGGGCACCAGCCGACCGGCGCCGTCCGACGGCCGGCCGCTCACGCCCCCGCCCGGCGGCGGGCCCGCGGCCTCCGTGGAGGAGACCGGCCCGCACTTCTTCGACGAGGACCCGGCCGTGGCTCCCGCCGACCCGTACGGCGGCGGCCCCGAGCCCGCCTCCGCGTGGGGCGCCGACCGCTCCCGTCAGTCCGGCTTCGGCGGCGACCAGGACCGCCGGGTCTCCTGGGGCTCCCCGCAGGCCGCCGACCCGAGAGTGCCCGCGCCGGCCCAGCCCGAGGGCCAGTCGACGAGCACGGACGGCATGACGACGATCCCGCCCGCCGAGCCGGCGGCCGACGGCGCGGGCGCCGGGGACGTGGTCTCCGGGGGCACGTTCGTCTTCCGCCGGCCGACGGCGGGCGACGCGGGCGCGGCCCCCTCCGGTCCCGCCGGCCCCGTCCCCGACGAGGGCGCCGCCGCCTTCCGTGCGCCGGCCCCGCGCACGGGCCACCAGGACGGCGCGCCCGGCGCGCCCCCCGGGAGCACGCCGGCCGCCGCCCCCGGCCCCGTCGCGGGCTACGCCCCCGGGACCCAGGGCCCGACGACGGCTCCGCCAGCGCCCCCGGCGACGCCCGCCGCCTCCGCCAAGCCCGGCTTCGGCGCGGGCAAGGCCGCCGCCGAACGCGCGGCGGCCCAGGCGGCCGTCCCCGCCCCGCAGGGCCCCGCGGCCTTCCCGGCCGCCGCCGCCCAGCAGGTCGCGCCGAGCCTCCCGCAGCAGGCGGCCGGTCCCGGCGGCCCGATTCCCGCGTCGCCGCAGCCCGCCGTGCCGACGATCCCCGGTTCCGGTGGCGGGCAGCCCTCCTGGGCGCAGCAGGTGCATCGGCTCGCGGGCGAGGACGGGCCCGTCGCGCCGTGGAAGCCGCCGGTCGAGGACATCTTCCAGGCGGCCGCCCGGCGGCAGTCCGAGGCGCGTCCGGCCGGCCTCGGCAAGCGGTTCGCGGCCCGGCTCGTCGACACGGTCGTCCTCGCGGCCGTCACGGGCGCCGCCGCCGTGCCGCTCGGCCTGAAGGCCCTCGACCACGTCAACGACAAGATCGACGCGGCCAAGCTCACCGGCGAGACCGTCACCGTCTGGCTGCTCGACGGCACGACGTCGGTGTACCTGGGGATCGTCCTCGCCGTCCTGCTGGTCTTCGGGGTGGTGTACGAGGCGCTGCCGACCGCCAAGTGGGGCCGCACGCTGGGCAAGAAGCTGTTCGGGCTGGAGGTGCGCGACATCGAGGGCGGCTCGCCGCCGTCCTTCGGGGCGGCCCTGCGCCGCTGGCTCGTCTACAGCGTGCCCGGTCTGCTCGTCGTCGGTGTCGTGGGCGTCTTCTGGGGCCTGTTCGACAAGCCGTGGCGGCAGTGCTGGCACGACAAGGCGGCGCACACCTTCGTCGCCGGCTGACCGGTACGACCGGCCGGGACCGGTACCCCGGACGGCCGCTCGCCGGATGCGGAGCCGGGGGGTTCGCGGTCGACTCGGGGGCATGACCACCGAACCGCCCCCCGGCTCAGGCGGCGGCGAGCCGCCGGAGGACGACCCGTTCAGGAAGCGGCCGCCGCAGCCCCCGCACGACCAGGGGCAGGGCTCGCCGTACGACACCCCGCACGGCCCGCAGGGGCCGGAGGAACCGTTCGGCGGCAGCGGCCCGTACGGGGGCGGCGGTCCGTACGGCGGCGACCCCTACGGGGGTTACCCCGCGGACCCGCTCGCCGGGATGCCGCCGCTCGCCGACAGCGGCAAGCGCACGCTGGCCCGGATCATCGACATGATCCTCGTCTTCATCGTGGTGGCGCTGCTGTCATGGGCGTTCGGGGTCGCGCAGTACACCGTGGACACGGACGACATCGAGTTCGGCAAGACCTTCGGGCGGGAGCTGGTCACCGCGATCCTGTACGTCGCGTACGACACGGTCCTGACCGCCCGGTCCGGCCAGACGCTGGGCAAGAAGTGGCTCGGCATGCGGGTGGCCAACCTCGACAACGGCTCCACGCCCTCCGCGCAGACGTCGCTGATCCGGGCGCTGGTGCTGTGGGTGCCGTTCGCGTTCTGCTGCGCCTGTCTGTGGACGGCGATCTGCGGCGGCTGGAGCTTCTTCGACAAGCCCTACAAGCAGGGCCTGCACGACAAGGCGGCCAAGACGGTGGTGGTCAGCACCGGCTGACGCACCCTCCGGCAGCACGCACGGCAGCACAGCCGGCAGCACGCACGGCCAGGGCCGACGCCTCGCAGGAGGCGTCGGCCCTGGCCGTGGGTACAGCCGGGTGTCAGGGGGCCGTGCGCTCCCGGACGGGCTCGGGCGCGGCGGCGACCGAAGCCGGCACGGGCGCGTTCGCGGGCGCGTGCACCGGAACGGCGACGGTGACCGGGGTGACGGGAACGGAGACGGGCTCGGGCCTGCTCGCGGGCTTCTTCGCCGCGGAGCGGGCCACGATGGTCCCGGGCGACTTCTGCGCCGGTACCGTCATGGCGACGAGCACGCCGAGCGCGACTGCGGCGACGACGATGACGGCGATGCCGGGGCCCGAACTCGTCTGTGACAGCAGCAGCATGGCGAGCGTCGAGAAGATGACGGTGCAGGAACCGTACGTGAGCTGTGCGAGGTTCGGACGAGGCATGGCAATCGTGTCCTCGGAAGCGGGGGCGGTCTCGACTCTATTCGGCTGCATGCCCGAGTGGAACGAACGGTAAGCGTGACCTAACCCACGGTGCCGGTGCACAGGGGGCGCACGGAGTCATGACGTCCACCCAGTGGACTGGCGTGCGCGCCCGTCATGTAACAGTCATATGTCCGCAATGCGAACAGCCGGTCCTGATAATGCAATTGACTTGTTCAAGTCAAGGTCTGTCTTTTCTTCCAAACCAGTAGTCAAATGGCGTCACTTGACTACACGCGTATAACAGCGCGCGGACCTTCCTTGACAGGGAATCCCCCCTACCGCGCGCACGGGCGCGTGCGTGGGAGGACATCAAGTGAGCAGTAGAACCTGGACGTTCAGAACGGCCGCGACGGTCGTCGCCCTTGCGGCGGCCTCGGCGACGTTCACGACGTTCGCCGTGGCGCAGGCCGCCGAGAACGGCTCGGCGAAGGCCCCGGCGGCGGACCGGCAGGACCCGCAGCCCGAGAAGGCCCACGAGCACGACTTCGACGGGCCGCTCAGCAAGACCCAGGAAGCCCAGCGCGAGGAGGCCCTCAAGCAGGTCATATCCGGCGAGGCCACGGTCAAGGACCGGGACGGCTCCAAGGTCGTCCAGCTCGACAGCCGCAAGGGCGACAGCAAGTACGTCGAGCTCGGCCGCGAGAAGACCGACAAGATCTTCACGATCCTCGTCGAGTTCGGCGACCAGGTCGACCCCCGCTACGGCGGCACGGTCGGCCCGCTGCACAACCAGATAGCCGCGCCGGACCGCACCAAGGACAACAGCACGGCCTGGCAGGCGGACTACAACCAGGCGCACTTCCAGGACCTGTACTTCGGCACCGGCAAGAACACCGAGTCGCTGAAGAAGTACTACGAGAAGCAGTCCTCGGGCCGCTACTCGGTCGAGGGCGAGGTGACCGACTGGGTCAAGGTCCCCTACAACGAGGCCCGTTACGGCTCCAACGACGCCTCCACCGGCGCCTGGTACGCGGTCCAGGACGGCGTCAATGCCTGGGTCGCCGAGCGCGAGGCGGCCGGCGCCACCCCCGCCGAGATCAAGGCCGAGCTGGCCGAGTTCGACCAGTGGGACCGCTACGACTTCGACGGCGACGGCGACTTCAACGAGTCCGACGGCTACATCGACCACTTCCAGATCGTGCACGCCGGCGAGGACGAGTCCGCGGGCGGCGGCGCCCAGGGCGCGGACGCCATCTGGGCCCACCGCTGGTACGCCTTCGGCACCGACGCTGGCTCCACCGGCCCGGACACCAACAAGCTCGGCGGCGCCCAGGTCGGCGACACCGGCATCTGGGTCGGCGACTACACCATCCAGCCGGAGAACGGCGGACTCGGCGTCTACGCCCACGAGTACGGCCACGACCTCGGCCTGCCGGACGAGTACGACACCTCCGGCGGCGGCGAGAACTCCACCGGCTTCTGGACGCTGATGTCGTCCGGCTCCTGGCTCGGCACCGGCAAGGAGGCCATCGGCGACCTGCCCGGCGACATGAACGCCTGGGACAAGCTGCAGCTCGGCTGGCTGGACTACGACGTCGCCAAGGCCGGCGTGAAGTCCACCCACACGCTCGGCGTCGCGGAGTACAACACCAAGAACGCCCAGGCCCTCGTGGTCCAGCTGCCGGAGAAGGAGGTCACCACCGAGGTGGTCGCCCCGGCCGAGGGCGCCACGCAGTGGTGGAGCGGCAGCGGCGACAACCTGCGCAACACCCTGACCCGCACGGTCGACCTGACCGGCAAGACCGCTGCCGCCCTCTCCCTGGACGGCTGGTGGGACATCGAGCAGGACTACGACTACCTGTACACCGAGGTCTCCACCGACGGCGGCGCGAACTACACGCCGATCGACGGCACGCTGGCCGACGGCAGCGCGATCCCGCGTGACGGCAGCGGCAAGCCGGCCCTCACCGGCACGGTCGACGCCCACCAGAAGCTGACGTTCCCGCTGAACGCCTACGCGGGCAAGCAGATCAGCCTGCGCTTCCGCTACGCCACCGACGGCGGCGTGGCCCAGAAGGGCTTCACGGCCGACGAGATCACCGTGACGGCGGACGGCGCCACGCTGTTCTCCGACAACGCGGAGAGCGCCGACGCGGCCTGGACGGCGAGCGGCTTCTCCCGCATCGGCGCGTCCATCACGGACGACTACGCGCAGTACTACATCGCCGAGAACCGCCAGTACGTGTCGTACGACAAGACCCTCAAGGTCGGCCCGTACAACTTCGGCTTCTCGACGACGCGCCCCGACTGGGTCGAGCACTACCCGTACCAGAACGGCCTGCTGATCTGGAAGTGGGACACCTCCCAGGCGGACGACAACACCAGCGTCCACCCGGGTGAGGGCCTGATCCTTCCGATCGACTCGCACCCCACCGCGCTGAAGTGGGCGAACGGCACCGCGATGAACGCCCGTCTGCAGAGCTTCGACTCGCCGTTCAGCCTGTACCGCACGGACGCGATCACGCTCCACAAGGCCGATGTCGCGGTCAAGATCAAGTCCCGTCCGGGCGTCGGCGTCTTCGACGACGGAAAGTCGACGTACTCCGACGCGCTGACCCCGCTCGCGGGCGTCAAGGTCACTGACACCAACACCTCGATCAAGATCGTCAAGGAGGCCCTGAACGGCTCCACGATCAAGGTGAAGGTCGGTCCGTCGGCGAAGTAGCCGACATAATCGCAGGTCAAAGGCGTATCGGCGGCAGCCCCCTGGCGGGTTGCCGCCGATCGTGTTTAGGTGCCTCCTGTGATTCTCTTATTGACGTCGACTCGCACGGGGGCGTGACCACATGGCCGCAGGAGGCTTCTGCAAGCTGCCCGACGGCATGGTGGTGGTGGCGGTCAACCTGCCCAGCCCCAGCGCCCGAGAGGGCCTCCCAGGGCCCCTGGCGGACGTCCGTGTGCTCGTCCACGCCCAGAACCGGGCCCGGGCCCTGACCAGGCTCCGCAACCTGGGCCTGCGCGCCGTCTATCTGCGCGGCAACGCCGCCCCGCCCACCCCCGACGAGATCACGGCCGTCCTCCATCACCCGGACGGCCTGATATGGCGCACCGCCCCGGACAACGCCGTCCCCCTGGACGTGACGGTCGTACCGGAGCTCTGGCGCCCCATCCGAGCACTCCTGCGGAAGGCGGCGGCCTGAACGCGGCGGGCCTGGACGCGGCGGGCCCGAGGGCGGACGCCTTCGGCGCTCAGTAGGACTCGACGACCTTCACGTCTTCCTCCGTGACCACCCCGTCCACGATGCGGAACGAGCGGAACTGGAACTCGCCTCCGCCGTCCGTGTCCGCCGTCGACACCAGCACGTAGTGCGCGCCCGGCTCGTTCGCGTAGGAGATGTCCGTGCGGGACGGGTACGCCTCGGTGGCCGTGTGGGAGTGGTAGATGATCACCGGCTCCTCGTCGCGGTCGTCCAGCTCGCGGTAGAGCTTCAGCAGGTCACCGGAGTCGAACTCGTAGAACGTGGGCGACATGGCCGCGTTCAGCATCGGGATGAAGCGCTCGGGGCGGTCCGCGCCCTCCGGGCCCGCGACGACGCCGCACGCCTCGTCGGGGTGGTCCTTGCGCGCATGCGCGACGATCTTGTCGACGAGGTCCTGGGTAATGGTCAGCATGGTCGTCAGGATAAGCAGACCGGACCGCGGACCGGACAGCCGAAGGGGCCGTTCCGTACCGGGGAGTGGTACGGAACGGCCCACATCGCGGACGTCCTGAGCGGCGGCCGCAGAGGGCGCCACGAGTGCTCCCTGCGGCCGGACGTCCTGGGAAAGGGCTCTCAGCCGCCGATCTTCTCCAGCTCCGGCTCGCGCCGGGCGGTGACGTCGGGGTTGCGGCCCTTGAGGACCGCCCAGCCGATGCCGAGGGCGGCCGCCCAGCCCGCCATCACGTAGAGGCAGACGCGCGAGTCGGCGTCGTACGCGATCAGGCAGGTCACGAAGAGCAGGAACGCGATGGCCACCCAGCTGAACGCCGAACCGCCCGGGGCGGGGAAGCTGGACGCGGGCAGTCGGCCCGCGACGACCGCGCGGCGGTAGAGGACGTGGCTGATCAGGATCATCAGCCAGGTCCAGATGCCGGCCGCGGTGGCCACCGAGGTCACATAGCCGAAGGCCTTCTCCGGGACGACGTAGTTCAGGACCACGCCGATGCCCATGAAGGCGACGGAGACCGCGATGCCGAAGGCCGGGGTCTTGGTCGACGACAGCTTGCGGAAGACCGCGGGGGCCTCGCCGCTGTCGGCCAGGTTCCGCAGCATGCGGCCCGTGGAGTACATGCCCGAGTTGCAGGAGGACAGGGCCGCGGTCAGCACGACGAAGTTGACGATGCCGGCGCCCGCCGGGATGCCGATCTTCGCGAAGGCCTCGACGAACGGCGAGACGCCCGGCGCGAACTCGGTCCACTTCACCACGCACAGGATGACGGTGAGCGCGCCGACGTAGAACAGCGCGATGCGCCAGGGAAGCGTGTTGATCGCCTTGGGGAGGGTCTTCTCCGGGTTCTCCGACTCACCGGCCGTGACCCCGACCAGCTCGACCGCGAGGTAGGCGAACATGACGCCCTGCAGGGTCATCAGGGACGAGCCGACGCCCTTGGGGAAGAAGCCGTCGAACTCCCACAGGTTGGAGACCGCGGCCGTGTCGCCGGCGCTGCTGAAACCGAAGGTCAGCACGCCCAGGCCGATCACGATCATGCCGATCAGCGCGGTGACCTTGACCATCGAGAACCAGAACTCGAGCTCGCCGAAGAGCTTCACGGAGATCAGGTTGACCCCGAACAGGATCACCAGGAAGACCAGCGCCGTCACCCACTGGGGGACGGCCGGGAACCAGTAGTTGACGTAGATCGCGGCGGCCGTCAGCTCGGCCATGCCGGTGACGACCCACATCAGCCAGTACGTCCAGCCGGTGAAGTAGCCGAAGAACGGGCCGAGGAACTCACGGGAGTACTCCGCGAACGAACCCGAGACGGGCCGGTAGAGCAGCAGCTCGCCGAGCGCCCGCATGATGAAGAAGACGATCGCGCCCGCGAGGGCGTACATCAGGATGAGGCTGGGACCGGCCTTGGCGATGTTCGCCCCGGCGCCCAGGAAGAGGCCGACGCCGATGGCGCCGCCGATCGCGATCATCTGGACCTGGCGGCTGCCGAGCCCGCGTTCGTATCCCTCTTCGGGAGTGTCGGTGGCAGCCGTGTCGGTGACAGCTGTGCCGGTGACCTTCTCAGAGGTCATGTGTGGTGCGCCTTTCTCCGAATCCCCCCGCGTACTGGAGCTGCCCGGCCGACGGTCCGTCGGCCATACGGCGCACCCGGCGGGACATGGGTGGCGTCCGCCGGGCGGTCGTGAAGATTTATCACGCCCGCAACACTGATCACCGGCAGGACATGTGGCGCACACCACAGGAAGAAGCGGACAAAACGCATCCCCGGACGGCATAACCGGCCGGGGAGGTAACGCGATCGTTATTCGGATTTGAGCGTCCGCTGAGCGAACGAAATGACCGGCGAACTAGGGCAAAAGGGTCGTCACGAGGGTTTCCTGGAGCCCGCCCAGCCAGAGATACGCCATCACCATCGGCTTGCGCGGATCCTCGTCCGGCAGCCGGTAGAGGAGGTCGGTGTCGTCCTCCTCGGTGATCTCCAGCCGGGAGCCGATCGCCAGCCGCAGGTCGTTCAGTGCGCGGAGCCACTGCTGGGACTCCGCCGGGGACAGCTTCAGCACCGCCCCGCCCTCGCCGGCCGACTCGGAGGCCAGCGCGTCCAGCGAGCGGACCACCGCGAGGGCGTTCTCCCGCTTGCCGGCCCGCAGATCGTTCTCGGTGAAGCGGCGGAACTCGGCCGAGTGCGCCTTCTGCTCGTCCGCCTGCTTCGGACCCGAGGAGCCCTCCGGGTCGGTGTAGGCGTCCGGGAACAGGCGCCGCAGCACCGGGTCGGCGGGGGGCTCGCTCGGTCCCTCGGCGAAGAGCTCGGCGAGCGGGTCGTCGCCGGCGTCCTCGGCGGGGCCGGGGCCGATGAGCTCCAGGAGCTGCACGGCCAGCGACCGGATGATGGAGATCTCGACGTCGTCGAGTGCGACGGCCGCGCCGCCGCCGGGGATCGGTTCGAATTGTCCAGGCATCAGTGGGGTCGTTTACTCCGGTCTGCTTCCGGTCTACTTCCGGTCCTGCTGGAGGGTGGCCCACAGGCCGTAGCCGTGCATGGCCTGCACGTCGCGTTCCATCTCCTCGCGAGAGCCGCTGGAGACGACCGCCCGGCCCTTGTGGTGGACGTCCATCATGAGCTTGGTGGCCTTGTCCTTCGGGTAGCCGAAGTACGTCTGGAAGACATAGGTCACGTAGCTCATCAGATTGACCGGGTCGTTGTGGACGATCGTGACCCACGGGACGTCCGGCTCGGGGACGGCGAAGACCTCCTCCGCCGACTCGGTGCGTTCGATCTCAAGGGGAGCGGGTGACGTCACATGGCCCATGCTGCCACGCATCCCGGAAATCGTCACACCGACGAAAAGGGAGTAGCATCTGTCGTCATGAACACAGCGGACCTTGGGCTCCCGGTGGACGTTCCCTCTACCGCGCTCTTCACGGACCAGTACGAGCTGACGATGCTGCAGGCCGCCCTGAAAGCGGGCACGGCCGAGCGGCGCAGCGTGTTCGAGGTCTTCACCCGGCGGTTGCCGGACGGCAGGCGCTACGGCGTCGTCGCCGGCACCGGGCGCGTCCTGGACGCCGTCGAGAACTTCCGCTTCGACGCGGACGTCCTCGGCTTCCTGCGCGAGCGGAACATCGTCGACGCGGAGACCCTGGACTGGCTCGCCGGATACCGCTTCTCGGGTGACGTCTGGGGCTACCCGGAGGGCGAGGTCTACTTCCCGGGCTCGCCGATCATGCGGGTCGAGGGCTCCTTCGCCGAGTGCGTGCTCCTGGAGACCGTGATCCTCTCCATCCTCAACCACGACTCCGCGATCGCGGCCGCCGCCTCCCGGATGTCCTCCGCGGCCGGCGAGCGACCCCTGATCGAGATGGGCGCCCGCCGCACCCACGAACTGGCCGCGGTCGCCGCCTCCCGCGCCGCGTACGTCGGCGGCTTCACCACCACCTCCGACCTGGCCGCCGGCTTCCGCTACGGCATCCCCACCGTGGGCACCAGCGCCCACGCCTTCACCCTGCTGCACGACACCGAGCGCGACGCCTTCCAGGCCCAGGTGAACTCCCTCGGCCGCGGCACCACCCTGCTCGTGGACACCTACGACGTCGCCGAGGCCGTCCGGCTGGCGGTGGAGGTCGCCGGGTCCGAGCTCGGCGCGGTCCGCATCGACTCCGGCGACCTGCTGCTCGTGGCCCACCGGGTCCGCCGGCAGCTCGACGAGCTGGGCGCGCGGGGCACCCGGATCATCGTCACCTCCGACCTCGACGAGTACGCGATCGCCTCGCTCGCCGCGGCCCCCGTGGACGCGTACGGCGTCGGCACCCAGCTGGTCACCGGCTCCGGACACCCCACCTGCTCGATGGTCTACAAGCTGGTCGCCCGCGCCGAGTCCGCCGACCCCAAGGCCCCGCTGGCGCCAGTGGCGAAGAAGTCGTCCGGCGGCAAGACCTCCGTCGGCGGCCGCAAGTGGGCGGCCCGCCGGCCCGACGCACAGGGCGTCGCACAGGCCGAGGTCGTCGGCACCGGGCCGGTCCCCGCCGCGCTGGCCGACCACCAACTGCTCGTCGAGCTGATAAAGGGCGGCGAGGTCGTCGCCCGCGAGCCGCTGGACGTCGTCCGCGACCGCCACACGGCGGCCCGCGCCCGCCTCCCGCTCTCCGCGACCCAGCTCTCCCGCGGCGAACCCGTCATCCCGACGGAGTACGCCACGGAGTAGGCCACGGGGTACGCCACGGAGCAGGCCCCCTCCCGCACCGCCGACAAAGTCTCTAGGCTCAATTACTTCATCCTCAGTCGAAGGACACCGACCATGCGCCGCGCCTTGATCGTCGTAGACGTGCAGAACGACTTCTGCGAGGGGGGCAGTCTCGCGGTGACCGGCGGTGCCGACGTGGCCGCCGCCATCACCGAGCTGATCGGGCAGGCCCCCGCCGGGTACCGGCATGTGGTGGCCACCCGCGATCACCACATCGCGCCCGGCGGCCACTTCGCCGACAACCCCGACTACGTCCACTCCTGGCCCGCGCACTGCGTCGCCGGCACCGAGGGCGTCGGCTTCCACCCCAACTTCGCCCCGGCCGTCGCCTCCGGCGCCGTCGACGCCGTCTTCGACAAGGGCGCCTACGCCGCCGCCTACAGCGGCTTCGAGGGCGCCGACGAGAACGGCGTCACCCTGGGCGACTGGCTGCGCGCCCGCAGAATCGACGAGGTGGACGTCGTCGGCATCGCCACCGACCACTGTGTGCGGGCCACCGCCCTGGACGCGGCCCGCGAGGGCTTCCGCACCCAGGTCCTGCTGGACCTCACCGCCGGAGTCGCCGAGGAGAGCACCGACCGCGCCCTGGAGGAGCTGCGCGCGGCGGGCGTGGAACTCACCGGAAAGCCGGTCGTCTGACACGCTCCCCCCGGATAGCGTCTCCGCCAGGTGCAGTTCCCGACTCGCCCCCACGGAGATGGTGTTGACGCAACGCTCGCACGTACGGCGCCCCACGCTCGAGGATGTCGCCCGGCGGTCGGGGGTCTCGAAGTCGACCGTCTCGCGGGTGATCAACGGGGAGGCCCGGGTGCGGGCGGAGGTCGTCGACCGGGTCCGGCGCGTCGTCTCCGAGCTGGGATACGTGCCCAACCAGGCCGCCCGGCAACTCGTCACCCACCGCACGGGCGCCGTCGCCGTGGTCGCCGCACAGCCCGAGAACCGGCTCTTCCTCGACCCGTTCTTCGACCTCCTCCTGCGCGGCATCCGCCGCGAACTCGCGCTGCACGGCGCGCAGGCCGTCCTGCTCTTCGTGGAGGAACCCGACGACTACGCGCGCGTGGCCGACTACCTCGGCGGCGGCCATGTCGACGGCGCGATCCTGTTCTCCCTGCGCCCCGGCGACCGCCTGGCCGAGATGACCGACCGGCTCGCCCTGCCCGCCGTCTTCGGCGGCCGCCCCCTGCTCCGGGACGGCGACACCGTCCACCGCCACGCCTACGTCGACGGCGACAACCGCGGCGGCGCCCGCCAGGCCGTCCAGCATCTGGTCGCGCTCGGACGGCAGCGGATCGCGACCGTCGCCGGCCCCTACGACCAGGAGCACTCCGCCGCCGACCGGCTCGCCGGCTACCACGACGTCCTGTTCGGCGCCCCGGCCGAACTCGTCGAGCGCGCCGACTACACCCGGCAGGGCGGAGCCGACGCCATGGCCGCGCTGCTGGACCGCCGCCCCGACCTGGACGCCGTCTTCGTCGCCTCCGACCTCATGGCGTCCGGCGCGCTGCAGATCCTGCGCGAGCGCGGCCGCCGGGTGCCCGAGGACGTCGCCGTCGTCGGCTTCGACGACCTCACCTCCATCGCCGAGTCGACCGACCCGCCCCTGACCACCGTCCACCAGGACGTCCCGGAGATGGGGCGGCTGCTGGCCCGGCTGCTCGTCCGCGACGACGCACCGCAGCCGCCCTCGGTGGTCGTCCCGACCCGCCTGGTGCGCCGCGCCTCCGCCTAGGGATCTCAGCCCCCGGCCCTAAACCGTCCATCATGTGGGATCACACTCCGGTAGCCGGACCGGGAATCGATACGATGAGCCCATGGTTCTGAACGACGTGAGCGAGAAGACGCCGGGCACGCTGCTCGTGGCGCGGCTGCACGTCGACCTGTGCAGGCTCGCCAGCGCCATCTGTTGACGCCCGCATTGCTCTGCCGCCGGGCCCGCGAGCCTGGGGGAGTCTCACATGACGTATCGCGCTGCCCACACCTTCCGACAGGAGTCCTCAGCCATGGCCATCGAGGTCCGCATCCCGACCATCCTCCGCCAGTACACCGACGGTCAGAAGGCGGTGGAGGGAAACGGTGACACCCTCGCCGCGCTGTTCACCGACCTCGAGACCCGGCATGCGGGCATCCACGCCCGCATCGTGGACGACGGCAAGCTGCGCCGCTTCGTCAACGTGTACCTGAACGACGAGGACGTCCGCTTCGTCGACGGCATCGACACCAAGCTGACCGACGGCGACACCGTCACGATCCTGCCGGCCGTCGCCGGCGGCATGGCCTGACACCGGCATGCGCTACGACTCCCCGCTGGCCGCGGTGGGCAACACCCCTCTGGTGCGCCTGCCGCGGCTCTCGCCGTCCGCCGACGTCCGCATCTGGGCGAAGCTGGAGGACCGCAACCCCACCGGCTCGGTCAAGGACCGCCCCGCCCTGCACATGGTCGAGCAGGCGGAGAAGGACGGCCGTCTCACCCCCGGCTGCACCATCCTGGAGCCGACCAGCGGCAACACCGGCATCTCCCTCGCCATGGCGGCCAAGCTCAAGGGCTACCGCATGGTGTGCGTGATGCCCGAGAACACCTCGCAGGAACGCCGGGACCTGCTCCGTATGTGGGGCGCAGAGATCATCCCCTCCCCGGCCGCCGGCGGCTCCAACACCGCCGTGCGCGTCGCCAAGGAACTCGCCGCCGAGCACCCCGACTGGGTGATGCTCTACCAGTACGGCAACCCCGACAACGCGGGCGCCCACTACGCGACGACCGGCCCGGAGATCCTCGCCGACCTCCCCTCCGTCACCCACTTCGTCGCGGGCCTCGGCACCACGGGCACGCTCATGGGCGTCGGCCGCTACCTCCGCGAGAACAAGCCGGACGTGAAGATCGTCGCCGCCGAGCCGCGCTACGACGACCTGGTCTACGGCCTGCGCAACCTCGACGAGGGCTTCGTCCCGGAGCTGTACGACGCCTCCGTCCTCACCACCCGCTTCTCGGTCGGCTCGGCGGACGCCGTGACCCGCACCCGGGAACTCCTCCAGCAGGAGGGCATCTTCGCGGGCGTCTCCACGGGCGCGGCCCTGCACGCGGCGATCGGCGTCGGCAAGAAGGCGCTGGCGGCCGGCGAGAGCGCAGACATCGTGTTCGTCGTGGCGGACGGCGGCTGGAAGTACCTGTCGACGGGCGTCTACACGGCGGCGACGACAGAGGAAGCGATCGAGACGCTGCAGGGCCAACTCTGGGCATAGCCGCCGTCAGGTGGTGAGGCGGCCGGACGGTCAGGCGGTCAGGCGGCCGTGCGGCTCAGATGGTGAGGCCGCCGGGCGGTCAGGTGGTGCGGCTCAGGTGGTGAGGTGACGGACCTGGTCCCACAGGATCGGGTCCACCACCCCCACCCGCCGCCGGAAGTCCCCCACCCGCACCTCGCGCAGCTCGCCCGTCTCCAGAAAACTGGCCCGCCCCTGCGCATCGCCCACCGCACCCGGCGGCAACGGGATCACCCCGGCCCGCTCGTCGTGGTACTTGCTGGTGATCTTCGCGACGGTCACCCGGTCACCGCGCACCATCAACACCAGACACGGCCGGTCCTTGTCCCCCGGCCCGTCCTCGAACGGCACGTTCGCCCACCAGATCTCCGCGGGCCGCGGCTTCCCGGCGAGCCCGCGCCCCCGGCCCGGCCGCCCCGTCGCCCGGCCCGGCGGCCGCGTCCGCGACCCCTGCCGCCGCCGTCCCCGCCCCCATCCGTCGACGAGCGTGGCGACCAGCGCGAGCAGCACCAGCGCCGCGAGCGCGAGCCACCACGACGTGTCCATAGGACGACGTTACCGGCGCACGACGACCACCGCGCGCCCTCTGTCCCGGGCCACGCGCCTCGGGTCCAGCCGAACCGGTGACACCACAGGTGAGTTCCCCCACAACAGCCCCTGGCGGAGGAGCGACCCGGGGTTTTGCGCCTTACGCTCGACGAACCGCACGACCCCCGTCGCCCCATTCACGATCATTCGTCCCGCCAGCGGAGGTTTCTGCTTTATGAAGCTCACCGTCGTCGGCTGCTCGGGGTCGTTCCCGTCCGCGGAATCGGCCTGTTCGAGCTACCTCGTAGAGGCCGACGGCTTCCGGCTGCTTCTCGACATGGGCAACGGCGCCCTGGGCGAGCTGCAGCGCCACTGCGGTCTCTACGACCTCGACGCGATCTTCCTGAGCCATCTGCACGCCGACCACTGCATCGACATGTGCGCGTACTTCGTCGCACGCTACTACCGCCACGACGGCGGCCGCTGCGCCCCCATCCCGGTCTACGGACCGGAGGGCACGGAGCACCGTCTGACCACGGCCTACGCGGACACCCCGTCGGCCTCCTCGATGAGCGAGGTCTTCGACTTCCACACGGTCAAGCCGTCCACCTTCGACATCGGACCGTTCACCGTGCACACGGAACGCGTGGCGCACCCGGTGGAGGCGTACGGCATCCGCGTCGAACACGGCGGGAAGTCCCTGACGTACTCCGGTGACACGGGAGTGAGCCCGGCCCTGACCGATCTCGCCCGCGACACCGACCTGTTCCTGTGCGAGGCCGCCTTCACGTACGGCAAGGAGAACATCCCCGACCTGCACCTCAACGGCCGCGAGGCGGGCGAGACGGCGAGCCGGGCGGGGGCGCGCAAGCTCGTGCTGACCCACATCCCGCCGTGGACCGACCCCCAGGTCAACCTGGCGGACGCCCGCGCGGTGTTCGACGGCCCGGTGGAGCTGGCGGCGCCGCGGGTGACGTACGAGATCTGACGAGCACGAGATCTGACGAGCACGTCATGCAGAAGACCCCCGGAGCAGTTCAGGGCTCCGGGGGTCTTCGCGTGCGGGCCGACGGCTACGCCTTGGTGAGGTCCTCGACCTCCTCCTCGGGCTCGCGGCCCGGGGTGGGGAGGTTCCACTTGGTGATGGCGAAGCGGAAGACGAAGTAGTAGACCGCGCCGAAGACGAGACCGATCGGGATGATCATCCAGGGCTTGGTCGCCAGGTTCCAGTTCAGCGCGTAGTCGATGAAGCCCGCGGAGAACGTGAATCCGGCGTGCACGCCGAGGGCCCAGGTGATCGCCATGGACAGGGCGGTCAGCACCGCGTGGATCGCGTAGAGCAGCGGGGCGATGAACATGAACGAGAACTCGATGGGCTCGGTCACACCGGTGACGAACGAGGTCAGCGCGAGCGAGATCATCATGCCCAGCACGGCCTTGCGGCGCTCGGGACGGGCGGTGTGCGCGATGGCCAGGGCGGCGGCCGGCAGGCCGAACATCATGATCGGGAAGAAGCCGGACATGAACTGACCGGCCGTCGGGTCACCGGCGAAGAAGCGGTTGAGGTCGCCGTGGACGACCTCGCCGGCCGCGTTGGTGAAGTCGCCGAGCTGGAACCAGGAGACGGTGTTCACGAACTGGTGCATGCCGACCGGGATCAGCGCGCGGTTGATGAGACCGAACAGACCCGCGCCGAACGCGCCGAGGCCCGTCATCCACTCGCCGAAGTTCGAGATGACCTCGCCGATCGGCTCCCAGACCAGACCGAAGAAGACGCCCATGACCGTGCCGACGAAGGCCATGATGATCGGGACCAGCCGGCGGCCGTTGAAGAAGCCGAGCCAGTCCACCAGCCTGGTGCGGTGGTAGCGCTGCCACACCACGGCGCTGAGCAGACCCATCACGATGCCGCCGAGGACCCCGGGGTTGTTGTAGGTCGCGGCTATGTCCGCACCCGCCTGGACCTTCGCCTCGCTGACCGGGAACGCCTTGAGGACGTTGGCGTAGACCAGGAAGCCGACCAGGGCGGCCAGCGCGGTGGAGCCGTCCGACTTCTTGGCGAAGCCGATCGCGACGCCTATACAGAAGAGCATCGGCAGGTTGTCGAAGATCGCACCGCCGGCCGTGGCGAACACCGCCGTGACCTTGTCGGGCAGGTTCAGCTTGTCGTGGATGTCCTGCTGGCCGAACCGGAGCAACAGCCCCGCCGCCGGCAGCACGGCGATCGGGAGCTGCAGGCTGCGGCCGACCTTCTGCAGGCCCTGGAACAGACCGGATCCCCACTTCTTCGCGGGGGCCGCCGTGGGCGCGGTGGCGGTGCTCATAGACTTCCTCCATCGGGTGGTGGTCTACACCACTCAGTGGTGTAGACCATGTTGTAGCACGATGAAGGCGGCATAAGGAACCCACTGTTCCCGCAACCGTTCAACTACGTTGAGCTACCGCTCCATTACGCCTTCGTGACGTCCTCCCGCTCCTCCTCCGGCTCCCGCCCCGGCGTCTTCAGATCGAACTTCGTGATCGCAAAACGGAAGACCCCGTAGTAGACGACCGCGAAACCCAGACCGATCGGGATCATCGCCCACGGCCGCGTCGCCAGATTCCAGTTGATGACGTAGTCGATGAGCCCCGCGGAGAAGCTGAAACCGTCATGCACGCCCAGCCCCCACGTCACCGCCATCGACACACCCGTCAGCACCGCGTGCACCACGTACAGCAAGGGCGCGACGAACAGGAACGAGTACTCGATCGGCTCCGTGATGCCGGTGACGAACGACGTCAGCGCGACCGACAGCATCAGACCGCCGACCTCCTTGCGCCGCGCCGGCCGCGCGCAGTGCGTGATGGCCAGCGCCGCCGCGGGCAGCGCGAACATCATGATCGGGAAGAAACCCGAGGTGAACTGCCCCGCGTCCGGATCGCCCGCCAGGAACATGTTGATGTCACCGTGCACCACCGTGCCGTCCGGCTTGGTGTAGCTGCCGAACTGGAACCAGATGGGCACGTTCAGGAACTGGTGCAGACCGATCACCAGCAACGCCCGGTTCGCGAGGCCGAAGATGCCGGCGCCCCACGCGTCCAGCCCGTCCAGCCAGTCGCTGAAACTCTCCAGGGCGTCACCGATCGGCGGCCATACCCACAGGCACAACGCCGCGAACGCGATCGCGACGAACGCCATGATGATCGGCACCAGCCGCCGGCCGTTGAAGAAGCCCAGCCAGTCCACCAGCTTCGTGCGGTGATAGCGCTGCCAGAAGAAGGCCGTCAGCAGACCCATCACGATCCCGCCGAAGACCCCCGGATTCTGGTACGCGAACGCCCCCACCGTGTTGTCGGTCGCCTGACACCCGATGTTCGGGATCACCTTCGAACCCGGCCCACAGTCCTCCGGGAACTGCCGCAACACGTTGTAGTAGACGAGGAACCCCGCCACCGCCGCCAGCGCCGTCGAACCGTCCGACTTCTTCGCCATGCCGATGGACACACCGATGCAGAACAGCAGCGGCAGCCCCAGGGAGCCGTCGAGCAGCGCCGCACCCGCACCCGCCATCACCTTCGCCACGTTCGTCCAGCCGAGCCCGTCGTCCCCGAACACATCAGGCTGGCCCAGCCGGTTGAGAATGCCCGCGGCCGGCAGCACGGCGATCGGCAGCTGAAGACTGCGGCCCATCTTCTGCAACCCCTGGAACGCGTTGTTCCAGCGCTGACGGGCGGGACTGACGGCCGTCCCGGCGCTCTCGGCACTCATCGTTTGGCGACCGCCTGTCAGGTGGTGTAGACCAGCTACGGACGATTGGGTTGCTGTGAGGTCATCCTTCGGGACACACGGCGCAATCGCTCGCGAAGATGGGCCAACTGTGCGTCACGTGTAAGGAGACCGAAATGGCCACCAAGGCTGAGAAGATCGTCGCCGGACTCGGCGGCCTCGACAACATCGAAGAGATCGAGGGCTGCATCACCCGGCTGCGCACCGAGGTCAACGACCCCGCGCTGGTCGACGAAGCCGCCCTGAAGGCCGCCGGCGCCCACGGCGTCGTCAAGATGGGCACCGCCATCCAGGTCGTCATCGGCACCGACGCAGACCCGATCGCAGCGGAGATCGAAGACATGATGTGAGCCGCCCGGCTCCCCCGGCAGGGGCTCCTTCCCATGTGGGCGGAGCCCCTCCCGCATGTCCCGCTAGGCTCGATCCCATGTCACGCATCGACGGCCGCACCCCCGAACAGCTCCGCCCCGTCACCATCGAACGCGGCTGGAGCAAGCACGCCGAGGGCTCCGTCCTCGTCTCCTTCGGCGACACCAAGGTCTTCTGCACCGCCTCCGTCACCGAGGGCGTCCCCCGCTGGCGCAAGGGCAGCGGTGAGGGCTGGGTCACCGCCGAGTACTCCATGCTCCCCCGCGCCACCAACACCCGCGGCGACCGCGAGTCCGTCCGCGGCAAGATCGGCGGCCGCACCCACGAGATCTCCCGCCTCATCGGCCGCTCCCTGCGCGCGGTCATCGACTACAAGGCGCTCGGCGAGAACACCATCGTCCTCGACTGCGACGTCCTCCAGGCCGACGGCGGCACCCGCACCGCCGCCATCACCGGCGCGTACGTCGCCCTCGCCGACGCGATCACCTGGGCCCAGGGCAAGAAGCTGATCAGGGCCGGCCGCCAGCCCCTCACCGGCACGGTGAGCGCGGTCTCGGTCGGCATCGTCGGCGGCATCCCGCTCCTGGACCTCTGCTACGAGGAGGACGTCCGCGCCGAGACCGACATGAACGTCGTCTGCACCGGCGACGGCCGCTTCGTCGAGGTCCAAGGCACCGCCGAGGCCGAGCCGTTCGCCCGCGACGAACTCAACTCCCTCCTCGATCTGGCCGTTTCCGGCTGCGCGGAACTGGCTGTCCTGCAGCGCACGGCACTTGATACGGTCCTGGAAAAGTAAAGGGAACACCAAGACGTCCTGGCGACGCGGGCAACCGGCCCGCCCGTCAGGGCGTCTTTGCCAGTACACCGACGGGGAGGAACACCTATATGTCCACGGCCGCGAGCCGACGCCCACACCGGCGTCGTCGTACCGTCATAGCCGCCACCACGGCGGCCGTCGCCCTGAGCCTGGGTCTGACGACGACCGGCTGCGACGCAGTCAACAAGGCCCTGGACTGCGTCCAGACCGCCGACGCCATCGCCGACAGCGTCACCGACCTCCAGCAGGCCGTGGAGAACGCCGCGAACGACCCCACGCAGACCGAGGAGTCGCTCACCTCCATCGAGAACAACCTCGACGAGATCGGCGACAAGACGGACAACACCGACGTCAACAAGGCGGTCGACGACCTCCAGGAGGCCGTCACCAACGTCCGCAAGGCGGTCGAGAGCGGCGACAACACCCCCGACCTCAGCCCGGTCACGGACGCGGCAGGCGAACTGACGAAGGTCTGCACGCCGTAAGAGATACGCCGTAGGAAACCCCTTGGGGGACTGGGGATACTGGGGGACATGACCCGCCTGATCCTCGCCACCCGCAACGCCGGAAAGATCACCGAACTCAGGTCGATCCTCGCCGACGCAGGCCTGCCCCATGACCTCGTCGGCGCGGACGCCTACCCCGAGATCCCCGACGTCAAGGAAACGGGAGTGACGTTCGCCGAGAACGCCCTCCTCAAGGCCCACGCCCTCGCCCAGGCCACCGGCATCCCGGCCGTCGCCGACGACTCGGGCCTCTGCGTCGACGTCCTGAACGGCGCCCCTGGCATCTTCTCGGCCCGCTGGTCCGGCACCCACGGCGACGACAGGGCCAACCTCGACCTGCTCCTGGCCCAACTCTCCGACATCCCGGAGGAACACCGGGGCGCCCACTTCGCCTGCGCCGCGGCCCTCGCCCTCCCGGACGGCACGGAACGCGTCGTCGAAGGCCGCCTCACGGGCACCCTCCGCCACACCCCCACCGGCACGAACGGCTTCGGCTACGACCCGATCCTCCAACCGACCGGCGAGACGCGCACCTGCGCGGAACTGACGGCGGAAGAGAAGAACGCGATCAGCCACCGGGGCAAGGCGTTCCGGGGGTTGGTACCGGTGGTGCGGGAGCTGTTGGGCTGAGTCATCGCACGGAAACGGCCTGCGCATCGATCCTTCGATTCGCAGGCCGTTCATGTGCGGCGGAAGGGATTCGAACCCTCAAGCCCGATCAAGGGCCACAGATCCTAAGTCTGCTGTGTCGCCATTGCACCACCGCCGCTGGCTGCCTGTCATCGTACCGGGAGTTGCTTGCCGCCTTCTGCCGTGCAGTACGCGCACGCGTAGAGCGGCCCGCGTCGGAGTCGTTCCGATACGGGCCGCTGACCGGCGTAGGCGGGACCTCAGATGCCCAGGTCCTTGATGATCTTTGCTACGTGGCCTGTCGCGCGGACGTTGTAGAGGGCTCGTTCGACCTTGCCCTCCTCGTCCACGACGATCGTGGAGCGGATGACGCCCATGTACGTCTTGCCGTAGTTCTTCTTCTCGCCGAACGCGCCGTACGCGTCCAGCGCGGTCTTGTCGGGGTCGGCCAGGAGGGTGACCTTGAGGGACTCCTTCTCGCGGAACTTGCCCAGTTTCTCGGGGGTGTCCGGGGAGATCCCGATGACGTCGTAACCGGCGCCGGCCAGGAGGTCCAGGTTGTCCGTGAAGTCGCAGGCCTGCTTCGTGCAGCCGGGGGTCAGGGCGGCCGGGTAGAAGTAGACGATGACCTTGCGGCCCTTGTGGTCCGACAGGGACACCTGGTTGCCGTCGGCGTCGGACAGGGTGAAGGCGGGGGCCACGTCCCCGGGCTCGAGTCGCTCGCTCATCCCTCCAGCGTATCGGGGGGTCCTGACAGTGCGGCGCACGGAAGAACTGACAGACTGTCCGGAGCAGCAGCAAAACGCAGCATCTGACCTTCGGAGGCCGAGACCGTGGCGGAGACGTCGGACACCAGAACCCCGGCGCAGATCGAGGCGGACATCAGGGCCCGCCGAGACGTGCTGGCGGAGACGCTGGACGAGATCGGGGTGCGGGTGCATCCGAAGACCATCGTCGGGGATGCGAAGGCGAAGGTCGTCGCCAACGTCGATCACACCCTGGGGAAGGCCTATGTGCAGGTCAACCGGGTGGTGAGCGAGGTGCGGGCGCAGTTCGTGGACGAGGAGGGCGCGCCGCGGCTGGAGCGTGTCGTGCCCGTTGCGCTGGTGGTCGTCGGCGTCGTCGGACTGCTTGCGTTCGGCGCCCGTCGCCGCAAGGGCTGACCTCGCGCTTACGTTTCCGCTTCGGGCAGGTAGGTTCAGTGCTGTGAGCGCCAACAGAATCGACCCCAGTTCCCAGCACGACAAGCTGCCCATCCGGATGCTGCACGACCGTGTGCTCGTGCGGCAGGAGGCCGGTGAGGGCGAGCGGCGTTCCGGTGGCGGCATCCTGATTCCCGCCACCGCGGCCGTCGGTCGCCGGCTGGCGTGGGCGGCGGTCGTCGCGGTGGGGCAGAACGTCCGGACGGTGGAGCCGGGGGATCGGGTGCTGTACGACCCGGAGGACCGTGCGGAGGTCGAGGTGCGGGGTGTCGCGTACGTGCTGATGCGGGAGCGCGATCTGCATGCGGTGGCGGCGGACCGGTTCGAGGGGTCCGAGGACACCACCGGGTTGTATCTGTAAATCTGCAGTCGTAAGGGCCGGTGACCATCGTCACCGGCCCTTTTTGTCGTTTCTTTGCTACATTCGAAGGAGCCCGACGAGACGCGCCGTACCGGGAAGCCGCAGGCCGGTCTGCCAGGACCTGCCGGCGCCGCAAAGACGACGCACCCCTGATGGAGTTCGTGTCTCGGAGGTGCCTGTCATGGCCTGGGTTCTGCTTGTCGTCGCCGGTCTGCTCGAGGTCGGCTGGTCGATCGGGATGAAGTACACGGACGGGTTCACCCGGCTCGTCCCCAGTCTGTTCACCGGCGCCGGCATCGTCGCCAGCATGGTCCTGCTGTCGCACGCCGCCAGGACCCTTCCCATCGGCACCGCCTATGGCGTGTGGGTGGGGATCGGGGCGGCCGGGGCGGCGGTGCTCGGCATGGTGGTGCTGGGGGAGCCGGCGACCGCCGCCCGGATCTTCTTCGTGTGTCTGCTGCTGGTCGCCGTGGTGGGACTCAAGGCGACCGGCGGGCACTGACCTGCCACGCTCTCCGCGGACGCTATGGGCTGGCGCCCGTCGTCGTTCCCGTGCTGTCCCCGCCCGGGGTGCCTCCCGAGGCGCCGACGGTGGTGCCGGTGGAGGTGTTGCCCTCGGTCGTGCTGCCTTCGGTGGTGGTGCCTGCGCTGGTGTCGCCGGCGGTGGTGCCGGTGGAGGTGCTGCCGTCGGTCGTGCTGCCCTCGGTGGTCGTTCCGGTGGAGGTGTTGCCCGCGGTGGTGCCGGCGTTGGTGGTGCCGGTCGTCGTGCCCGGGGTGTTGCCCTGGCCCTGCGTCTGGCCCTGGGCGGTCTCGGCGCCGGGCGTGGCGCTGTCGTCCGGGCTGGCGCTGGCCTCGTCGGTGGCCGGGGCGGAGGGGTAGGCGGACTCCTCGCCGCCCTCCTGGATCTGGAGGTTGAAGTCGGTGGCGGGGGTGCCCTTCAGGGCGTTCTTGGTGAACTGGGCCCAGATCTGGGTGGGCGCGCCGCCGCCGTTGATGCGGGCCAGGCCCATGACGCCCTTGAGGGACTTGTGGTGGGCGGTCTCCGGGTCCTGGCCCATGACCGCGACGACGGTGGCGAGGTCGGGGGTGTAGCCGGCGAACCAGGCGGCCTGGTCCTCCTCGGCGGTGCCGGTCTTGCCGGCGGCGGGGCGGTCGGCGGCCAGGGCCTCGGTGGCGGTGCCCTGCTGGACGACGCTGCGCAGGATGGAGGTGGTGGTGTCGGCGGCCTCGCGGCTGATGACCTGGGAGGCCTTCTGCTCGGGCAGCTCCAGCACGTCGGAGCCGTCCTTGGTGATCTTCTCGATCATCGTGTACGTGCCGTGCTTGCCGTGGTTGGCGAGGGTCGCGTACGCCTGGGCCATGTCCAGGACGCTGGCGTTGGCCGTGCCGAGGGCGATGGAGGGGTAGGGCTGGAGGTCGGGGGTGTCGGTCGGCAGGCCGAGCTCGATCGCGGTCTGCTTGACCTTCGCGGGGCCGACGTCGACGGCCATCTGCGCGTACACCGAGTTCACGGACTTGTCGGTGGCGGTGCGCACGCTGATGTCGCCGTAGTTGACGTAGTCCTCGTTCTCGGGGTCGTAGACGCTGCCGGTCCAGCCCTGCACGGGACGCTTGTTGGTGCCGTCGTAGATCGTGTTGGGGGTGATCTGGCGGTTGTCCTGGGTGGTGGAGTCGTTCTCGACGGCCGAGGTGAAGACGAACGGCTTGAACGTGGAGCCGACCTGGAAGTCCTGGCGGGTGGCGTTGTTGGTGTACTGCTTGACGTAGTCGATGCCGCCGTACATGGCGAGGATCTTGCCGGTCTTGGGGTCGACGGCGGCGCCGCCCGCGCGGACGTACGAGTCGACCTTGCGCTTCTTGGTGTCGAGCTTGGACATGAGCTGGTCGTCGACGGCGTCGACGAAGGCGTCCTGCTTGGCCTTCTCCAGGGTGGTGGTGATGCGGTAGCCGCCCGCCTCCAGCTCGTCCGAGGTGACGATCTTGTTGTTCTTCAGGTAGTCCTTGATCGCCGTGACGAGGTAGCCGCGCTGCCCGGACATGCCGGTGTCGGCGCCGGAGGTCTCCTTGACCGCCGGGAACGCCATGCCGGTGCGCTTGGCCTGGCTGAGCCAGCCCTTGGTGACCATGCCGTCGAGGACGTAGTTCCAGCGGGCCTCGGCGGCCGCCTTGTTCTCGGGGTGGGCGATGATGTCGTACTCGCTGGGCGCGTTGACGAGCGCGGCGAGGTAGGCGCCCTGGGCGGGGGTGAGCTTCGAGGCGTCGGCGCCGTAGTAGGCCTTGGCCGCGGCCTGCATGCCGTAGGCGTTGCGGCCGAAGTAGCTGGTGTTGAGGTAGCCCTCGAGGATGTCGTCCTTGGACTTCTCGCGGTCCAGCTTGATCGAGATGAAGAACTCCTTCACCTTGCGGGTGACGGTCTGCTCCTGCGCGAGGTAGTAGTTCTTCACGTACTGCTGGGTGATGGTGGAGCCGGACTGCTTGCCCTTGCCGGTGGCGGTGTTCCAGCCGGCCCGGAGCATCGCCTTGGGGTCGATCGCGGACTCGGTGTAGAAGTCGCGGTCCTCGGCGGCCAGGACGGCGTGCTGGGCGTCCTTGGAGATCTGCGCGAGGTCGACGTTCTCACGGTTGACGGTGCCGTCGCGGGCGATCTCGGTGCCGTCGGCGTAGAGGTAGACGTTGGACTGCTTGGTGGCGAGCGCGTTGGCCGGCGGGATCTTGACCATCGAGTAGCCGAGGAAGAACAGGCCGGCGAGCACGGCGGCGCCGAGGACGAACATGCCGAGCACCATCCGCCAGGTGGGCAGGAGCCGGCGCCAGCCGGTGCGTCGCGGTCGTTTCCCCACTGCGGTGCTCCCCCCGTCTGAGGCCTCCGGCTTTCCGGGTGCTGAGCCCTCGGTCGGCTGCTGCGGCTGTGGCTCGTCACTCATGTGTTGCTCGGACTCCTGTTTCGCACCGTACGTTTCCGTACGTCGTCGTTCGTTCCCATACTTCGCGTACGCGTTCTGCGCCCCCTCTTGAAGACTCTCGCACCAAGCGTTCCGTTCCCGACAATCGGCGCGTGTTGCGGCGGAAAACGCATGGCACGCGCCCGGACCGGCGCACTAGGCTCCTGCGCTTCGGTGTCGTGCGGGTGCCAGGGGTGCCCAGCGGGCGAGAAGGGACGGTTGCCTTGGGATCGGCGCGGTTGTACGCGGCCGTCGCGGCGGGGGGTTTCAGAAGGTACGCGACCTACCGGGTGGCCACGGCCGCCGGTGTGTTCACGAACACCGTTTTCGGCCTGATCCTCGTCTACACATACCTGGCGTTGTGGGACGAGCGGCCGCACCTGGGGGGCTACGACCAGGCGCAGGCGGTCACCTATGTGTGGCTGGGGCAGGCGCTTTTCGCGACGCTGGCGATCCAGGGCGGCGGCTTCGAGGCCGACCTCATGGCGCGCATCCGCACGGGTGAGATCGCCATCGACCTGTACCGGCCCGCCGACCTTCAGGTGTGGTGGCTGGCGAGCGACATGGGGCGGGCGTTGTTCCAGTTGCTGGGGCGCGGGGTGATCCCGTTCGTGTTCGGGGCGCTGGTCTTTCCCACGGCGCTGCCGGACGATCCGGTGACCTGGCTGGCGTTCCTGGTGGCGGTCGCGCTCGCGATGCTGGTCAGTTACGGCATCCGGTTCCTGGTGGCGTTGAGCGGGTTCTGGCTGCTGGACGGCACGGGCGCGCTGCAGGTGTTGATGGTGACGGGCATGTTCTGTTCGGGGATGGCGCTGCCGCTGAACGCGTTTCCGCAGCCGTACGGGGACATCGTGGCGTTGCTGCCGTGGGCGGCGCTGTTGCAGATGCCGGCCGATGTGCTGATGGGCGAGGCCGATCCGCTGCCCGCGTTCGCGTTCCAGGCGGTGTGGGCGGTGGTGCTGCTGGCGGTGGGGCGGGTGCTGCAGGGGGCGGCGACGCGGCGGGTGGTGGTCCAGGGTGGGTGAGAGCGGGCGGCTGGCGGAGGGGTTGCGGGCCTATCGGCTGATCGCCGGGATGTGGATCCGGTCGACGTTGACCTACCGGGTGTCCTTCGTGATGACCGTGGTGGGCGGGCTGCTGGTGACCGGTCTGGACTTTGTCGCGATCTTGCTGATGTTCTCGCAGGTGGACACGCTCGGCGGGTACACGCTGCCCGAGATCGCGTTCCTGTACGGGCTGTCGGCGATGTCGTTCGGGCTGGCGGACCTGGCGATCGGGTCGGCGGGCCGGCTGGGCACGCGCGTGCGTGACGGCACGCTGGACACGCTGCTGGTGCGGCCGGCGCCGCTGCTGGCCCAGGTCGCGGCGGACCGGTTCGCGTTGCGCCGGGTCAGCCGGATCATGCAGGGCGCTCTGGTGCTGGGCTATGCGCTGGTGACGATGGACGTGGCGTGGACGCCGGTGAAGGCGCTGCTGGTGCCGGTGACGCTGGTCTGCGGCGGGGTGATCTTCTCCGCGGTGCTGGTGGCGGGCGCGGCCTTCCAGTTCGTGGCGCAGGACGCGTCGGAGGTGCAGTCGGCGTTCACGTACGGCGGCCAGACGCTGTTGCAGTATCCGCCGACGGTCTTCGGCAAGGAGCTGGTGCGGGGGGTGACCTTCGTGTTTCCGCTGGCTTTCGTCAACTGGGTGCCCGCGGCCTATGTGTTGGGGCGGCCGTACCCGTTGGGGCTGCCGGAGTGGGCGGCGTTCACTCCGCCGCTGGTGGCGGCCGCGTGCTGTGCGGCGGCGGGACTGGCCTGGCGGACGGGGCTCAGGTCGTATCGGAGTACGGGGAGTTAGCCACGATGGGCGGCAGGGACACCATGGACACGGCGGCGGCTGCGGACGGTACGGGCGCCACGGACGCTTTCATCGAGCTGGACCGCGTCGAGAAGGTCTTCGACGTGCGGAAGAAGGCCGGCTTCCTGAAGCGGGAGCTGCGGCAGGTGCGGGCGGTCGACGCGATCTCCTTCACGGTGGCGCGCGGTGAGATGGTCGGCTACATCGGTCCGAACGGCGCCGGGAAGTCGACGACGATCAAGATGCTGACGGGGATCCTGACCCCGAGCGGCGGCCGGCTGCGGGTGGCCGGCATCGACCCCTCCCGCGAGCGGACGCGGCTGGCGCACCGCATCGGGGTGGTGTTCGGTCAGCGCACGACCCTGTGGTGGGATCTGCCCCTGATCGACTCCTACCGGCTGATGCACCGCATGTACCGCATCCCGGCGGCCCGTTACCGGGAGAACCTCGACAGCCTGGTCGAACTCCTCGGCCTCGGAGCCCTGTTGGACGTCCCGGTCCGTCAGCTCTCGCTCGGTCAGCGGATGCGCGGCGACATCGCGGCGGCCCTGCTGCACGATCCCGAGGTGCTCTACCTCGACGAGCCGACGATCGGTCTGGACGTCGTCTCCAAGGCGCGGGTGCGGGAGTTCCTGCGGGAGCTGAACGCCGAGCGCGGCACGACGGTGCTGCTCACCACGCACGACCTCCAGGACATCGAGCAGCTCTGCTCCCGGGTGATGGTCATCGACCACGGGCGGCTCGTCTACGACGGCGCGCTGGCCGGGCTGCACGAGGCGGGCGACGGCGAGCGGACGCTGGTGGTGGACCTGGAGCGGGAGCTGCCGCCGATCGATGTGGGGGAGGCGGCGCGGGTGGTGAAGGTGGACGGTCCGCGTCAGTGGCTGGCGTTCCCGGCGTCGGATTCGGCGGCGCCGCTGGTCGCCCGGATCGCGGCCGACTATCCCCTGGTGGACCTGTCGGTGCGGGAGCCGGACATCGAGGCGGTGATCGCGAAGATGTACGCGGAGCGCCGGCACGACGGGCCGGCGGCCGGGCGGTCGACCGTAGTGCCCGGGCCCGGGAAATCGTAGGCTGCTGACATGACCGACGACGCAGTGCCGGGCCCCCCGGACCTTCGCGCCTCCGACGCCGATCGTGAGCGGGTCTCCGAGGTCCTGCGGGACGCCCTCGCGGAGGGTCGTCTCGACATGGCGGAGTTCGAGGAGCGGCTGGATCAGACGTACAAGGCGCGCACCTACGGGGAGTTGGCGCCGATCACCCGGGACCTGCCGGTCGCCGGAGTCGCGCCCCCGCCGGTCCCGTCGCTGCGCAAGGAGCCGGCGGCGGACGGGAGTTGGGCCGGGCGGGTGGTGGGCGGCAATGGTTCGTCGACCTGGGGCGTGGCCGTGATGTCCGGCTTCCAGCGCAGGGGCCGCTGGACGGTCCCGCGGCGCTTCAACTGCTTCGCCTTCTGGGGCGGCGGTGAGATCGACCTGCGCGAGGCGGACTTCGCCGCCGACGAGGTCGTGATCAACTGCGTCGCGATCATGGGCGGGATGCAGATCACCGTGCCGCCGGGCGTCGAGGTGGCGGTCCGCGGCATCGGTGTGATGGGCGGCTTCGACGAGGGGGAGAGCGGTGTCCTGGGGGATCCGGGGGCGCCGCGGGTGATCGTCACCGGGTTCGCCTTCTGGGGCGGGGTCGGTATCGAGCGCAAGAAGACGCGGGCCGCCCGGCGGCAGGAGAAGCTGGCGCGCAAGGCGGCCAAGCGCGAGCTGCGCTCCGGCGAGGACTGAGCCCCGCAGCTCCTTCTCGGTCCCCTCCGCCCTACAGCCGGGCGGGTGCGGACCCCGTCAGCTCGGCCAGGTCGACGGTCTGCGCCATCTTCCGGTAGCCCCGGTCGCTGGGGTGCAGATGGTCGCCGGAGTCGTACTCGGAGCGGAAGCTGCGCGGGTCGTACGGGTCGCGCAGGGCCTTGTCGAAGTCGACGACCTCGTCGAACAGTGCGCCGGTCCGGATCGCCCGGTTGATCTGCTGCCGGACGCCCTCCCGGGCGTCGGTGTAGCGGGCGTGGCCGCGGAACGGTGTGAGGGTGGCGCCGACGACCTTGACGCCGCGGGCGTGGGCGCGGTCGACGAGGGTGCGCAGTCCGGCCACGATGCGCTGCGGGTCGGCGAGGGTCCGGCTGCGCAGGATGTCGTTGACGCCGAGGTCGATGACGACGACCTTCACGTTCGCCCGGTCGAGGACGTCGCGTTCGAAGCGGTTCAGGCCGCTGGCGCCGCGGGCGTCGTCGTCGACGAGGACCTGGTTGCCGCTGATGCCGGCGTTGACGACGCCGTAGCGGGGCGCGTCCCCCTGGGCGTCGGCGGTGGTGCGCAGTCGGTCGGCGAGGACGTCCGGCCAGCGGCGGTTCTCGCCGACGGTGGAGGTGACGCCGTCGGTGATGGAGTCGCCGAACGCGACGACGGTGCCGTCGGCCTCGTTGCCGAGGACGTCCAGCGCGGTCAGATAGCGCCAGTGCGTACTGGTCGCGGTGAACGCGGCGCCGGTGACGTCCTCGGTGGCCTCGCCGACGGCGACGTAGCTGGTCTGCCGGGTGTTCGGATGGTAGGTGACCGGGCCGGCGGAGGTGGGGGAGTAGATGCTGACCAGGACGTCGGCGTCGGCCGGGACGGCGACGGTCACGGCGTCGCTGACGGCCTGCTCGCCGGCCGGGACGACGACGGTCGTGGCGCCGCCGAAGGTGAGCCGGCGCAGCCGCTCGGGGTCGGCCGCCGCGCTGTTCTCGGCGGCCGCGACGGCGAGCGTGGCGTGGCTGACGGTCAGCGGGCGGGTGCCGTAGAGGTTCGACAGGGTGACCCGGGCGCTCGTCCCGCCGACGCTGGTGTGCACGACGTTGCGGACCGTGCGGCCCGCCATGCCGTCGGCCTCGGTGCCCGGTTCGCCGCCGACGGGCGCGGCGGCCCAGCTGCCGGCCCAGAGGCCGGTCGAGACGGGAGCGGCGCGGCCGGGGCCCCCGGCGGCCGTGTCCGCGCTCCGGCGGTGCCCCCGACCGTGATCGGCGGCGGCCCCGACGTATATGGCCGCGGACAGGGCCACGACAAGGGCGACGATCGCCGACAGGAGGGCATAGCCCTGGTGCTTGACGGTCACCCCCTGACAGACGCCGGGAACTCTTGATTCGTTCCGGGAGTCGGTCAGGAAGGGACAATGTGCGCGGGATCACCGAACGGGTGGAGCAAATGGAACGAACCGAAGCGGCAGCAGCAGCGGCAGCGGCGGCGGACGGGGCGCCGGACGGGACGCCGGACCGGAAGACGTCCTACAAAGCCATGACCTCCTTCACCCCCGCCGACGAGGAGAAGCAGCGCGGGGTGCGCCGGATGAAGCTCACCGCGGCCGGGCTGCTGCTCTTCGTGGCCGTGGTGTACGTGCTGGCCGAGCTGGCCTCCCACCACGGCGCGGGCGCCTGGGCGGGCTATGTGGCGGCGGCCGCGGAGGCGGGCATGGTCGGCGCGCTCGCCGACTGGTTCGCGGTCACCGCGCTGTTCCGTCACCCGCTCGGCCTGCCCATCCCGCACACCGCGATCATCCCGAACAAGAAGGACCAGCTGGGCGTCTCGCTGGGCGAGTTCGTCGGCGAGAACTTCCTCTCCGAGGACGTCGTACGGCAGCGGCTGCGCGCGGTCGGCATCGGCACCCGGCTGGGCACCTGGCTGGCGGAGCCGGCGCACGCCGACCGGGTGACGGCGGAGCTGGCGACGGCGCTGCGGGGCGCGCTGACGGTGCTGCGCGACTCCGACGTCCAGGCGGTCGTCGCGGAGGCCATCACCCGGCGCGCCGACGCCCAGGAGATCGCGCCGGGCATCGGCAAGCTGCTGGAGCGGATAGTCGCGGACGGCGGCCATCGGCGGGCGGTGGACCTGGTGGTGACGCGGGCGCACGACTGGCTGGTGCTGCACGCCGACTCGGTGATGGACGCGGTGCAGGGCGGCGCGCCCGGCTGGACCCCGAGATTCGTCGACAAGAAGGTCGGCGAGCGCGTCTACAAGGAGCTGCTGCGCTTCTGCGCCGAGATGCGGGACATGCCCACCCACCCCGCCCGCGGCGCCCTCGACCGCTTCCTCACCGACTTCGCCTCCGACCTGCAGTCCGACACGGAGACCCGCGCGCGGGTGGAGCGGCTCAAGGGCGAGGTCCTGGGCCGGGGCGAGGTCCAGGACCTGATCGCGTCCGTCTGGACCGCCGTCCGCTCCATGATCGTCGCGGCGGCGGAGGACGAGCGCAGTGAGCTGCGCCTGCGCGTGCGGGCCTCCCTGTTGTCGCTGGGTGCGCGGATGGCGACCGAGCGGAAGGTCCAGGACAAGGTCGACAGCTGGGTCGAGGGCGCGGCGGTGCACGTCGTGACGACGTACCGGAAGGAGATCACCTCCCTGATCACCGACACGGTCGCGAGCTGGGACGCGGAGCACACCACCCGCAAGATCGAGGCCAACATCGGCCGTGACCTGCAGTTCATCCGGATCAACGGCACGGTGGTGGGCTCGCTGGCGGGGCTGCTGATCTACACCGTGGCGCGGTGGCTGGGGGCGTAGGGGGCTTGGCGGGCGAGGGTTTTGGGTGCCTGCCTGGCCTCGGGCCCTCGGGGGCTCGGGGTCTCCTACTCGGCCGCGTCCCGGGTCCGTGCGCGGCGGCGCAGCAACAGCAGGCCGCCGGCCAGGGCGGTGAGACCGGTGGTCGCGGTCCAGGCGACGAGGTCGGTGGAGCCGGTGGAGGCGAGGTCGCCGCTCTTCCCGGCGGCGGACAGGCCGGCGGCGGGGCTCGCGGTGGGGCTTGAGGTGGGGGAGGGGGTGGCGGAGCTGCCCGAGGTGTCCGAGGCGTCCGCGGTGGCGGTGGCCGAGGCAGTGGCGGAGGCGGTGGGCTTCGTGGGGACGGCCGTCGTCGCCCTGCTCTCCGCGTCCCGGGTGAACGCCAGTGTGCCGAAGCCGAGTTGGTCGAAGCCGCCGCTGTTGGGGCCGTAGTCCCCGCCACCGCCCTCGGGGGCCGCCTTGGCGGCGATGCGGGTGAGGTAGGGGGCGGAGAGCCCCCGGCGTTTGGTGTAGTGGTTGGAGATCATCGCCCAGATCGGCCGGGTCATCGTGGGGTCGACGGCGGCCGCGTCGGAAGCGGTCTCGCTGCCCGACCAGCCCCCGATCGCGCCCTTCTTACGGGTGTTGGCGGTGTAGGCGACGTCACCGCCGAGACTCCACTTGGCCACGTACTGGGCGCCCTTGAGGAAGCGGCTGTCGTCGTAGCCGTAGAGGTCGATGCCCTGGTTCCAGGCCATCTCGCAGAAGGTGCCCATGAGGCCGACGCCGAGCAGCGCATGGCCCTGGTCGCGGCCGGCCTCCAGCCACTCGGCGAGGCCGTCGTCGTGCACGACGGGGATGGCGTTCTTGACGGCGCCCAGCCCCGAGCCGCTCTTGAAGTACTCGACGGCCTGCTCCACCTTGGCGCTGTCGTCGCAGAAGATGCCGGTGGCGAGGACGCAGGCCATGGCGGTCAGGTCCCAGTTGGGCCAGTAGTTCGTGACCACCGCGTTGTTGTGGTTGACGAGGAAGCTCTCGCTGACCGGGGAGAAGACGCCGCTCAGCAGTTTCTGGAAACGTTCCAGCTCGAAGTCGGGCCGGTCGCGGACGAGTTCGGCGGCGTTGGCGGCCTGGTAGCCGTACAGCCCGGCCGCGAGGAACCGGTCGGCCGAGCCCGCGAGCGAGGTGAGCTTCGCCGACCAGGCGTTGAGGATCGCGACGGCCGTGTCCGCGTACCGGCTCTCACCGCTGACGTGGAAGCGCAGGCCGTTCTGGTAGGCGGCGTGCAGGTCGTTGTAGAGGATCGTGTAGTTCTGGGGCGAGCCCGAGCCCCGGTACACGGTCGTCTGCGGGTTGGCCGTCCAGCCGCTCTGCGCATGCCGGTTGGCGGTCAGCTTGGCGTAGCCGGCGGTGTAGGGCGCGGCGCCGGCCTTCACCTTGGCGGCCATCCGGGCCAGGTCGGCGCCGGTGTGCAGGAGGCCGGGGTGGGCGTAGCCGGCGGCGGTGGCGGTCGGAGCCGCGGCGAGACCGAGGGCGGCGGCCCCGCCCGCGACGCCCGCGGCCTTCAGCACGCTCCGGCGGCTGACGCCCGTGCCGACGCCCGTGCCGACGCTGTTCTGTCGAGGTCGAGTCAGGTGCATGACCGGGAGACGGGCGCGGGGCGCGGGGATAACGAAAAGTCGGATGGCCCGTGCCCCCGGCTACGCGCCGGTGGTCGACCCCGGCCGGACGATCATCAGGATCGTCACGGTCGCCCACAGCAGGTTGAACACCCCGGTGAACATGCCGAGTTGGACGGTCGTCTCCCGTGTCCCGCCTCCGTCGCCCTCGCCGCTGCTCTCGACGAGGACCTCCTGCCGGGGCAGGACGAGGACCAGCAGCACCCCCGCCGCCAGGACGGTCAGCACGATCGACACGATCAGCCAGGGATCGCCCATCACCCCCATCGCGCCCGCCGTCGCGAACCCGAACACGGGGACGGCGATGCCGACGGCCGCGTACACCTGGCAGATGCGGTGCAGCAGCCGCACGGTCTCACTCGCGCGCACGTCCTCGGGCGCGGCCAGGGCGCGGCGTGCGGCGGGCGGGAACATGCTGGCGGCGACCGTGACGGGCCCGACGGCGACGATCGCGGCGAGGACATGGACGGCGAGGAGGAACTTGGTCACGGACCGACGCTAGGCGGCACGGGGAACTCGCAGAAGCGGCGGAAATGCCAGAGGCCGACGGATTCTCGCCAGCGGTATTCCGTCGTATGCCTACGCTTTTGCCATGCACACCGTCGCCGTACTGGTCCTGGACGGGGTAATCCCGTTCGATCTGTCCGCCCCGATCGACGCCTTCGGCTGGGCGCGGATGCCCGACGGCCGTCCCGCGTACCGGGTGCGGGTCTGCTCGCCCTCCGCCTCCGGGGAGGTGAGCGCGGGAGCGTTCACCGTGCGGGCGCCGTACGGGCTGGAGGCGCTGGCGGAGGCGGACACGATCATCCTGCCCGGGGTGGAATGCCCGCCGGACGAGCTACCGCCCGGCGTGGCCGAGGCGCTGCGGGACGCGGCGGCGAACGGCACGCGGATCGCCTCGGTCTGCGTCGGCGCGTTCCTGTTCGCCGCGACGGGCCTGCTGGACGGGCTGCGCGTGACCACGCACTGGATCGCGGCGCGGGAGCTGGCCGAGCGCTACCCGAAGCTGGTGGTCGACCCGAACGTCCTCTACGTCGACAACGGCCAGTTCCTCACCTCGGCGGGCGCGGCCGCGGCCCTGGACATGTGTCTGCACATGATCCGCGGCGACTACGGCTCGGCGGTCGCCGCACAGGCGGCCCGGATGTCGGTCATGCCGCTCGAACGGGAGGGCGGCCAGGCCCAGTTCATCGTCCAGGACCTGTCACCGGCGCCCGCCGGGGCGACCCTCGAACCCCTGCTGGTCTGGCTGGAGGACAACTGCGGCGGCGATCTGACGCTCGACCGGATCGCCGAGCGGGCCGGCGTGAGCACCCGCACCCTCAACCGCCGCTTCCGCGAACAGACCGGGACGACGCCGCTGAGCTGGCTGCACCGGGCCCGGGTGCGGCGCGCGCAGTACCTGCTGGAGTCGACGGCGTACCCGGTCGAACGCATCGCCGCCCAGGCGGGGTTCGGCTCCCCGACGGCGTTCCGGGAGCGCTTCCGCAGGGTGGTGGGGACGAGCCCGCAGGGGTACCGGCGGGCGTTCCGGTCGGGGCAGGAACCGGCGTCGAACCGGCGCCACTGATGCCGGGCCAGGCCGCCGGTCACGGGGCGCCCTCGTCCCTGTACGGCGCCTACCCGCCGCACTCCTCCTGAGGCCGAGGCCGAGGTTGAGGCCGAGGCCGAGGTTGGGGCCGTCGGCCGATCAGGCGCCCTTCCGGTCCGCGACCGCCCACGACGCGACCGCCACCGCACCCGCCACGCCGAAGACGGCCGGCCACGCGCCCACCTTCTTCGCCAGCGGATGCGACCCCGCGAAGGCGGCGACGTACACGACCGTCAGCGCCCCGGCCGTCTTCCCGCCCGCCCGCTGCTGCCACTGCCGCGCCGCAGCGGCCCCCGCGACGGCGAGGACGGCCCCGCCCAGCGGCCGCTGCTTCGTCCACCGGGCCACGCCGTACCCGCCGACCAGTCCACCGGCGGCGATCACCGCACCGGGAACGTCCGCGACCTTCGCGACCTTCGCGACCTTCGCGAGTTTTGTCATGCCTGTCTGCCTCCTGGTCGGTCCCGTATCCCCTACGTCTGCGAGGCTAACGCGCAGGCATGACACCCCCGACTCGCGGGGGCGTCGACCGCGATCCCACAACCGTTGCGCGAGGCGATGAAGAACTTCCTGGACGCCACCTCAGAACCGTCCGAGCCATCAGAACCCTCCGAGCCATCAGAACCCTCAGAGCCCTCCGAGCCGTCCGAACCCCCGGAACACGCGAGGTTCGCCGAGTACGTGCGGGCCCTCGACGCGGCCCCGGCGGCAGAAGAGGCACCGCTGATCCGCCGCATCCTCACCGAGGACCCGGACCGCCAGATGGCCCGAGCGGCGGTGGTCCGACACCTGGACGCAAGGGCGGCGAAACTGGCCGGCACCGACGACCGGACGTGGCACACCTGGACAGCCCCACTGCCGGAGGCCATCGGCGACGACCCCTTCCTGACCCTCCGCCTACAGGAGTGGACGCTCGTCCAGCAGGCCATCAGCGCCCACTCCTGGAGCGCGTCCACCGTGTCCGCCGCCTCGGACTGGTTGCAACGCAGACTCACCGAGACCCCGGGCGTCCCGGCCCCCGTACTGGCGTTCCTGGCGGAACACGGCCGCACGAAACGCGTCCGCGCGGCGGCGAGGCGCCGTCCGAGGACGGAGCCGGACGGCCCTTGGGGCTAACTCCTCCCCGCCCGCCGGCGCTCGCCCGGCTCCTGCCCCCGCTTGCCGACGACGGCGCGCTCCAGCACCGCGCTGGTGAAGAGGACCGTCCCCGCCTCGGCCCGCTCGGTGTCCCGGCTGAAGACGGTGCGTTCGCCGAGGTAGCCGAGGGTGGTGCGGTCGAAGATCCACTCCGTGCGGGTCCCGTCCACCGTGTCCTCACGGGCGATCGCGATCCCGTGCCGTCCCGCCGCGTCGACGGCGTCGGGCAGCTCGGTCACGCCGGGAATCCGCGCGGCGGCCTGGTAGAAGGCGGCGGCGGTGGCGGGGGGCATGATCTGCTCCCCGATGAGGTTGCCGATCTCGTTGAAGACGGCCTGGCCCCGGTCGTTACGGGTCTCGTCCTCGGGCGTCTCCGCGTAGAGCAGCTGCAGCAGCGCCTCGGGATCGGTGGGCAGGGAGGCGAGCCAGGCGTAGGTGGGCCGGTCGATCCCGGCGGGGATGCCGGCGTCCTTCGGATCGGTCCCGTCCACCACGCCCACCTCGATCGGCCAGTCCTGCCCGTCCTCGTGGATCAGCCCGACATCGATCGTGGCCCCCGCCTGCTGCGAGAACCACACCTGCCGCTCCTTCAGCTTCCCCAGCTCGACGGGCCCCTCGAAGACGCCTTCGTTGTGTGCGGTCCTGCTCCGCACGTACACGAACTGGTCCTCGCCCACTGCTTCGACGTCGGTCCGCAGGGCGACGGCGGCGATCCGGTCGAGGGTCACGACGGCGCCGGTGCTGCCTCCCGAGGGCGCGCTGCCGGCACCGGCCCGCACCGACGACGTACCGCCGTCACCGTGGCGTGCCACCCCGACCCCGGCGACCAGCGCGACGGCCACGGCGCCGGCGACGGCACCGGCGATCAGGGCGGGCCGCACGAACGTCCGCCTTCCGGGCAGGGCTGTGTCACGGTCGATGAGCTGCATCAGAACGTCCTTGTGATGGGAGTGACGCCCGGACGGCAGCCCCTGCTCGACGGGATCGGCCGGCAACAGCAGTGCCAGTTCCCCGAGTTCGTCGAGTTCCTCCGGATTGGAGTTCATCGGGCTTCCTCCTGAATGGGCAGGACCGCGAACGCGGTCTCACTCTCTACCTCTCCGCGACGCCCCCGGAGTTCCGTGCGCCGTTCCATACGCTGTTCCGTACGCCCGACGATCTCCCGAAGCCGCGCCCGAGCCCGCGAGAGCCGCGACCGGACGGTGCCCACGGGCACCCCGAGAGCCTCGGCGGCCTGCGCGTAGTCGAGCCCGCCCCACACGCACAGGGCGATGACCTCCCGCTCGTGCCGCCGCAACCGCCCCAGCACCCGCCGCACTTCGGCGAGCCGCCGGGCGTCGTCGACCCGCCCGACGACGTCCTCGGCGAAGTCGTCGATCGTCTCGGCCTCGGTCCGCCGAGCAAGAAAGGCGAGCCGCCGCCGAAGCCCCCGGTCGGCGTTGCGCGCTTTATTGGTAGCAATCCCGAACAACCAGGGCCGCAACGACCCACCCTCGACGGCCACTTCCCCCCGCCCCCGCCAGGCAGCCAGAAACGTCTCGGACATGACCTCCTCGGCCACCGACCAGTCACCGGTCAGCCGAAGGGCATGGTGGTACACGGCCGTGGCGTACAGCTCGTACAGCTCGGAGAACGCCGCACGCTCCCCGCCCCGCACCCGCTCGCGCAAACGTCCGTCGTCGTCATCGTTGGGGCTCACACCTGTACCTCTCCGGCCCCCCGGCGGAGTTCCCGTGGCATGGCTCACACCTACTCACACCTACCAGGGAAGCGACCCCGCCGCGTCGAAGTACCCGCCGGTCGGACCGTCGGCACCCAGCTGTGCCATCCGGACGATGATCTCAGCGCCCTCCTCGACACTCTGGACGCCGGTGTTCCCGTTGAGGTCGGTCTTCGTGAACCCGGGCTCCACCGCGTTGATCCGCATGCCCGGGAACGCCTTCGCGAACTGCACGGTGATCATGTTGACCGTGGCCTTCGAGGCGGGATAGGCGACGCCGGGATACGCGTACGCCGGAGTGCTCGCGTCCGTGACCCGGCTCAGGGAGCCCAACCCGCTGCCGACGTTGACGACGACCGGAGCGGCCGAGCGTCGCAACAACGGCAGGAACGCGTGGGTGACGCGCACCATGCCGAAGACGTTCGTCTCGAACACCTCCCGCATGTGCTCGGCGGTCACCTCCGCGGCGCCGACGATGCCGTTGTCGGCGCCCCGGCTCTCGATCCCCGCGTTGTTGATCAGCACGTCAAGCCCGCCGTCGGCTTCGACGACCTTGACTGCGGCCTCGACGGAGCCGTCGTCGGTGACGTCCAGCCGGACCCACCGCGCCCCCAGCCGCTCGGCAGCCCGCCGCCCACGCTCGGCGTCACGGCTCCCGACGTAGACGATGTGCCCCGCACCGACGAGCCGCCGGGCGGTCTCGAACCCGAGCCCTTTGTTGCCGCCGGTGATCAGCGTCGTAGTGGTGGTGCTCGTTGAAGTGTCGCTCGTTGAGGTCATGACCCCAGGCTGCGGGCGATGGCGGAGGAGCAGCCAGGAGCCCCGTCTTCCTGGGACTGCCGGTACCAGGAAGACCCGGCGCGGGCGGTGCACAGTGGTGACATGGCGAGCACGGACTTCGGACGGACGGTACGACGGTGGCGGGACCGGGTCTCCCCGGTGGCGGCGGGACTGCCCTCGGGCGGCCACCGCCGCGCCCCCGGCCTTCGCCGCGAGGAACTGGCGATGCTGGCCGGGATCTCGGTCGACTACGTCACCCGCCTGGAACAGGGCCGGGCGACGAACCCCTCGGAACAGGTCGTAGAGGCCCTCGGCCGCGCCCTCCGAGTCTCCCCGACCGAACGAGAACACCTGTTCCACACGGCCGGCCTGGTCCCACCCGGCCAGGGCACGGTGCCGGCGTACATCGCACCGAGCGTGCACCGCATGCTGGACCGCCTGACGGGAACCCCGGTGGCGGTCTCGGACGCGTCATGGACGCTCCTCCTGACCAACCCCCTCTACACGGCCCTGATGGGCGAACGCCACGGCCGCGAACGCAACGGCGCCTGGCGCGCGTTCCTGGGCTCCGACGACCGCGTCCGCCACACACCGGAGTCCCGCCGAGCACTGGAGGCCGCGGTAACCGCCGACCTACGCACAGCGTCAACCCGCTACCCGGCGGACCAACACCTACGCCAACTGATCGCGGACCTCCGAGCGAAAAGCCCCCGCTTCGCGGAACTATGGGACTCCGGAACCGTCGCCCACCACCAGTCCTCCCGCAAAACCATCGACCACCCCCAGGCAGGCCCCCTCACCCTGGACTGCGACGTCCTCACCGTCGCCGGCAGCGACCTCCGCATCATGCTGTACACAGCGGAACCGGGAACGGAGGACGCGGAACGCTTGGAGTTGCTGGCGGTACTGGGGTCGCAGCCGCTGATCGAGGAGGGGCAGGGGACGCCGACCTTGGGGGTGCCCGAGGCTAGGCGGGGGTCACTTTGAGAGGACCCCGGCGTCACCGGAGCAAGGAGTGTGACGACGTGCGTCGGCGCGGCGCTCGATGTTGTACCGGGTGAGGCAGTAACCGTCGTCACTGGCCGTACCGATGCCCGCGCCTTGCCCACGCTCCTCGATGCGAGCACCGACTGCGAGGCCGGGCGAGGCATGGCGCTCGTGGACGCAATCGCTGACCGCTGGGGCGTCCAGCTGCACGCTGACCGAAAGGTGACGTGGTGTGAGTTGGCCACTGGGCTGGCAGTGCCCTACGGCCACCGCGGCACCCTCCATGTCTCAAGAGCCGAGAGGGTTCTTGATCTCTACCGCGAGGGCCAGCTGATCCGGACGGTGCAGCGGAGCCGGCTTCGCGCGACCGTGGCAGAGATGGCGGCGATCGATGCCATCGTCGACCTCCTTCACTGGCTCCACGCTCAAGGCCGCGACGTGGACGAAGCCTTGGACTAGGCGCAAACGCACTTCGAGGTGGAGAGCGCCGTCCTGCCGCAATGACCAATGCTCACTCGACGATCGCCGGAGCTCAACGTCGCGAGTCGGAGCGTGACGTTGAGCCGCGGTTGGCGGCTGCTTGTTCCTGCCGTTCAGTGACAGCAGCAAACCAGTGACAGATACACTCCACGCTATGACTGACTTGGACGAATACGTCGATGAGTCCGGCGAGGACGAGCAGGACCTTTCCGCTTGGGACGATGACGAGGCCGCAACGACGACGGTCGACTGGACGGTTGAGACCGTCGTGAGTCAGATGCGCAAAGGCCGCATCGACCTCAACCCGAGCTTTCAACGTCGAGACGCGTGGACGAAGGTTGCCAAGTCCAGGTACATAGAGTCACTGGTTCAGCGTTACCCGGTACCGCAGATCGTTCTGGCCGAAGATCAGAACACGCCTGGCCGGTATATGGTCATCGATGGCAAGCAGCGTCTTTTGGCGATTCGGCAATTCTGCGCGGACCCGGCTGACCCGCGAGATGTCGAGTGGCTTCCCGAGCGGCTGAAGCTCACCGGCCTCACGGAGACCAAGAAGCTCAACGGCATAACTTATGATGAGATGCAGGACGGGTATCCGGTTGAGGCTGTCAGATTTGAAAATGCCACGATCCGGGCCGTTTTGCTACGCAAGTGGCACAGTCAGGATTTCCTGTACACGGTTTTCTATCGCCTCAATTCTGGAAGCCTGAAGCTTTCACCGCAAGAGCTTCGACAGGCGCTCTTTCCTGGTAAGTTTATGGACTTTGTAGACGAGCGTTCTGGTGCCAGCCTCGCACTTAGGTCCCTCTTGAATAAGAGCAAGCCGGATCGTCGCATGGTGGACGCGGAGCTACTCCTGAGGTTCCTTGCATTTAATTTTGGGGTTCAACCCTACGAGGGGAATCTTAAGAATTTCCTGGATGGGACGGCAAGGGCTCTGACGGCTTCCTGGGACGCGGATTCAGGCGCGACGGTCCGCAAGGCGGCTGACGCGCTGGATTCCGCCATCGACGCTGTCCGCCAGATTTTTGGTGATGATGCGTGCAGGAAGTACACGCGCGGCAGGTTTGAACGCTCCTTCAACAGGGCGATCTTTGACGTTCAAATTCACTTCTTGGTCAATTCCGGCCTCAGGCAGTGGCAGTTGGATCACGCGGAGGATGTGAAAGCCGAGTTCCAATTGCTCTGCGAGGGAGATCGCGACTTCGTTGATGCAGTCAGCAGTACAACGAAGACACCGCTCGCGGTGAAAACTCGATTTAAGGCCTGGGGTCAGCGCCTTCATGTTTTGTCAGGATTGGAAGCGGAGCTCCCTGGAAGTGTCATCGCGCTGTCCGAGGTGTCGTAGGTGACTGAGTGGGAAGCTGTTTCCTCGCTTGAGTCGAACGTGAACGCCGTCGCACGGGAACTGCGGATGCTTACCAGCGATGGTGGAGTGGCATCTGATCCAGTCGATATGACGGACGAGTACTTTGATGATGTCCGCGTCCGAGTCAGGGCTTTCCTTATTCTCTGCAGCTCCGAACTGGAGGAGTTCGTGGAGACGCAGTGTTTGGAATACCTAGCTCGTTGGGCGCAAGATGACGACAAGGCCATGCAGCATCATTGTCTCCATGCCCTGACCATTCATTTCCGGAGGAACATCGGAAATATGTTGGAAGGGCAGGGATATTTCGTCGACTTCTATGCCTCTCCAGCTCAGGTGAGGAAGATGAGATCTGGTGGTGGAAAGCCCAAGCGGGCCGATGTCGACGATGTCCCCATACTGAACAGGAAGACGCTGATCGGGCGGGTTAGCAACTGGTATCGGGATGACGTGGTTGGTGTCAGTCACGGGATATCGGACTATGATCTGTGTCGCTTGCTTGAGCCTTTGGGGTTCAGCAAGGCCTTGGTGCGGGAAGAATGCTCAAACCTCGTTGCGGCTCTTCAGAGCCTGGCTGCGGGTCGAGGTGAAGCGGCACACAGATCCACAACAGCTGGAAAGTATCCCTATCAAAGTCTCCCCAGCCCGATCTATCAGCAGATGTCTGTTGGAGACGCATGGGAGAGGTGGATCGCTGTCAAGGATTCCCTTTCCGAGCTCCGAGACCTTCTCGATCGTTCCTTGACGGTGGCGATCGATTAGTCTAGAAAGCCTCCTCGGTACCGGACTTGCGTATCAACTCCCGCAGAACAGCCGGCGTGCGCCATGATTCTCCGGCACTGGACCTGTGACACATGCGGTGGCAGTTGGCGCATACGCATGCCAGGTCGTCGAGCTTGGTCTCTCGGCTGCCAGAGATATAGAGGGGGGTGACATGGTGCACTTCGATGTAGCCCTCGCCCAGGTCTCCGTATGCGCGGGCGAAATCGAAGTCGCACACCTCGCATCGGAGTGGGCCCCCGCCTTGCCGCACTTGGGCGATCTTCTGAGCGCGGAGCTTCGGGTTTCGTTCGCGGGAGAGCGCCCGGCGGGCGAGGAGGCGTCCCTCGACGGCGCTGGCACCCGTCTCGTCGACTTCGTCGGGCTGCGGGGGAATGAGATGCAACTCGCCTGAGCCGATGCCCTCTTCGATAGCTTGAGCGGCTTGGAGCATCTCGGCCTCGCGCACGGTGAAGGCGTCGATCATGACCAGCGTAGGCTTGCCGCATCGCGTGGCCTTGCCGGTGTAGGGCTTGTGGTTGGTCATGAAGTCGGTCGTCTTGCGGCTGACGCTGTCGGGAGAGCGGAAGCTCGGCAGCGCGAGTGCCTCGGCATCGTGGATGGGAAGTGAGCGGAGGAGATCCGACAGTTCCTGCACCCTGGGATCGCTGGTCCGCAACTCGCGCCAGCCGTTCTTCACTACGAGCGCGCCGGCCAGCACGAGTTCGTCCTCAGTCCACGCAGGTATTCGCATGCTCGATATCGTATGAGTGTTCGGTGGTCTGGGGCGTGCCCTTTTCGGTGGGCCGGGCGGATCGGAGGGTCTCCGGAAGAAGGATCTTCAGGGACGTGTCGGCCTCGAACATTACTCGGCGTCGTCCAAGGTCGGCTGTGCCCGGTGCTCTTGGAGGACGGTTCCCACGAGTCCTTCGACGCTGATCGCGGCAGCGTCGGGTTCAGGCCGTCCTTCCACGAAGGCGAGTCTTGAAGCTGCCAGATAAGCAAGGCGCACTGCTTGGATGACGAGCGCTCGACGCAGACCCTCTGAAACCTCGCCCCGCTCGTGCGCCACAGCCGCGAGACGGGAAATCGTTTCGGCTCGACGGGCGATCCGAATGTCTGGATGCCCGCGCTCGCGGCGCGTTTCCTCGCTGATCAGGTCGAACCGTTCAGACGGCGGTAGTTCGACCCTTTGGGAGCGTGGCGGGATCTTCTCGTTGAGGATCGCGTGGAAGCGGCTTCTCTCAATGGCCTGGAGGTAAGCCGAGTACTCGACCGCGTCGAGGTGCTTCTTGGCATCGCTGTCATTCGCCTTGACCCCCTCGAACTCCCAGAGCGGCCACAGCTCCATCTCCGCCACCTCGAAGACGTCGAGGATGCGCATCGCCACTGCGTCCGTCCTCTGGTTCGTCAGATGACGGCGCACCCGCGCGCGAAGTTTCTCGTTGGTCTGCCCGACGTAGATCGGCTCACCGTCATAGTCGTAGAACGCATAGCAGCCCCACTGGGCGTCGGACCACTTCCTACCCTGCGGGTCCGCCGCATTGAGGGCTCCGTTGAGCAGGTCCCGGAAGTCTTGGACCTGTGGAGCAGGCAGCTCAGAGCGCTTGGGGACGGAACGCTTCGTCATGCGGTGCAGTCCTCACGGCTGTCGGAAATCAGATGATCGGATCGAACCGAGACTAGCTCTTCCGCATGCGCGTTGGCCTAGAAGCTGCTCACGTTGACTGTTACGGGTAGCCGCGAACGATGATGGACATCCGGCTACGGCGTAGCAGCCGTAGCCGGGTCGTTTACTGGGGGAGTGCGGCTCGCTGCGCCGGAACCGGCTCGTGACTCCAGGTGCCGGATAGCAGCGGCTTGAGATAGTTCTTCGCGAGCCAAGCCACCGCGTCCACGCACACCGCGTCTCCGAAGCCCATGATCGCCTGGTTGCGCTTCTCAGGCAGGGTGTACTCCGGGGCGCCCATGAGCTTGGCGTACTCCTGGGCGGTCATCCAGCGCACGCGCATGTCCTTGCCCTTCTGCATGCGGACGACGGCCTGCTTCGAGGAGCCGCCGCGGGCGGTGCGAAGGCAGCCGGCCACGTCGTCGTCGCGGATCTCCCAGGCGGGGATGCCGTTCCGGGTACGACGGTACGCGGTTCGGTAAGACGGTTCGGGTTCGCGGCTGAGCAGCTCGACGCGGGCCTTGTTGACGTCGGAGAGCTGGCTCTTGAAGTGAGCGACCCGCTCGTCGTCCCACCAATCGTCAACGGTGTCGACGTCGGGGTCGACGAGATCGGTCCAGCCGGTGGTGCGCAGGGCAGGGGGTTCGTCGAGCAGGAGGGTGCGGTGGGTCTTCAGATCCTTGTCGTCGAGAACGCGGTCGAGCCAGGAGGGGCGCAGGGAGGTGTCCCGGCGATCGTCAGTGCGGGGCTTGGCCAGTTCCTCTTGTGCGGCGACGACGAAGAGGCGAGGCCTGGACTGTGCGACGAAGCGACGCGCGTCCAGCGTGACCACGTCGGCCCAGTAGCCGAGGTCGTTCAAGCGCTCGATCGCGGCCTTCATGTCGGCGCCGTTGTGGCTCGTTGCGAAGCCGTTCACGTTCTCCAGCGCGATCACGGAAGGCAGCTTGCCGCCCTTGCGCTCGCCCATGGCCTTGATGACGTCGGTGAAGTCCCAGAACGTGCTGGAGTGCTTTCCAGCGAGGCCCGAGCGGCCCCCGGCCAGGGAGAGGTCCGTGCAGGGGAAGGAGGCCCAGGCGAGGTCGACGTTTCCTGGGGCCTGCTCGGAATCGATGTCGCCCGCGATCTCACGGATGTCTCGCAGGACGTAGTGATCCTCGTCGTCGGTGAAGTGACCCTTGTACATGTCGTGTTTCTGGGCGTCCAGGTCGTTCGCCCACGTGACCTTGAAGCCTCCCGCGCGCTCCAGCCCCAGCCGGGCGAGGCCGATTCCGGCGAAGAACTCGGCGACCTCGAAGGGCGCGGACGCGGCGGTCGAGGCGGTGGAATCAAGATCAGACGGGAGCACTGTGGTCACTCGGCGATGGTACGGGAGGGCACCGACAATCACGGCGTGCAAGGCGAGCACCGACCGTTTTCGGGAGTCTCCTGGGACGCAGGCCTGGGGCCCGGACTACGGTGTGGTCATGGATGGGGAAGAGTCCGAGGCCGTTGAGAAGGGCACGATGGCCGCGAGGGGATCCTGGGCCTCCTCCGACGCTGTGCGGGCCAGCATGCGCGCCAACAAGAGCCGCGACACCAAGCCGGAGCTGGCACTGCGGCGGGCGGTGCACGCGCGCGGGCTGCGCTATCGCGTCGCCGCCCGCCCGATCAAGGAACTGCGCCGCACCGCGGATCTGGTGTTCACCAAGGCGCGGGTCGCAGTCTTCCTCGACGGGTGTTTCTGGCACGGCTGCCCGGAGCACCACACCGTCGCCGTGCGCAACGGCGGCTACTGGGCGTCGAAGGTCGAGCGCAACCGGACGCGCGACGTGGACACGGACCGGCGACTCGCGGAGGCGGGCTGGACGGTCGTCCGGGTATGGGAGCACGAGGACCCGATTCAGGCGGCCACCCGGGTCGAGAAGAGCGTGGCGGAGGCACGGCGGACGCAGCAGCGCCGAACCGCGACGCCCCCGGAAAGCTCGCAGAGCCCGCAGAGCCGGCGAAGCCCGGAAAGCCCGCACGGCCCGGAAAGCGACTGACCGCGAAGATCAGCGCCTCGCTCTCTGACTTGGCAGGGCTTGGCGCCGCAGGCCGGCCGCGCTGAAGTCCGCCGACGGCGTCAGGTCCGCCGGCCTCCAGGCGGTCGCGGGCGGTGTGAGCAGGGCGGACTGCTCCCAGACGAAGGCGCGAGTGTCCTCGGGGACGACCTCGCGCAGTGCTCGCGGAGTGAGCTGCAACACCTCCGCGATGTGTCCGGCGCCCAGGACGTCGGCGCTGAACGCGGAAGATTGGAAGACGACCTGCATCAGGCGCCAGGTGTCGGGACGACGCTGAGACGTCTCGAACTCATGGCGCGTGATGTGGAACGTTCCCCGGGTCTCCGGCCCCGCGCCCTTTACCTCGATCTGTCCGACAGGCGGATCGCGCACCTCGATGTCGTAGCCGTAGGCGTCGGAGACGAGGGAGACCTGCACGGCGTCGCGGCCTGCTCGGCGCAGAGCGGACAGGACCGCCGCCTCAGCCGCCGCTCCCAGACGCTCGCGCCAGGCCTCCTCGTCTGCCCAGCGCTGCTGGGCGGCGGCGTCGAGCAGCAAGGCGTCCAGGTCGGGCTCCAGCCAGGCGAGGGCTCTGAGGTCGGCCGCCGGGATGTAGTCGCGTACGACGGTTCCGGAACGGACGGCCAGCGCCAGCCAGGCCGGAGGGGAGGTCGTCAGCAGCACGCGTGCCGCCGCCTGCAGGGCGCCCGACTCCTGGAGTGCCACGGCGTGCAGCTGCTCTGCCGTCTGTACGCCCGTGTCGGTCGGCTGGGCGAGGTCGTGCAGAAGGAGGGCACGGGCCGTCGCGCGCAGATCCAGCGAGCGAGCCCAGTGGGGAGCGTGGTCGGCCGCCGCGTGGGCCCATGCGTCGACGTCGGTCCGGGGGGCCCGGACTGCGGCGTGGGCCAAGAGCAGCGTGCTGAAGGCCAGGCCGTGGCTCGGGAGCAGCCTCATGACCGTCGCTGCAACGCTCGTACGAGCGCCGTCGCGTCGTCGTCCATGACGGCGGGGACGCTCTCGTCGGTGTCGGGTTCGGGCAGGGCGGCCGCCACCAGGCCGGGGTCGTTCATCAGCTGGGACAGGACGACGATCTTCTCCCGGAGCCTGCCGTTCACCGTCTCGTCGACGCTGTCCTGGCTGAGCAGGAGAGTGAAGCGGGTGACGACGTCGTCGCGAAGGCCGAGCCGGTGGATGCGGTCCTGGCTCTGCAGGTAGTGGCCGGCGTTGAAGGTGCGGTCGAGGTACACGGCGTGATGGCACCAGTGGTGCAGGCTCACGCCCTCGCCGCAGGCGGCGGGGTTCGCCAGCAGCACCAGGCACTCGGGATCGTTGCGGAAACGGTCGAATTCCGCGTCCCTGGTCAGCGCGCCGGGCGGCGCACCGTCGGCGGGACGCACCCCGCCGTGGACGACCGCCGGGTTGAACTCCCTCAGCTCGCCGCTCAGCAGCTTCAGGTTCCGCACGAAGGTCGACCAGATCAGGACCTTCTCGCCGCGGGCGGCCGCCTCTTCCACGATCTGCCGGGCTCTGCGGTACTTCCAGGGCGACTCGTATGCGGCGTACTGCCGCAGCAGATCGGCGAGCGCCTCGTCGCCGCGCACTTCCAGCGGTGGATGGGCGAACTCCGACTGGTCGTGCTCGTCCGAGCCGGCGACCAGCAGCGCCGGGTTAGTAGCGGCTTCGAGCAGGTACATCATGATCCGGCCGAGCCTGGTGAAGTCGCGCCGGTCCTTCGTCGCCAGCGCGAACTCTCCCCGGTAGCGGCCTTCCAGCGCCTCGTAGATCGCCCTCTGGATGTCTCCCATCGGCTCGGCGACGATCTCGAACTCGGTGGGAGGCAGCCCCAGCCGGGACTTCGGGGTGCGGACGAAGTACCGGTGGATGGCGGCGCTGGTCTCGGCGACGACGTCGGGTTCCCGACCGTTCGCCTCGGTGTACGCGCCACGGGGCAGGATCTTGCGGTCCTGACCGGGATAGAGGAAGCGTATGGGCGCCACCAGGTCGTTCGCCCCCTGCGGTGCGGGCGTGCCGGTGAGCACGTCGCGCCGACGGGCGGCGAAGGCGAGGTCGAGCACGGCACGGCCGTGCACTCCGGCCTCGCCCTTCTTGATGCGATGCGCCTCGTCGAGCACGACCTGGGTCGGACGGCGGCTGACGTAGGCGCGTATACGGTCGTAGTCAGACGCCACCCGGTTGTAATTGGTCACCAGGATGTCCAGATCGTCCCGCAGCAGGGTGCGCGGTCCGGTGTGGACCTCCAGCACCGGCTCCGGGCTCAGGCACGCGGCCGCATCCTCCTTCCACGCCTGAAAAGCGGCGATGGGCCCGATCACCAGGAGCTGCTCGACCTCGCCGCGCGCCCGGTTCAGCGCGAACCCGGCGAGCGCGACCGTCGTCTTGCCCGCGCCGGGAACCGAGAAGTCGGCGCCGTGCGGGAGGCTCGTCAGCCGTGCCAGGTTCTCCAGCTGGAATGGCTTCAGCTCGCGTCGGAACCCGGCCGCGACGAGCTCGGCCGTCAAGTCGCCCGGGACGGCAGCCGACACGCCGTCCAGGACCCTGTCCCGCTTCTTGCGGTCCTCGGCGAGCGCGCGCAGCTGCCGAGTGAGCTCGTCGCCGAAGTCGATGGGCTGGCGGAAGCGCCGACGTGCGTCCGCGACGGCTTCCAGTTCGGCGAAGAAGACGTCGACGCGGGATTCGATCACGTCATGCGAGCCGCCTACGACCCCTCGCTGCAGGGCTTCCTCCAGGAGTGCCCAGGCGCCGGCGTTCGCGCCCTCGTGCCGGCGCAGGACGACGACCGGACGGTTGTGCAGTTCCAGCTCGGCAGAGATCACGAAGTCTCCCGGAGCTCCGCGACGAGCTTGTCGATCCGGTCGATCTCGGCCTGGAACTTCTCCTCGTCCCATGCGGAGTGGGAGCGCGCCCTGCCCAGCAGCGCGGGGATGCGCTCAAGCTCCTTCAGAGCCTTCTCCGCCCGCTGGAACGGCGCGTCCACGGTGTTCTGCTCGCGGTTGCTCTCCTCGGCCTCGCGCGCGGCGGCGTTGACCGCACCGGACAGACTGCTCAGCACCCTCTTCATGGGAACGGCGGAGCCGTCGGACAACTGCACGACGGCCTCGGGGCGGTGGGTGAGGACCAGGCTGAGGACGTCCTCGACGACTGACCCCTGAGGCTCGTGGCCTCCCATGAGGTCGCTCAGCGGGTCGTTCTCGTCGGCTTCGGCGTGCGCCCCGCTCGCGGTGGCGAGCACCGATTCGAGAGCGGGCTCGCTCTCGAGTTCCCTGCTGACCAGTGACTGCGCGTCCTCGCACCGCAGATGCCGCATCTGGCGGTAGTTGACGCCGGAGACTATGGCCAGGAAGTACGCGTTCTTGACTCCCTCGGCCTCTTCACGCGGCTTGTTGCGGATGTGCTTGGCCAGCTCGTCGAACGCGGACTCGTTGTCCGTGAAGTCGATGGGCAGCCGAGTGCCCTGCGACTGGTTCACCAACTGGTGCACCAGCAGGAGCTTCTCGTACTGCGTGCGCACCTCGCCGGACTTGCGGTGCATGCGCTGGCCGGTTCGCTCCCAGTCGCGGCCCGACAGCTCATAGAGCTCCGCGATCATCATCGCCTCGTTGATCCAGGAGTAGTCCTCCCGGAAATCCTTCGCGACCTGGAGCTCGGCTTCCAGGATCAGGATTTCCTCGGGGGTCGCGTCCGCGGGGAGGACGAGGCAGCGCACATAGCCGAACTGCGGGTGACCGTCGCGCTTGAGCGTGCGCAGCGCGGCCGTCCTGCGGTTTCCGTTGATCAGCACGCCGTCGGCCGTGACGATCGCCGGCTCCTTCTGGCCGCGCGCCAGAAGGTCGCCCGTCAGCTCGTCGAACTTCGACTGCCCGGCCAGGATGAGGAACTGCAGCTCTTGCGCGGCCGAACCGAGGGGATCCGAGGTGAACAGGTCGTCCTGGCCGCGCTGTTGGGCCTCTCGTTGCTGCTCCGCCTTCGTGCGGTGGTTCTGCGTCGAGAAGCGGACCCACTCGGTGTCGAGCTCGACGAGACGCATGCTGTTGCTCGTTCGCGGCCAAGCCGACAGCGGGACATGCCCTATCTCCTGACGCGCGGCCAGGAAGGAGCGGCGGTCGGGGTCTCCCAGGGGAATGTGCACAGCTCAGCTCCTGAACGTAGTGACTTGGGCGGGGCCGAACCGCGAGGTGATCACCGTGCGCTTGGTCGCGCGCTCGCCGTTCTGGAACCCCACGTGGCCGGTGAAGAGGGAGGCCTTGTCCGCAGGGATGCCGAAGGCGCCGAGCAGCAGTTCGGGGAACTGTCGCCGGGTGGCGCCGTCCCAGTTCCAGGACGATCCCTCCGACGTGTGGTCCGGCATCACGTAGACGCACGGCGGCGGCACGCTCTGGCCGCCGAAGTCCGCGGCGTACTCCGACTTGGGGCAGCGTCGACCGGCGGTGCCGCACAGACCGCTCTGGAAGATCACTCCGTCCAGCGTCCTGCGGGGATCCTCGAAGAACACCTTGCGCAGCCGGCCGACGCCCTTGACCACGTCACTGCCGGGGTTGCGCGTCATACCGTCGCTGACCCACCAGAGGTAGGCCTCCTGCGCCCAGTCGGGGACTGTCCAGTTCACGCTGCTGTGCACGCCGTCGGGGGCGCCCTTCTGGATGATCGCCACATTCCCGAGCCCCTTGACCGCCAGCCGGTAGACGGTGTCGTCCCCCGGCTTCGGCACCTCGAGCGCCGTGGCGACTCCCCTGTCCACGAGCCCCTGCAGCATCGCCGTCACGAACTCACGGCGGTCGGCGATCCCGGCGCTCTTGCGGCCCCGGATCTGCTCGATGGCGGCGGGCAGGGCGGCTGCGAACTCCTGCTGGCTCAGCCCATGACTGGCGAGCAGCTCGGGATGCGCCCCCAAGTTCTCGATGAGGCGGACCACAGAGCCCACCACGGCGGTCGGCGGCACTCCCGCATGGCGGCAGGGCGCCGCATCGTCGGTTTCCATACTGCTTAAACCCCCCTGTTCTTCGCGGCCGTGACGCCCGGCGCGAGGCAGACCGGCATACCCACCCGCAGCCATACGCACCCGCAGGCATACGAACCGGTCTGCGTCCTCCCATTCTGACGGTTCCCGGCATGCTGCGATGCGTACTCATGATCAGACGCACGCAACGGGCAGGGCAAGCGGCATGCGAAGACGACGACTGCTCTCGGGGCAGGTCAACGCCCCTGGGCGAAGCACTGTCAGCCACCGTTAGCCACTGGCAGCCGTCCCGCCCGTCCTCCACAACTGTTCGGGCTCGCCGTCATCACACGTGGTCACCATCACCTGCTTCGCGCCGCCGAAGGCGGGGGCGGCGATTACCAGGCAGTGTCCGGTCGTCGTGTTCTTCAGGGTCTTGCCTGCTGAGGTGGTCGCCCCGAACTGCCATTGCACGTAGCCGGTTCCGCCGGGGCCGGCGCAGGCTTCCAGCTGGGCCGCGTAGTCGTTGTTGAACGGCGCCGACAGGCATTTGCCGCTTGCCCGGTTGACCAGCTCGAAGGTGCCGCTGGCTGTGGAGCGCAACGTCCACGCGTACGTGTCGCTGGAACTGCAGGTTCCGAAGCCGGGGTAGATGTCGTCCTCGTCGCCGAAGACGCACTGGCCGTTGGAGGTGTTGCGGAGGGTCGACGCGGAAGCCGGGGAGAGGGTGGCGGCCTCGGACTTCTCGGAGGACGGGGTCCCGGCGTCACGGGTGCTCCCGGCATTCGTTTGTACCGGCTTGGCCACCGCCTCCGCGGAGTCGGTCGCGTGCGCGGCAGACGCCGACGGGGAGCTGGTGGCGGACGGCGATCCGGAAGGCGGCGCCGACGTCGATGTCGAGAGCGAAGGTGCCGGAGAGGTTCGGTCCGGGGCCGTCTGAGGGGGTGAGTCCCGTGCGTCCGGTAGGAGGGCGATGGCCGTGATCGTTCCGGCCGTCACCACGATGGGGACTATCAGCAGCCGCACGCGCCGGGCACGTCGCTCGCGGATGTCGACGCGGTCGACGTGGCCGATTGCCACGCCCCCGTGGGAGGCGACGGCGGTGGTGTGGGCGGCGGCGGTCTGTGGGGCCCTCGCCTCACTGCTGGTGCTGGTGCTGGGCGCGCCGAAGCTCAGAACGTGCCGCAGTCGTTCCAGAAGCGCGCTGCGGCTGCCTCGCTGTGGACCTGACAAGCCGGGGGCGGTCAGTCCTGGGCCGGCCCCGGCTGCGGAGGGTCCATGTGCATGCCTCCGTGGACCACGGCGGCGGCCATCGACCCGTGTGTCGCCCTGACCGTCACGTCGCCGCCTACGACCGCCACGCCACCGTCGCCGGCCGAGGCGGAGGCGCCGGAGTTGGGGCCGTGCTGCAGGACGTGCTTGACCAGCGACTCCAGCTGCCTGGCGGCTGCCTTCCTTTCCTCCTCCGGGAGGTCCTGGAGGAGGTCCCGGAAACGTGTCGTCCAGGACCCGGACTCGTCGGCGCGCAGCCGTTCCAGCTCTCCCTGTGCGTCTGCGGCGGCTGCCTGGGCGAGGTCGGCGGCCGTCCGGTCGAGGCGCTGGAGCACCGCCTCTTCCCGTTGGCCGTCTCGGCCCAGGAGCCGGGCCACCGTCGTCCTGGTCTCGCCCCAGGCGTCTGTTCCCGCCGCCGTCACCACTGCCGTTCCGCCCGAAGCGGCAAGCGCGACCAACACTTCCGACAACATCCAGAGCCCCCATGACCGGTTGAGTGACGGATCTTCAGCCACGCCATTGAACCGTCAACGCCCCTCGTCGGTCGACGGATCGACGAATCCGGCGAATCCGGGTGAGGCGACGACGCCCCCTCCCGTACCGCTTAGGCCCCGTGGCAGCTCTCATAGGCCGACCCCGACCCGCACCAACACCCAGCCCCCCGCTCCGGAGGCCAAGCCACAGCCCGCCCTCGCGCCGCCAGCGTCGTCGCGTACTGCGGCAGCAGGTCCGAGTCGGCGGGGGACGTGCCCTCCGAAGCCGCGAAGGCCTCGTAGGACGGCACTGTGCCGGTGACGATGCCGAGGTTGGCCGTGCCCGAGGCGGCGAGTTCGGTCAGCGACTCCTCTATGCCTGCCAGGTGCTCCTCGTGGGAGGGGTACTCCTCCCCCAGCGTCGGGTACGCGGCCACCAGTTCCGCCAGTTCGCCCGTCGGCCAGTGCAGGACCGCGACCGGGAACGGTCGGGACAGTTCCTCGCGGTATGCGCCCAGTTCGGCGCGCAGGCGGGAGATCTCCGCCTCCAGTTCCGCCGGGTTGTCCGAGCCCAGGGACCAGACGCGCTTGGGGTCGTGGAGCTCGTCCAGGGAGACGGGGGAGGAGTGGAGGGTGTCCGCGAGGACGTCCCAGTCGTCGTGGGCGGCGCCCAGCATGCGGCGTACGCGGTGGCGGCCGAAGAGGAGGGGGTGGGATGCGTGCGGGGGCTCCGCCCCGTTCGTGAGGAGTGCCGTCGTCCCCTCCGTGAACGTCTCCTGCGCCGCTTCCAGCTCGTCGTGGGATTCCAGCGACTCCGCGACGATCACCCAGGGGGCCGGGTCGCGGGGCGCCGCGGCGCGGATGCCGTCGATGATCGCTCGGGCCTCCGCCTCGTGGCCGTACTCCCACAGGTTCGAGGCCTTCAGCGCTCGGACCAGATGGACGTTGTCCAGCCCCTCGGGGGCGGACAGCAGACGGTCGTAGAGGGTCGTCGCGGCGGGGCGGTCGCCGGCCAGTTCCAGATGGGCCGCGGCCTGCAGCAGCAGGGCTTCCGCGTCCTCGGGATACAGGCCGGCGGTCCGCTCCAGGCGTGCCGCTTCGGTGGTGTGGTCGACGTTCTCGGCAGGCGTGTCGGGGCGCATGGGGGACACGGTAGCGCCGCCGGGTGACAAAGGAGAGATATCTGCAGGCCAGGGGAGCCGGGGCAGGCATCGGGCCTGCCTCAGCGCTCCCAGCCGAGCTAGATCGTCACTCCGTCCACCTGGAGCGTCTGCACCGCGCCCGCCGCGAACGGCACGCTGATCGTCTTTCCGCTGAGGTAGGTGTCCGAGCGGGCCGTGTAGAGGTCGCCCGTTCCGCTCGTCACCGTGTTCCAGCGGGGGACCAGGCCGGACGAGCCGCCCGTCACCGTCGTGAAGCGGGAGAGGTCGAAGGTGAGGGTCTGGGCCGAGGTGGAGGTGTTCGCCGCCACGATCACCAGGCGCTTCGCCGTCTTGTCGATCGCCGCCGCCGCGTAGCTGACGCCCGTGTCGAGGATCGTCATGCCGGGGCGGATGTGACGGCTGAACTGGGCCATCACGTAGTACTTCGTCGTGACGGCGCCCGCCGCCAGCGTGCTCGCGTCGTACGCGATCATCGCCCAGTTCGTCGACGGGTCCATGACCTGCCAGTAGACCCAGGCCGTCGGGTGCAGCCAGCGGAAGTCGTAGAGCAGGTTGCTCGCCATCGACAGGCCCGTGCCGTCGTTGTCGCCCGTCTCCGAGTTCCACAACGCCTTGCCGGCCGTCGTCACCACGTCGGTGTAGAGCAGGTCGCGGCGGCCGCCCGAGCCCTGGTACCCGTGGACGTTGACCCGGTTCACATACCCCTTCGTCGTCGACGAGAAGGAGTTCCAGGTGGTGCGGGCGAGGTCGTAGTTCGTCTCGTCCGACGCCGAGATCTTCGTCGCCGTCAGACCGCGCTTGTCCAACTCGCTGCGCATGTACGGAAGTACGGCCGACTGGACGGTCGCGTCCATATGGCAGCCCTCCTGCGTGCCGGCCGCCGTCCACCAGGACGACGACGGCTCGTTGAAGGGGTCGACCGTCGCGAAGTTCACGCCCCAGTTGTTCTTGGCGTAGAGGGCCACGGCCGCCAGGTGGGAGGCGTGCTGGCGGTAGTTCCAGGACTGGAGGTTGTTGCCGCCGTCCGACGCGCCGGACGGGTTGTGGTTCAGGCACATCCACCACATGGGGGAGTTGGCGAAGAGCTCGGTCGTCGCGCCGCGCGCCGTCGCCTTCTGGAGCATCGCGCGCTGGGCGGCGTCCGCCGTCCAGTCCCAGGCCGAGGACGTCGGGTCCTCGTTGTTCCAGTCCTGCCAGAAGCCCTCGATCTGCTTGAAGCCGGGGATGTTGGCGGAAGCCACCATGCTCGAGCCGCTCACCGAGTTCCAGCTGCACGCGCCCAGGTTGTAGCGGGCGATGTTCAGGCCGAGGCCGGGCAGGGTCTTGCCGTTGTAGGACACCGAGTTGGTCGTGAAGAAGATGTCGGCGAAGTCGTCCCGGGCGCCGAAGACGTTCGCCCACCAGGCCAGGGAGGTGCCCCAGCCTTCCCAAGTTCCGTACGTCGTCGACGGGTTGACGGAGATCGTCGCGTCGGCGTGAGCTGTGCCTGCGGCTAGGGCGCTTCCGAACAGTGCACCGCCGGAGGCGGCCAGCAGTGTTCTACGTCGGATCATGGTCACTCCACTCCGATTCGTGGCCGGTCCCGTTCGGCCGAATCGAAGCATCGGGGGTGGCGCCTGGGGTTGTCGAGAGTTCTGACAGCCCTTTCTCCAACCTGTGGAGAAAGGGGGAGGGGTCGACTCCGCACCCGGTTCCGCACCCGGTTCCGCACCCGGTTCGGTAACTGGCTCCGCACGGGTTCGAGGGGGCGAACGGCCAGGTCGTACGGGCGCCGCTCTGGAGACCTCGTTCCCTTGCCCTTATCGTGCCCGCGTGCGCATTCCCCTCGTACAGCACAGCACCCGGCGACGGCGCGCCCGGTACCGGCGGGTGCTGTGGAGCGGTGCGGAACTCCTCGTCACCGCCGGGGTGTTGGTCCTGCTCCTCGTCGTCCATCAGCTGTGGTGGACCAACCGGGAGGCGAAGGACGGCGCCGAGCGGCGGGTCGAGGCGCTGGAACGGGAGTGGGAGGCAGCCCCCGGCACCGACACCGGCGCCGATACCGACGGCAGCGGCGACAACGCCGGCGACAGCAAGAAAAACAGTGACAGTGACAGTGACAGCGACGGTGACGGCAGTGGCACGAGAGACGACTCCGGTGGCGGCAGTCGGCAGTCGTCCCAGGCTTACGCCGTCCTCCGCATCCCCCGCCTCGACCTCCGGGTCCCCGTCGCCGAGGGCACCAGCAAGCAGAAGGTCCTCAACAAGGGGTACGTCGGCCACTACGCCGGCACCCAACAGCCGGGCCAGAACGGGAACTTCGCGGTCGCCGGGCACCGCAACACGCACGGTGAGCCCTTCCGGTACCTCAACCGCCTCAAGAAGGGCGACAAGGTGGAGGTGGAGACCAGGAACGCGACCTACGTCTACACCGTCGACGAGATCCTGCCGCAGACCTCACCCCGCGACTCGGGCGTCATCCGGCCCGTGCCCCGTTCCCTCACCAAGCCCGCCTACGGCTACGACGCCCCCGGCCGCTATCTCACCCTCACCACCTGCACGCCCGAGTACACCTCGCGCTATCGGCTGGTGGTCTGGGGGGAACTGACCTCGACGAAGCCGAAGTCCTGAGCCGGCTCTTTCCAGACCTACGACCGCTGTTCCAGAGCCTCCCGTACCGCGTTCAGGATGGTCTCGGTGCCGGCGCCCAGGGCGCGTGCCGCCGAGGTGAAGTCGCGGGCCAGGGTGGTGAGCCGGTCGGCGTCCGGGTGCTGGGGTTCGGCGGGGAGGGCCGCGACCCGGGTGCCCGCGCCCCGGCGGGTGCGGATCAGCTCGGCGGCCTCCAGCTCACGGTAGGCGCGGGCCACAGTGCCCGGCGCCAGGCCCAGGTCGGCGGCCAACTGCCGTACGGTCGGCAGGCGTTCACCCTCCACCAGCCTGCCGGTGACGATCAGCGAGGCCAACTGGGCGCGGATCTGCTCGTACGGCGGCACCTGGCTGGTGGTGTCGACGCGGACGGCGGGTTCACTCATCGTCCACGGCCCGGGGCGCGACGATGGTGAACAGGGACCACCCGAGGGCGAAGAGGCTCAGCAGGCCGAGGGGGTAGATCACCAGGGCCGTGACGTTGCCCAGCATTCCGGCGCACTTCGAGTAGAACAGCACTCGCGCGATCATCCCGACGACGAGCAGCAGCTGGCTGGAGACCAGCAGTCCCCAGGCTCCGGTGATCGCCCAACTGCGGTCGTGGCGCTGTTGGTTGTCCCCGGGGCGGTGGGCGATCCGGCGCAGGGACCAGACGCAGGCGGCGGTGCCGAGGGTGAGGGAGACGAGGACCGGGGCGGCGTAGTAGAGGCCGGGCCACGGGCCGAGGTGTCTGGTCACGGTGGAGCAGGTGACGGCGAGGCTGCGGCCCGTCCGGCCGGCCTTGTCGGGGGAGGCCGCGGCGGCCCCGATCGTCAGCAGGACGACGATGCAGGCCGTCTGGAAGACGAGCAGCGGGGCCATGCGAGGCGGCACGTGGTCCCGGACCCGGCGCGGGGCGAGCCCGGCGGTGCGGACCGCTTCCTGCGGGGCGGGCGTGAGGGAGTCGCCGAGCAGGACCCCGCCGACGGCGCACAGACCGAAGGCGGTGACCGCGGAGACGAAGGGCATGGCGAGCTCGTCGCCGCCCATGGTGAGCAGCTGTTGGACGACGACGAAGCCCAGGGCCAGTCCGGCCCAGCGGGCGCAGAGGTCGGCACGGGCCAGGAGTCTTTCGGGCGAGACGGTGTCGAGCATGTCGGATCCCCCGGTGAGCACTTGTATCAAAGGGTGAGTACAAGATGCCGTGAGCGAGATCTTGTGTCAAACCCTTGATACAAGCGTGCCCGCGTCACCCCCGCCCCCGTACCGCCATCACCCCCACCGCGCCCAGCGTCGCCAGTCCCGCGGACACCGTCATCGCCAGGTCCGCGCCGTGGGCGAGGCCGCCGCCGGTGCCGGTCGCGATGGCGATCGTCAGGGCCACGCCCGCGCAGGAGCCGACGTACCGCAGCGTCTGCTGGGCCCCCGAGCCCATGGCCGCCCGGGCCGTCGGCACCGACTCCACCGCGAGGTGGGGCAGCGCGGCGTTCAGCAGGCCGCTGCCGATGCCCGCGAGGACGAGGCCCGGCAGCATCCGGCGCCAGGAACCCGCGTCCACCGCGCCGAGCAGGGTCAGCGTGCCCACCGCGTGCAGGGCGAAGCCGAGGGCGAGTTGGGTGCGCGGTGCGACGCGGCCGGCCAGTCGGCGGGCCTGGAGGGCGACGAGGAAGGACAGGCCGGACCAGAGCAGGAACAGCCAGGCCGTGGCCATCGGGGACATGTCGAGCGTCCGCTGCAGCACGGTCGGCAGGAACGTGAACAGGCCGATCACCGCCAGGCCGGTCACCAGCCCGCCGAGCGAGGAGGCCACGAAGTCCGCTCTGCGGAGCAGGCCCAGGTCGATCATCGGGGTCGCCGTCCGCCGTTCCACCAGCACGAACGCGGTCAGCAGCACCGCCGACGCCAGCAGCAACAGCCCCACCGGCGCCCGCAGCCAGCCGTCCCGGCCGAGGGTCAGCGCCGCGATCAGGGCGACCGTCGCCGCTCCGAAGGCGCTCGCGCCGAGCAGGTCCGGGCGGCCGCCGCGCGGGGAGCGGGACTCCGTCAGGACGCCGGAGGCGACGACGGCGACCAGCAGGGTGGCCGCGCCCAGCAGCCAGTAGACCAGCCGCCAGTCGGGCAGCGAGCCGCTGAGCGGCGGGCTCACCGCGATGCCCGCGCTGACGAACGCCCCCCACACCCCGGTCGCCCGCAGTCGGTCGCGCGGGGCCGGGAAGGCGTGCACCAGCAGGCCCAGGCTGCTCGCGAGCAGCGCCGCGCTGGACGCGCCCTGCGCGACCCGGGTCAGCGTGAACTGCAGGGTCGTCGTCGCGAGGCCGCCCAGCAGGGTGGTGAGGGCGAGGGCGAGCGTCCCCCACACGAACACCCGGCGCCGGCCGTGGTCGTCGGCCAGGCTGCCCGCCACCAGCAGCACCGCGGCCAGTCCCAGCGGGGTGCCGTTCAGCAGCCAGGCCTGGGCCGACGGCGCGGTGTGCAGCTCGGCGGCGGTGTCCACGAGCGTGACCGCCGGGGCGGTGTAGGTCATCAGCGCGAGGGCGGTGGCCGCGCTGGTCACGGCGAGGGTGGCGCCGGGGCGGGACGCGGGCACCGGCTCGGCCCCCATGCCCCGCGCACCTTGCGCACCCTGCACGCCCTGCATGCCTCGCTCGGCCCGCACACCCCGTTCGGCCCGCGCGTCGCGCTCCGGAAGCTTAGTTCGTTCAATGAACCCACTCATGTGTCGGAAGGCTAGCACGGTAGGTTCGTTCATTGAACCTACGGTCGGAAACTGGTTACAGTGGACGTCATGGCACTCGGCAAGGACTACGCGACACAGGAGTGCTCGATCGCTCGGGCACTGGAGATCGTCGGCGAGCGCTGGACGCTCCTCGTCGTCCGCGACGCGCTCTACGGCGTCCGGCGCTACAACGACTTCCTCGTCCACCTGGGCATCCCGCGCGCCGTCCTGGCCGCCCGCCTCCAGGCGCTGACCGCCGAGGGCATCCTCGAGAAGCGCCGGTACCAGCAGTCCCCGCCGCGCGACGAGTACATCGTCACCGACCGCGGCACGGCCCTGTGGCCGACCCTGCGCTCGCTCGGACTGTGGGGCCGTCAGCACTTCGGCGAGGCCCAGCTGCGGATCTTCCGGCACGCGGACTGCGGCACCGAGCTGGGCCCGTACGGCGAATGTCCCGTCTGCGGAACTGTCGTGCCGGTCCCGGACGTCCTCATGGTGCCGGGACCGGGGGCCGACCCCGACCCGGCGGATCCGGTGAGCCGGGCGCTGCTGAAGCCGAAGAAGCTCCTGGAGCCGCTCGAAACGGATCCGGCCGGTCAGGTATAACCAAGGACCGAGAACCGAGGACCACGGGCCGAGGGCCGAGGGCCGAGGGAAGGGAGGGAACGTGACGCGCAGTCGGTTCGTGCCGCGCCCCGCCCTGCTCCTGTTCGTCCTCCTCGTGGACGTCCTGCTGCTGGACGCCGGCGGCCTCTCCGCCGCCGTCGCGCTCGCCGCGACCGCCGCCGCCGGTTCCGCGCTCGCCGTCTGCACGCTCGTCGCCGCCCGCAGCGCCCCCGCCGTCCCGCCCACCCGGGTGCGTACGGCCATCAGGGACCGGGCCAGGCGGACGGCCTTCCTGCCGCAACGCGACCCCGACGCCTCGGGCCGGCCCCGCCCCAGGGCCCCCGGTCACGCCCTCCCGACGACCGTCGCGTAGGGCACCCTTCGCCGGCCCGCCCGGCTCAACTCCGTGACCCCGCGCGGGTCGTCATGCCGCCACGAAGTCGACGTCCGGCACGACGAGACCCCCGGAGGGCTCCTCACCCATGTCCGTTTTCGCCAGTTTGGTCGAGCAGCTCGCGGACCTGCTCCAGCCCCTGTTCGGCGCCGCCGCCGCGGCCGCGGCGATCGTCCTGTTCACCGCGCTCGTACGGCTCCTCGTCCACCCCCTGTCCCGGGCGGCCGCCCGCGGGCAGAAGGCCCGGACGGCGTTGCAGCCGAGGATCGCCGAACTGCGCAAGAAGCACGCCAAGAACCCCGAGAGGCTCCAGCGGGCGGTGCTGGAGCTGCACGCCGAGGAAAAGGTGTCGCCGCTGTCCGGACTGCTGCCCAGCCTCTGCCAGCTGCCCGCCTTCTTCCTCCTCTACCACCTCTTCTCCAGCTCCTCGATCGGCGGCGCGAGCAACGAACTGCTCAGCCACGAGCTGTTCGCCGCGCCCCTCGGCGGCCGCTGGACGGACGCGCTGACCGGCGACGGGATGTTCGGCGCGGCCGGGCTGGTCTACCTCGGGCTGTTCGCCGTCGTCGCGGCCGTCGCGTCCTTCAACTTCGTCCGGGCGAATCGGACGCCGCTGCCCCAGCCCGCCGCCGGTCAGGAGGTGCCCGGGCTCGGCACGGTCACCAAGGTGATGCCGTTCCTGTCCTTCTTCACGCTGGTCACCGTGGCCGTCGTACCGCTGGCCGCGGCGCTGTACGTGATCACCAGCACGACGTGGAGCGCGGTCGAACGGGCATTCCTGTACCGCTGACGGGACGGGGCCGGGACGGGTGCCGGGAGCGGTGCCGGGACCGGGCGGCGCCGGTGACGGTCCAGTACGTGAACCGGGTATTGCGGAGCGGACGTCCAGCTTGGAGGATCGACCAGTCATCCGATGGCTGCACCCGTCGGACGGCGCTCGCGATCGAGGGAGACAGTCACCATGAAGCTGCTGCGAGTCGGTACGGCGGGAGCGGAGCGCCCCGCGCTGCTCGACCCCGAGGGGATTCTGCGGGATCTCTCCGGGGTCGTCCCGGACGTCGACGGCACGCTGCTCGCCGACGAGGCCGCGCTCGGCCGGGTCCGGGCCGCCGCCGAGTCGGGGGAGCTGCCGGCGCTGGACGCGACCGGGCTGCGGATCGGGCCGCCGCTGGCACGGATCGGCAAGATCGTGTGCATCGGGCTCAACTACCACGACCACGCTCGCGAGACCGGGGCCGAGCCGCCGCCCGAGCCCGTCGTCTTCTTCAAGGCGGCGGACACGGTCGTCGGCCCGTACGACACCGTGCTCGTTCCGCGCCGGTCCGCCAAGACCGACTGGGAGGTGGAGCTGGCGGTCGTCATCGGACGTACCGCCCGCTACCTGGAGTCGGCGGAGGAAGGCCTCGCGCATGTCGCCGGGTACGCCGTCGCGCACGATGTGTCCGAGCGGGAGTTCCAGCTCGAGCGGGGCGGGACCTGGGACAAGGGCAAGAACTGCGAGACGTTCAATCCGCTGGGGCCGTGGCTCGTCACGGCGGACGAGGTCGGCGACCCGCAGGGGCTTTCCCTGAAACTCTGGGTCAACGGGGAGCTGAAGCAGGACGGCACGACCGCCGAGCAGATCTTCCCGGTGGGGGAGGTCGTGCGGTATGTCAGCCAGTTCATGACGCTGTACCCCGGTGACGTCATCAACACTGGGACGCCGGCGGGGGTGGCGCTGGGGGCGCCTGAGCCGAAGCCGTACCTGCGGGCCGGGGATGTCGTCGAGCTGGAGATCTCCGGGTTGGGCCGGCAACGCCAGGAATTCAAAGACGCGTAAGCGCTCCGCTGTGGGGCCGGGGAACTGCGGCTGTTCGTCGACGCCAAGGCCGTCGGTGGCTGGTCGCGCAGTTCCCCGCGCCCCTGAAGGGGCGCGTCAGCCCAGGTACTTCTCCAGGAACTGTTCCAGTACCTCGACCACGAAGCGGTGGTCCTCCAGTTGGGGCAGGCCCGAGACCGTCACCGCGCCCACGATGCCCACGCCCTCCACGTTGATGGGGAAGGAGCCGCCGTGGGCCGCGTACGTGTCGGGGTCCAGGCGGGAGGAGTCCTCGAACGTCGTGCCCTTGGCGCGGCAGCGGGCGCCCACCAGGTAGGAGGAGGCGCCGAAGCGCTCCACCACCCGGCGCTTGCGGGCGATCCACGCGTCGTTGTCCGGGGCCGAGCCGGGCAGGGCCGCGTGGAAGAGCTGTTGACCGGAGCGGTGGATGTCGACGGCGACCGGCGCCTGGCGCTCGCGGGCCAGCTCCACCAGCAGTGAGCCGAGCGCCCACGCGTCGTCGTGGGTGAACTGGCGGAAGACCAGTCGCCGTTCCTGACCCTGGAGCTCCTCCAGGGTCGGGGTGATCTCCGGGGTGAACTTCGGGGTGATCTCGTGGGTGCCCATTACAGCGTCACCGCCATTTTGTCTCGTGCCGAACGGCGGGCCGCCTCCAGTACGTCGAGGGCGGCGGCCGCCTCGCCGGCGGTCACCGGGCCCGGGCCGCCGTCGATCAGTGCCTTGGCCACCGCAGCGTAGTAGGCCGGGTAGTCGCCGGGGAGGGTCCGTACGGGTTCTCCGCCGCCGGTCAGCGGGGACTCGCCGGAGCCGAGGCGGCCCCACAGCTCCTCCGGCTCCGTGCCCCAGGCGACGGAGTCGGCGGAATCGGCCGGGCCGGCAGGGCGCTCGCCCTCTCGCAGCGCCGCCTCCTGCGGGTCCAGGCCGTACTTCACATATCCCGCCTTCGAGCCCAGCACCCGGAAACGCGGGCCGAGTTGGGCGGTCGTCGCGGAGACGTAGAGGTGGGAGCGGACGCCGTTCGCGTGCGTGATGGCGATGAAGGTGTCGTCGTCGGTCTCCGCGCCGGGCCGGCGGATGTCCGCCTCGGCGTAGACGGAGACCGCCGGGCCGAAGAGGACCAGCGCCTGGTCGACGACATGACTGCCGAGGTCGTAGAGGAGACCTCCGATCTCTGCGGGATCGCCGGATTCCCGCCAGCCGCCCTTCGGCAGCGGCCGCCACCGCTCGAACCGGGACTCGAAGCGCCACACGTCGCCCAGCTCGCCCTCGTCCAGCAGTCGGCGCAGGGTGAGGAAGTCGTTGTCCCAGCGGCGGTTCTGGAAGACGGAGAGCAGCAGCCCGCGCTCCTCGGCGAGGGCGGCCAGCTCCCGGGCCTCGGCCGCGGTCCCGGCCACCGGCTTGTCGACGACGACCGGCAGGCCCGCCTTCAGGGCGGCGGTCGCGAGCGGGACGTGCGTCTTGTTCGGGGACGCGATGACGACCAGTTCCAGCTCGTCGGCCCGGGCGAGCAGTTCGTCGGGCGTGGCGGCGACGCGGACGTCCGGGAACTCGGCGCGGGCCTGCTCCTGCCGCTCGGGGTTCGAGGTGACCACCGTGTCGAGGGTGAGGCCCTCGGTCGCGGCGATCAGCGGGGCGTGGAAGACGGAGCCCGCGAGGCCGTAGCCGATCAGGCCCACGCGGAGGGGAGTAGCACTCATGAACTCCACTTTCGCAACGCTGTTGCCAAAGTGCAAGCAGGAGAGAGAATGGGGGCGTGAACCTGACGAACGGAGGCGCCCGCCCGGACGGCACGGAGGGCGCGCACCGCCCGGACCGCACGACCGGTGTGAACCTGCTGGCCCTGCGCAGCCACAACACCGCGCTGGTGCTGGATCTGCTGCGGTCGGCCGGGCCGGACGGCATCAGCCGCCTCGAACTCGCCGAGCGCACCCGGCTGACCCCGCAGGCCGTCAGCAAGATCACCGCCCGGCTGCGGGACGAGGGGCTGGCCACGGAGGCGGGCCGCCGCGCCTCGACCGGCGGCAAGCCGCGCACGGTGCTGCGACTGGTCCCCGAGGCCGGCCACGCGGTCGGCGTCCACCTCGACCGGGACGAGCTGCGGGTGGTCCTGGCCGACCTCGACGGGCGGGTGGTCGGGGAGCGGTGCGTCCCGCTGTTCCTGGGCGCGGGGGCGGAGGCCGTGCTGGGAGCGGTGGTGCGGGAGGTGGGGGAGGCCGTCGAGGACGCCTCGATCCGGTCGACCGGTGTCGCCGGGGCCGTCGCGTCGTCCCTGCTCGGCGTCGGCGTGGCCCTGCCCGGCCCGCTCGACCATGCCCGCGGGGTGCTGCACCGCGTCACCGGCTTCCCCGAGTGGGACGGGTTCCCGTTGCGGGACGTGCTGGCGGCGCGCCTCGGCATGCCGGTGGTCGTCGACAAGGACACCAACGCGGCCGCGCTCCGCCTCGCTGTCGGCGGTGAGCGCGGCGGCGGCGAGCAAGGCCTCGCCGGGCATGGCGGAGGTGAGGGTGCCGGTGGTGAGGGTGCCGGTGGTGAGGAGGGCGGCGGTGAACGCGGCGGCCGCGCGCAGGGCTCCTTCGCCTGCCTCCACCTCGGGACGGGCCTCGGCGCCGGCCTGGTCATCGGCGGGACCGTGCACCGGGGCGCGCGCACCGGCGCGGGGGAGTTCGGACACCAGGTCATCCAGCTGGACGGGCCGCCCTGCCCCTGCGGCAACCGCGGCTGCATCGAGGCGCTGTGCCTCGCGGCCATCGCCCGGGGTGACGTGGCCGAGGCGGCACGCGTGCTCGGTGAGGGCGCCGCGAACCTGGCCGGCCTGCTCGACATCGACGCGGTACTGCTGGGCGGCCGCACGATCGCGGCGGCGCCGGAGCGGTTCGTCCGCGGAGTCGCCACCGTCCTCGACGCGCGCGCCCGCCGCGAGGGGTCGTCGCAGGCCGCCGTACCGGTACGCCTCGCCCCCGGCGGAGCGCGCGGCGTGGCGGAGGGAGCGGCCCAACTCCTCCTGGCCCCGGTATTCGGAAGACCCGACGGCTGACCCCCGGCCACCCCCGCCCCACCATCACCCCACCCCCACCCCACCCCACATCGACCGCACCTCCACCTCCACCCCCACGCCGACCGCACGTCCCGACCCCGCCTCGCCTCCCGGAGGGGGTACGCCTGAACGAGGGGATTCGTACGGTCGTGCGGTGTGCCGTCGCTGTTTGTGCCTATTCCTCCGGCAGGCTCACGTGTTCATGCGACTGTGCCCGCCTGTCTCCCTCTGTCTTGCCGCGGCCGCCGCCCTCCTTCCCGCGCCCGCGCACGCGGAAGCCGGCCCGAGCTGCTCGGGCCCCGAAGCCGGTGGCTTCCCCCTCACCACCCGCCTCCACGGCGGCCCGGACTCCTACCGGGCCGGAGGCGGATTCGGCGTCTGGTACCTCGATCTCACCAACACCACCCGCCGTACCTGCACCGAGATCCACCCGGTCGTCGTCCTCGTCGACGCCGAACGCGCCCTGAAGCCGACCCAGCCCCGCCTGGAGTTCTACGCCGGCGGACTACCGCACCCGGTCCGCTTCGAGCCCACGGACGACGACGAGCTGGTCGGAGCCTTCACCGACGACGACGTGGACGACCACGCTTCCGACCACCCCGAGGCCGAACCCGACGCCGAACCCGACGCCGACCCGGACGACCTTCCCCCCTTCCCCGGCTTCACCGTCGGCCCCGGTCGGACCCTCACCGTCAAGCTGCGCCTGGCCCTCACCTCGGACACCGCGCCCAACGCCGTCACCGCCAACGCGGCCGTCGTCCAGCGGCACGGTGACGACGGCGACTGGATCGGGCAGTCGAACGACTACCGCTTCGCCGTCGAGGCCGACCGCCACTCCGACTCCGACTCCGACTCCGGCTCGGACTCCGACCCCGAGCCCGAGCCCGATCCCGCCCCGGCCGTCCCCGACCCGGCCGCCTCGGACTCCGCCCCCGCCGCAGCCGGGACCCCCACCGCTCCCTCCACCCGCACCCCCACCCCCGGGCCCTCCGCCACGGAGACCGGCCGGCTCTCCCTCGCCGAGGAGGCCGAGGAGCTCGCCATGACGGGCCTCTCCTCACCCGCCGCCCTCATCGCCGGCACCGTCTGTCTCCTCGGTGCGGGCGCGGCTCTCCTCCTGGCCCGCCGACGCCGCTGAACCGGGGCCGAGCCCTGCCCGCGCCCTGCCCGAGCCCTGCCCGCGTCCCAGCCCGTGGACGGTCCGAAAGCGGCCATTCCCACAAGATCCGGCCTGTGATTAGGGTGGGGCGCACGCAGCGACCGCGTACACGCGAACGACCGCGTACACACGCAACGACCGCGTACTCGCGTACGGCAGGGAGATCCCGCACATGGCAGACCGCAAGCCCATCGAGTCGTGGCTCACCGACATGGACGGTGTGCTCATCCACGAGGGTGTGCCGATCCCCGGCGCCGACGCCTTCCTGAAGAAGCTGCGTGAGTCCGGCAAGCCGTTCCTGGTCCTGACCAACAACTCGATCTACACCCCGCGCGACCTGCAGGCCCGCCTCCAGCGCATGGGCCTGGACGTGCCGGTCGAGAACATCTGGACCTCCGCGCTGGCCACCGCCAAGTTCCTGGACGACCAGCGGCCGGGCGGTACGGCGTACGTCATCGGCGAGGCGGGCCTGACCACCGCGCTGCACGACATCGGCTACATCCTCACCGACCACGAGCCGGACTACGTCGTGCTCGGCGAGACCCGCACCTACTCGTTCGAGGCGATGACCAAGGCCGTCCGGCTCATCAACGACGGCGCCCGTTTCATCTGCACCAACCCGGACGAGACCGGCCCCTCCACCGAGGGCCCGCTGCCGGCCACCGGAGCCGTCGCCGCGCTGATCACCAAGGCGACGGGCAAGAACCCGTATTTCGCGGGCAAGCCCAACCCGCTGATGATGCGCACCGGGCTGAACGCCATCGGCGCCCACTCGGAGACCAGCGCGATGATCGGCGACCGCATGGACACCGACGTGCTGGCGGGCATCGAGGCCGGGATGCAGACCTACCTGGTGCTGACCGGTCTGACCCGGCCCGAGCAGGTCGAGAACTTCCCGTACCGTCCGTCGAAGATCGTGGACTCGATCGCGGACCTCGTCGACCGGATCTGAAACCCGGCACGGACGGAACCAAAAACCCGGACGGAACCAAAAACCCGGACGGATCCGACACCCGTCATGGACGGTTCCGAAACCCGTGACGGAGCGAATCGGACCCGTACGGAGTAGCGAGACCCCGCCTGAGGGTGCGCATCGGGTCGGGGCGGGGGAGTCTCCAGATAGCTGGAGGTTCACGATGAGTTCACTGAAAGTCACTCTCTGTGCGGGTGTCGCGGTCGCCGCCGCGGTGCTCATCCCCACGGCCTACGCCTCGGGCGAAGGCGGCGCGGACGGCGGCGGCAGCGTCTCGGTCACACCGTCCACGCCCGAACCCGGCGCCCAGGTCACGCTGAAGGTCAGCGGCTGCGTCGGCAGGACGGCCACCGCGGTCTCCGCCGTCTTCGTCACGGACGTGCGGCTCGTCGGCTCGGGCGGCACGCTCTCCGGCGACACCCAGGTCCGCTCCTCGATCACGGCAGGCACCTACGACGTGCAGATCACCTGCGTCGACTTCAAGGTGAAGGGCCGGATCAAGATCGTCGAGCCGACGTCTCCCGGACTGACGTCTCCCGGACTGTCGGAGCCGGACGGGCTGACCCCGCCCGGCACTTCCCCCGTCACCGCCACCCCCGTCGCCCCGGTCCACGCCGGAGGCGGCGGCACCGCCCCGCTCGCCGCCGCCGAGGACGCCCGGGTGCGGGTGGACAGCCGCGGGCCCGGAACCGTGCAGGCGGTCATCGGTCTGGTGCTCGTGGGCGTCGCCGCGACCGCCGTCGTGTTCCGCGGCTTGCGCCGGAGACACAGGGCGGACTGAGCCATGTCCGACCGCGAACGTTCCTCCGGTCGCTTCCTCACGGGCCTGGCCTGGGCGATGCTGCTGCTCGGGCTGTGGCTGTGGGGGCGCGAGGCGACCGACGTACGGCACGGCATATCCGCCCCGGCCACCGGCGACATCGCAGCGGTGGGCCGTCCGCCGGACGTCGAACTCCCGCCCGCCGCCCACCCATTGGGACAGGCGCTGCCGCAACGCATAGACATACCCGAACTGGGCGTGCAGGCTCCGGTCGTCGCCCGCGGTCTGGACGCCGAGGGGGCCGTCGACCCACCGCCCTTCGACCAGGCGGGCGTGGTCGGCTGGTACGCCGACGGCGCGCAACCCGGCGCCAAGGGCACCGCCCTGCTGGTCGGGCACGTCGACACCGAGACCAGGCCCGCCGTCTTCTACAAGCTCAGCACGCTCAAGGCCGGCGAGACGGTACGGGTGGTCCGCGACGACGGCAAGGTCGCCGAATTCACCGTGGACGACGTCACGGTCGTCCAGCGCGACCGTTTCGACGCCCGGCAGGCCTACGGACCCCGTCAGTCGGGCCGCGCCGAACTGCGCCTCATCACCTGCGGCGGTGCCTTCGACCGGGTCAGCCACAGCTACACGGCCAACGTGATCGTCTCCGCGTACCTGACCGGCACGGCTGTCTAGGGCCTGTCCGGGCACCGACTCCGCGGCCACCAGGCCCGGTCGGCGGCCCGCTCCCCCGAAACCGCCGACCGGACCGGTCCTCGACCGCGCGCGCCCGGGCTGCGGGAGTAACCCGGGCGTCCGGCGCGGGAGGCTGCGAAGTCACGGTAGGTGAAGGGCCCACCAGAGGTCGGGGCCGTCCAGTCGACTGTAGAACGGATGTACGCCGGGGCCTAGATGGCGAAGGGCCCACGGAAGCCGCCCGAGCCCCGGGAGCCGCCCGAGCCACGCGAGCCGCCCGAGCCACGGGAGCCGCCCGAGCCACGGGAGCGGAAAGAAAGCCGGCAATGCCGAAGGCCCCTCGCTTTCGCGAGGGGCCTTCGGTGTCGGTGCGCCGCCAGGGACTCGAACCCCGGACCCGCTGATTAAGAGTCAGCTGCTCTAACCAACTGAGCTAGCGGCGCCTGCTGACGCGACAACTCTACAGGACCCCCGACGGTGCCCAGGACCATCCCGCCCCGAGTCCCTGGCCCCTCCCGCCGGGCCACTGGGCCGGGCGGGTGCCGCGTACATCATTCGGACCGTCAGCATGCGCGTCGGGAAGACAGTTGAGAAACTGGCGAACGTGCACAGGCGCGGACATTTCCATCTGGAGTGTGAGGGGAATCGCATGGAGACTCCGGTATTCGAGGAATTCGATCCCGAGAGCGACTGCGACTGCCCCGGATGCGTATCGCGACGTCGGACGAACCCGAATTCACCGCCCGCCCCGTTCGGCGGCCGCCCGGTCGCCCACCGCGCTCTGGTCGTCGCCACCGCGACGGCCGCGGCCTTCACCGCCGTCCACGCGGGGCCCGCTCTCGCCGCCCCGCAGACCCCCGACCGGCCCGGCATTCCCGCAGGTGACGAGCCCGACACCCCCCAGGGCCGCAAGGCGCCGCTGCACGGCCCGGCCGGGCAGCCGGCCCGGCCCGGCGGGCTCGCGGGACCGGTCCGAACGCCCCCGACGACCCGGTCGGACATCATCAGAAGGGCCAAGGACTGGGTTTTGGCGCAGGTGCCGTACAGCATGAGCACCTACTGGTACGACGGTTACCGGCAGGACTGCTCGGGCTTCGTCTCCATGGCCTGGAACCTGTCGGGGAACGAGTGGACGGGCAGTCTCCACCAGTACGGGACGCGGATTTCCAGGAAGGAACTCCAGCCCGGCGACATTCTGCTGTTCCACAATCCGTCCGACCCCGAGAAAGGCTCGCACGTCGTCATTTTCGGCGGCTGGACGGACTACACGCACAGCTACTACATCGTCTATGAGCAGACCCGTCCGACCACCCGCCGCCAGGCCACGCCATACGCGTACTGGAGCAATTCCGACCGCTACATCCCCTACCGCTACAAGGGCCTGACGACGCCCGCGCCGGGCACCGCGCAGCAGGTGGCCAACAGCGGCAATGGCAACAGCAGCGTTGGCAGCAATAGCAACAGCAGTCTGAGCGTGAACGGGAGCGAGAGCGTGAACGGGAGCGGGAGCGGTGGCGGTGGCGGGTACCGGCCCGGCTCCGGGGTCGCCATGACGACGACGCAGTTCCCGGGGCGGCGCGCTTTCGGGCCCGGCGCGAACAACCCGTACGTCACCCTGCTGGGCAAGTTCCTCATCGAGCGCGGCGGCGGGCGCTTCTACCCCGCGGGACCCGGACCCCGCTGGTCGAACGCCGACGGCCGGGCCACCCAGGCCTTCCAACGCGCCCAGGGCTGGAGCGGCCCCGACGCGGACGGCCTGCCCGGCCCGCGGACCTGGTCGCTGCTGGTCACCGGCCAGGGCAGGAACATCGCGGCGACCGGTGTGGCCGGACCGCCCGCCTCTACCCCGCCCGCTTCTGCCCCGCCCGCCTCTTCCGCGCCCGCCCCTCCCTCGGCGTCGCGCGTTCCCCCGTACCCGGGCCGGGGTGTGTTCCGGCCCGGCGCGCAGAGCCCCTATGTCGCGCAGTTGGGGCGACAGCTGGTGAAGAAAGGGTTCGGCAAGTACTACACGACGGGTCCGGGACCGCGCTGGGGCGAGCCGGACCGACGCGGAGTCGAGGCCTTCCAACGCGCCCAGGGCTGGCGCGGCGGCGCGGCGGACGGCTACCCGGGCCCGGAGACCTGGCGTCGGCTCTTCTCGTAGAACCACACGTCGAACCACACGTCGAACCACTCGTCGAACCACCTGCTGAACCACTCGCTGAATCACTCGCCCCTGTAGTTCCACTCACACTCATGGCGTATCTGGCGCGGAGGCTGGAGGCACGCAATGAACACGACCACTTCACAGACGCCCGAGCCCGAGGGGCCCACCAGGCCCACCCGGCTCATCCAGAACGAGGCGACGACCGAGATCCCCGTCCACCTGCTCTTCCGCGACGAACCCGAGCCGCGGCCGGTGCCGCTGGGGCCCGCCGTGGTGGGCAGCCGGACGGGCACCGGCGAGCAGCCGCGGCTGCGCCGGCCCATGCAGGCCAAGCCCCGGCCGGTGGCGCAGGTCGACCCCGACCTGGTCGAGCGGCCGGCCCGGGTGCTGCCCGGCGCGGTGGGCGTGCTCGCCGGGACCTGCGGGGCGGCCGGGTGCCTGGCCGCCTCGTGGTGGGCCGGGGTGCTGCCGCCGCTGGTGGTGCAGGCGCTGCGGCTGCCGGAGTTCGCGGGGGCCGGGCTCGGTCCGGAGCAGTGGGCGGCCTACGCCGGTGCGGGCGCGCTGGGGCTGTTCGGCTTCGGCGGCCTCGCCCGGGGGCGGACCGGGCGGGCCTGGGTGCTCGGTCTGTTCGGCCGCTACCGGGGGTCCGTGCGGCGCACCGGTCTGCTGTGGGTGAACCCGTTGCTGCTGCGCCGCCGGGTGGACGTGCGGCTGCGGCACTGGCGCAGCGAGCCGATGCCCGCCGCCGACGGCAGCGGGGTCGCGCTGCGGGTGGTGGCCCTGGTCGTGTGGCGGGTGCGGGACACCGCGCGGGCCACGCTCGGTCTCGAGGACCACGAGACGTATCTGCGCGAGTGCGTCGAGGCGGCCCTGGCCCGGATCCCGGTGGAGACGCCGGGGGCGGGGCGGGGTTCGGCGGACGCGGCGGGGGACGCGCTGACCCGGCTGGTCGCGCGGGACGCGGGCGCGATCGGCCTGGAGGTGTTCTCGGTGCGGCCGGTCCGGGTCGAGTACGCCCCCGAGGTCGCCGCCGCGATGCACCGCCGCCGGATCGCGGCGCTCGACGCCCAGCAGCGGGCGACCGTGCTGACGTCGGTCGTCGACTCGGTGGAGGACACGGTGACGCGGCTGACCATGCGGGGGCTCGTGGAACTCGACGACTACGAGCGCAAGGCGCTGGTGAAGGACCTGACGGTCGCCTTCTGCTCGGGACGGCAGGAGCAGACCCCTTGAATCGGGTCCTCTTGAATCGGGTCCTGTGATTGGTATGGACATGTTCAAGAAACGCCCATAACCTCAGACTTGGTCTAGACCTGAAGACGTGTGCGCGCACAGCCTACGGAGCTCCTCACCGAACTCCCGCGGAGCTCCGCAGGAACTCCTCACTGAACTCCCCACGTTCTCCAGGAGCGGCAGCATGCGCAAAAAGACCAAGTGGTACGCGGCCGCGCTCGGGCTCACCACGGCGGGAGCCTTCGTGCTCACCGCCGGGGGCGCGAGCGGCCACGGCTACACCGACCTCCCCATCAGCCGGCAGAAGCTCTGCCAGAACGGCTCCGTCACCAACTGCGGCGACATCCAGTGGGAACCGCAGAGCGTCGAGGGCCCGAAGGGCTTCCCGGGCTCCGGTGCGGCGGACGGCCGGATCTGTTCCGGCAACAACACACGCTTCGCCCAGCTCGACAGCCCGAAGACCCCCTCGGGCGGGGCGTGGCCGACCACCAAGGTGACCGGCGGCCAGAGCTACACCTTCCGCTGGCAGTTCACCGCGATGCACGCCACCACCGACTTCAAGTACTACGTCACCAAGTCGGGCTGGAACCAGAACCACAACCTGGCCCGCTCCGACCTCAACCTCACCCCGTTCCTGACCGTGCCCTACAACGGTCAGCGGCCCCCTTCGACCCTCTCGCACAGCGGCACGCTGCCGTCCGGGCTCAGCGGACGTCACATGATCGTCGCGGTGTGGACGATCGCCGACACGACCAACGCGTTCTACGCCTGCTCGGACGTGACGTTCTGACCCCGCGTGGGTAGCCTCCGCGTGCGCCGTCCAGGGCCGTCGGCCGTGTGCCGGCGCACGCGGATCTCTCCGTCGGAGCGGGGGTGCCTACCGAGTGGACGCCACCGGCCTGTTCGTCGCGCTCATGATCGCCCTCTATCTCGTGGCCGCGGTCGCGCTGGTGCGCCGCGTCCGGCAGCGGCGTGCCGCCTGGCGGAGCGGGCTCACCGCGCCGGGCCGGGTGGTCCGGGCCTGGGAGACCACGGAGATGATCAGCACCGTGGCCACCCGGACGCGGTGGTACGCGTACGAGTTCACCGCCCGCGACGGTCGCACCGTCCGTTTCGAGGAGAGCGGCGGGCCCCGCGAGCGGGCCGTCGGCGACGAGATCCTCGTCCACTACGCGGCGCGCGAGCCGGAGCGGGCCACCGCGTCCGCGCCGCAGCCCGGCAGGGACATCGCGGGCACGGCGATCGCTCTGGCCTCCCTCGCGGTGGTCACCGGCGTCATCGTCCTCCTGGCGGTCACCTAGGGGACAGGGGCAGGCCACAGGGACAGGTCACAGGGACAGGCCCCCTCCACATCTGACGGCATGTCAGTTACCGTGCCCGCCATGGAGTCCGTCGCGGAACTGCTGGCAGCGCGGTGGGACGACCACCGTCCGGGGCTGTGGTTCGAGGACCTGGTCCTCAGCCACCACGAGATCGCGGCCGGGGCCGCCGCCCGCGCGGCGCTGCTCGCCGAGCTGCTGCCCAGGGAGGGGCCGGCGCACCTCGGGGCGCTGCTCGACAACACCCCGGAGTTCCCGCTCTGGCTGTCCGCCGCGGCCCTCGCCGGCGCGGCCGTCGCCGGGATCAACCCCACCCGGCGGGGCCCCGAACTGGCCCGGGACATCCTGCACACCGAGTGCCGGCTGCTGATCACCGAGCCCGCCCACCTCTCCCTCCTCAAGGGCCTCGACCTGCGCGGGGTCCGGCTGCTGATCACCGGCACCGCGGAGTACGACGCCCTCCTCGCCCCGTACGCCGCCGCCCGCCCCGACCCCTCCCGAGCCGCCCCGGCCGACCCGCTCCTCCTCTACTTCACCTCCGGCTCGACCGGCGCGCCCAAGGCCGCGATCTGCACCCAGGGCCGGCTGGCCGCCGCCGGGCGCTCGCTGGCCGGGCAGTTCTCCGTCCGCCCGGACGACGTCCACTACGTCTGCATGCCGATGTTCCACGGCAATGCGGTGATCGCCGACTGGGCACCCGCGCTGGCGGCCGGGGCCGGGGTCGCGCTGCGCCGGCGCTTCTCGGCGTCGCGGTTCCTGGCGGACGTCCGGCGCTACCGGGCGACGTACTTCACGTACGTGGGCCGGGCGATCCAGTACGTCCTGGCCACCGAGCCGGGGCCCGAGGACCGGGACCATGTGCTGCGGCTCGGCTTCGGCACCGAGGCGGGTGCGGTGGACGCGGCGGCCTTCGAACGGCGGTTCGGGGTGCGGCTGGTCGAGGGGTACGGCTCGTCGGAGGGCGGGGCGGCCGTGCAGTGGTCGCCGGGGACGCCGACGGGCGCGGTGGGACGGGCGGGGCCCGGGCTCGTCGTCCTCGACCCGGAGACGGGAGCCGAGTGTCCGCCGGCCGTTCTCGACGCGAGCGGCCGGCTGCTGAACGGCGACGAGGCGATAGGGGAGCTGGTCAACCGGGGGCCGAACCCCTTCGAGGGCTACTGGCGCAACCCGGCGGCGGAGGCGGAGCGACGCCGGGCCGACGGCGAGTACTGGACCGGCGACCTCTTCTACCGGGACCCCGACGGCTTCCTCTACTTCGCGGGCCGTACCGACGACCGGCTTCGGGTCGACAGCGAGAACCTGGCCGCGGCGATGATCGAGAACATCCTCGCCCGCTACGCGGGGGCGGTCGCCGTCGCCGTCTACGCGGTGCCGGACCCGGTGACCGGGGACCAGGTGATGGCGACGCTGGCCGGGACCTTCGATCCGCTCGGCTTCGCCGAGTTCCTGCTGGCCCAGCCCGACCTGGGGACGAAGATGGCCCCCCGGTTCGTGCGGGTGGTGGAGCGGATGCCCGTCACGGCCACGAACAAGATCCACCGGGCGCGGCTGCGGAGGGAGGGGGTGCGGTGCGCGGAGCCGGTGTGGTGGCGACCGCCGGGCGAGTCCGTCTACCGCAGGCTCTCGGAGCGGGAGGCGGCGGAGCAGGTCGGCGAGCGAGCCCGCGAGCGAGTCGGCGAGCGAGTCGGCGAGCAGGCCGGTGAGCAAGTCGGAGAAGCCGGGGGCAAGCCGAAGGGCCCCTCGTTTTCACGAGAGGCCCTTCATCTGTGCGCCGCCAGGGACTCGAACCCCGGACCCGCTGATTAAGAGTCAGCTGCTCTAACCAACTGAGCTAGCGGCGCATGACTCTCGCCCTCCGCTTGCGGCGGCTGGCGACGGAGAAAATACTACCCGGTTCTCAGGGGTGCTTCTGACCGCCGGCCGCGCAGGCCATAGGGCAGGCCATAGGGCAGGTCCCACGGCAGGCCCTAGATCGCCAGCGACAGCAGTACCGGTGCCGCGTTCCTGTTCAGGGTCTCGGCGGCCTGGCGGAGTCGGTGGGCGTGGGCGACGGGCAGGGAGAGGGCCAGGCAGCCCGCGGTGGAGCCGGCGGTGATCGGGACGGCCGCGCAGACCGTGCCGATCGCGTACTCCTGGAGGTCGAGCACCGGGACCGTCGGCGGCTGGGACTCCAGGCGGGAGAGCAGCAGCTTGTCGCTGGTGATGGTGCGCGAGGTGAGCCGGGCCATCTTGTGCCGGGAGAGGTGGTCGCGCCGGCCGTTGTGGTCGAGCTGACCGAGCAGGCTCTTGCCGAGCGCGGTGGCGTGGGCGGAGTAGCGGAAGTCGACCCACTCGTTGACGGACGGCGTGGCGGGGCCGTCGGCGTACTGGGTGATCGTGACCTCGCCGTCCACGTACCGGCTGATGTAGACGGCCGCGCCGACGGAGTCGCGGAGCCGGTCGAGCGTGTGCTGGAGCTTGTCGTGCACGGCCTGCTCGCGCTGGTGCGCGGAACCCAGGCGGGTCAGGGCGTCGCCGGTGACGTACGCCCCGTCGGCGATCTGCTCGACGTAGCCTTCGCGGCGCAGCATGCGCAGCAGCGGGGTCAGGCGCTCCCCGGCGAGGCCGGTCTGGCGGGCGAGTTCGGCGTCGGTGACGCCGGTGGAGTGCCGCGCCACCGTCTCCAGGACGCGCAGTGCTTCCTGGGTCGAGTGGGACGGCGCGGTCGGCTCGTGCTTCAGCGCCACGGTTTCCCCCCTGGTCGCTTTTCTGGCAGCGAATCACCTTCCACGATAACGGCCAAGGGGGCCGGGGGGAGGGGTTGTTGGCGAGAATGTGTTGCAGCTTCGGCTCGCCCAACTGCGGTACTGACCCATTGGCATATGCTACGGGCAGGTTGCTTTGCGGCGAACGCGCGGCCTCACAACACCGCGCTGAGGAATTCCCGTGTCCGTTCCTGCTCCGGCGAGCCGAAGATCTGCTCCGGCGGGCCCGCCTCGACGACCCGGCCCGCGTCGAACATCAGGACCTGGTCGGAGATGTCCCGGGCGAAGTTCATCTCGTGGGTCACACAGAGCATCGTGATGTCCGTGGTGCGGGCGATGTCCCGCAGGACGTCCAGGACGCCCGCGACCAGCTCCGGGTCCAGAGCCGAGGTGACCTCGTCCAGGAGCAGCACCTGCGGTCGCATCGCCAGCGCCCGCGCGATCGCGACCCGCTGCTGCTGTCCGCCCGACAGCCGGGACGGCCTCGCGTCGCACTTGTCGGCCAGGCCCACCAGGTCCAGCAGCTCCCGCGCCCGCGCCTCCGCCTCGTCCGCGGACAGGCCGAGCACGGTCATCGGGGCCTCGGTGACGTTTCTGAGCACGCTCATGTTCGGGAACAGGTTGAACTGCTGGAACACCATCCCGATCTTCTTGCGGATCTCGCGGACCCGCTTCTCGGGGGCCGGGAACAACTGCTGCCCGTCGACGGTGATCGTGCCCTCGTCGGGCTTGGTCAGGGTCATCAGCAGCCGCAGGATCGTGGTCTTGCCGGAGCCGGAGGGCCCGATGAGCGTGACGTGCCTGCCGGGCCGCACGGAGAAGTCGAGGTGATCGAGGACGGTGTTGTCGCCGAACCGCTTGGTGACCTGCTCCAGCCGTATCAGCTCGGTGGTCTCGGGGGTGTCGGCGGGCTGCTTGAGAGTGTCAACGGACAAGGCGTCGCTCCAGGGTGCGCAGAAGGAGGGAGGCGAGAGAGGAGATGACGATGAAGGCCACGCCGATCACCGTGAGGGGCTCGGTGAACCGGAAGTGCTCCTGCGAGAAGAGGCGGGCCCGGCCGAGCATCTCCAGCACGGTGATCGCCATCAGCAGCGGCGTGTCCTTGAGCATCGAGATGACGTAGTTGCCGAGCGCCGGAACGACCCGGCGGACCGCCTGCGGCAGGATCACCACACGCCAGGTCCGCGCCCTCGGCAGGTTCAGCGCGGTCGCCGCCTCCCACTGGCCGGCCGGCACCGCCTCGATGCCGGCCCGGTAGACCTGCATCGTGTACGTCGAGTAGTGCAGCCCGATCGCGACGACCCCGGTGGTCATCGCCGACAGCGTCAGCCCCCACTCGGGCAGCACATAGAAGAGGAAGAACAACTGCACCAGCAGCGGGGTGTTCCGCACGAACTCGGTCACGATCCCGACCGGCCACTGCACCCACCGGCTGGGCAGCCGCATCAGCAGCGCCCACACCAGACCCAGCGTGAACGAGATCAGCGAGCCGAGGACCAGCGCCTGGAGGGTGACGAGCAGTCCGTCCCGGAACAACGGCATGAAGTCGCGGACGGCGTCCCAGTCCCAGTTCATCGCACACCCGCCTTCAGCCGGTTCTCGAGCCCTCGCATCACCCGCGTGAGCAGGAACGCGATCACGAAATAGATGAGCAGCACATACGTGTAGATCTCCGCGCTCTCCTGGAGGGCGAGGCGGATCAGATTGCCGCTGAAGGCCAGATCGCCCATGCCCATGACGGACACCAGCGCGGTGCCCTTGAGCAGTTCCACGAGGAGGTTGGAGAACGGCGGGATCATCTCCGGCACCGCCTGCGGCAACAGGATCCTGCGCATCCGCTGCCCGGGCGTGAACCCGAGCGCGATCCCGCCCTCCCGCTGCGCCGGGTCGACGGCCCCCAGCGCGCCGCGCACGATCTCCGCGCCGTACGCGCCGTACGTCAGCCCCAGCGCGAGCGTGCCCGCCCACATCGGCACCAGCTGCCAGCCGAAGGCGGGCGGCAGCACGAAGAACACCCAGAAGATCATCACGAGGGCCGAGGTCCCGCGGAACACCTCGATGTAGAAGCCCGCGAGGAAGCGGACGACCCACCGCCGGTGCAGGCGCGCGATCCCGACGACGAAGGCGACGGCCGCCCCCAGCAGGGCGCTGAACACCAGCAGCTGGACGGTCGTCCAGATCCCCTTGAGGACGAGTTCCCAGAGTCCCGAGGTCATCGGCCGCAGAGCTCCTTCGCGGTCAGGTCGGTCATCTCGGCCCGGGTGAACCCGAAGGGCCGCAGGATCCGCAGCAGTTCCCCGCTCTTCTTCAGCTTCCGCAGCTCGACGTTGAAGGCGTCCCGCAGCCCGGTCTCGGTGGACCGGAACGCGAACGCGCCCCCGTCGACATGCGGCTTGCCGCCGACGAGCGGGGCGAAGCCCTCGGTCGACTCGGCCTTGGACGACTTCCTGACGACCTCGCGGGTGGTGAGCGCGGTCCCGGCGAAGACGTCGGCCCGCCCCGCCTCGACCGCGTTCAGCCCGGCGACCTGGTCCTGCACGATGAGGATGTCGCCCTCCGCGTACCCCGCCTCGACGGCGTACCGGATCTCCGCGTACCCGGTCCCGGTGGCGAACTTCGCGCCCTTCTCCACCACGTCCCGGTAGGTGTGCAACCCCTTCGGGTTCCCCTTGCGGACGATGAAGGCATCCAGCATCTGATAGTCCGGGTCGGCGAATATCACCTGCTCGCAGCGCTCCGGATTGACGTACATCCCGGCGGCCACGACATCGAACTGCTGGGAGCCGAGCCCCGGGACGAGCGATCCGAACTCGGTGGGCACGGGCTGCACCTTCGCCACCCCGAGCCGCTGGAATATCACCTTCGCCAGCTCGGGTGCCTCACCCGTGAGCTGCCCGTCCTTGTCGATGTAGCCGAACGGGATCTCACCGGCGATCCCGAGCCGCACGACGCCCTGTGCGCGCAGCCGCTCCAGCAGATCGCCGCCGGGCGCGGACGACGCCGTCGCCACCCTGGAGCAGCCTGCCGTGCCCAGTGCGCCGAGCGCCGCCACCCCCGCGAGCAGCGATCGGCGTGAGGTTTTGGTCGTGTGTGTGCGATGACTTGCGTGTCTGGTCGGTGGAGCCATGGCGGCGCGGCTACCCGGGTCCACACGACTTATGCGGTGGTGCTCTGTGAGGGGAGTGTGGGGACCGTCAGGGTCACCGTCGGCGTCACCGTCAGTGTCCGGGCACGTATCCGCGCTGCTTGTCGACGACGTTCTTCAGCGGCCGGCCCGCCGCCCACCGCTCGAACAGATCCACGAACTGCGCGCCGAGCTCGTCCCGCCGGCCGACCGTGTCGCCGCTCATGTGCGGTGAGATCAGCAGCCCCGGGACCTGCCACAACGGGCTGTCGGGAGCGAGGGGCTCGGCGGTGAGGACGTCCAGGGCCGCGCCGGCGATCCAGCGCCGCTCCAGTGCCTGTACCAGCGCGTCCTCGACGACCAGCTGCCCGCGGCCGATGTTCACGAACCGGGCGGAGGGCTGCATCACGCCGAACCGGCGCAGGTCGAACATGCCGGCCGTCTGCTCGGTGAGCGGGGCGGCCGCGATCACCCAGTCGGCGCGGGCGAGGAGCCGGTCCAGGTCCTCGGGGCCGTGGATGCCGGTGCGCGGGACCCGGCCGACGATCGCGGTCGTCATGCCGAGCGCCTTCAGCGTGCGGGTGATCGCCCGCCCGATCGGCCCCGACCCGACGACCACGGCCCGGGTCCCGGCCACCCGCCGGCTCTCCCGGTGCCGCCACTCGCCCCGCCGCTGAAGCTCCACGGTGCGCGGCAGGTCCTTGGCCATCGCCAGGACCAGCGCGGCGACGTACTCGGCGATCGGCTCCTCGAAGATCCCGCGCGCGTTGGTCACCACGGTGTCCGACGCGGCGAGCTCGGGGGACATCAGATGGTCCACGCCCGTGCTCGCGGTGTGCACCCAGCGCGGCCGGGGCCCCTCGCCGGGCCAGGCGGCGCGCACCGCCTGCGAGGCGAAGTCCCAGACCAGCAGGACGTCCGCCTGGGGGAGTCGCGCGGGGAGCGAGGCCTCGTCGGTGTGCAGCACCCGGACCTGCCCGGTGAGCCGCCCGAGCCGGGGCAGCGGTTCGGCGTCGAGGACGAGGAGCGTGGGGACGTCGGCCATCCGGTGCCCCTTCGCCGGTGAGCTCGCTGGTGAGCACGTGCCTGACGTGATCCCTGACGTGCACGGATTGACCACGTTCGCACCCGAGCAGGCCGTCGTCAACACGCCCGCGCCCACGACTCGTTGCCGACCGTCTCGGCCAACCAGGTGACCATGTGGGCGACGCTGCGCCGACTGGGTACCCGGGCGGTGGGACGGTATCAAGCGCCGTCGGCAGCAGGAAGGCTGGAGCTGGACATGACCGCACTCGGTTTCCTCTATCCGGGCCACTCGGCCGACGACGACTACCCCCGCATCGAACAGCTCCTGGGCAGCGACGTCCGGCTGGATCTGGTCCACACGGACGAGAGTTCGGTGGAGGGCGCGCCGGAGCGGCTGGCGAAGGGCGTCGAGCAGCTGCGGCTCGCGGGCGTGGAGTCGATCGTGTGGGCCTGCACCAGCGGCAGCTTCGTGCCCGGCTGGGAAGGGGCCCAGCAGCAGGTGCGCGCCCTGGCCACGACCGCCGGGATGCCGGCCTCCTCCACCTCCTTCGCCTTCGTGCACGCGGCCCGCGAACTCGGGTCCGTCCGGGTCGCGGTCGGGGCGACCTACCCGCAGGACACGGCCGCCCTGTTCGCCGACTTCCTGGCCGCGGGCGGCCTGGAGGTGACCGGCGTCCACAGCGCCGGCATCGCCACCGCGGCCGAGGTGAGCACCTGGGGCGCGGCAGAGGTCTCCGCCCTGGCCCGGTCGGCCGACTCCCCGGACGCCCAGGCGGTCCTCCTCCCCGACACGGCCCTCCACACGGCCGCGTTCCTCCCAGCCCTGGAGAAGCAACTCGGCAAGCCGATCCTCACCGCCAGCCAGGTCACGGTCTGGGAGGCCCTACGCCTCACCGACCGCCGTGTGAACGCGCCTGAGCTGGGCACGCTGTTCACCCGCGAGCCGCTCGTACAGGTCTGACGCCTTCCCGGGAATAAACGGAGACAGCCTCCTGTTAGTGCCCCGAGGACAGCACACGGCCCACAACAGGAGGACCCCCGTGGCGGCAGACGAGACGGTGGCGGACGAGACGGCGGCGGACCCGAGCGGGAACGCGGCGACGGTGGCGGACGGGATTCGCGGTGTCGTACGGGGCACCGCCCCGGTGCCCCTCTCCGTGCTGGATCTGGTCACCGTCGGCTCCGGGAGCACCGCCGCCGACGCCCTGCGCACCAGCGTCGACCTCGCACGGTTCACCGAGTCGCGGGGCTTTCACCGGTACTGGGTCGCCGAGCACCACTCGATGCCGGGCGTCGCCTCCTCCTCGCCCGCCGTGATCCTCGCTCACCTCGCCGCCCACACCGACCGCATCCGGCTCGGCTCGGGCGGTGTGATGCTGCCCAACCACGCGCCCCTCGTCATCGCCGAGCAGTTCGGCACCCTGGAGGCGCTGGCCCCGCGCCGCGTCGACCTCGGCCTCGGCCGCGCCCCGGGCACCGACGGAGCGACGGCCGCCGCCCTGCGCCGGACCGCCACCCTGCACGAGGGCGCGGACGACTTCCCCGAGCAGCTCGCCGAGCTCACCCGCTTCCTGGACGACGACTTCCCCGACGGCCACCGCTACCGCCGGATCCACGCGATCCCGGGCCCGATCCAGGGCACCTCCCCCGGCGGGGTGCAGTCGGCGCACCGGCCGCCGATCTGGCTGCTCGGCTCCTCCGGCTTCAGCGCCCGCCTCGCCGGACTGCTCGGGCTGCCCTTCGCCTTCGCGCACCACTTCTCCGCGCAGAACACCGTCCCGGCCCTCGACCTCTACCGGGAGTCCTTCCGGCCGTCCGAGACGCTCGCCGAGCCGTACGCGCTGATCGGCGTCTCGGTGCTCGCCGCCGACGACGAGCGCGAAGCGCGCCGTCAGATCCTGGCCACCGGCCTCAACATGGTCCGGCTGCGCGGCGGCCGCCCCGGCCTGTTCCCCACCCCGGAGGAGGCGGAGGCCCACGAGTTCAGCCCGCTGGAGCGGGAGTTCGTCGACTCCTGGACCGCGAACATCGTCCACGGCACGGCCGACGAGGTCCGCACCGGCCTCGACGACCTCCACAAGCGCACCGGCGCCGACGAGTTGATGCTCACCAGCCACGCCCACCGCGGCGAACTCCGGCTGCGCTCCTACGAACTGGTCGCGGACGCCTACGGGTTGCCGACCGCGTAGGACTCGGTGCCGTGCGACTCGGTGCCCAGCAGCTCGGAGATACGATCCGGCGACACCGGACGGGAGTACAGCCACCCCTGCCCGGTGTCGCAGCCGATGCTGCGCAGCCGGGTCGCCTGCGCGGACGTCTCCACGCACTCGGCGGTGACCGTCAGCCCCAGCCGATGGGCGAGGTCGATCATCGCCTCGACGACGACCTGGTCGGCCGGGTTGGGCGGGGAGCCCTGGCCCTCGTACTGGAAGCCCCGCACGAAGGACCCGTCCAGTTTCAGCACCGAGACCGGCAGCCGGCTGAGGTAGGCGAGGTTGGAGTACCCGGTCCCGAAGTCGTCGATGGCGATGCCCACGCCCATGTCGCTGAGGGCCTGCAGCGCCTGCAACGGCCGTCCCGCCGAGCCCATCACCGCGGACTCGGTCAGCTCCAGCTGGAGCAGGTGCGGCGCGAGCCCGGTCTCGGCGAGGATCTCCGCCACGTCCGTCACCAGGTCGGAGTCCCACACTTGGCGGACCGCCACGTTGACGCTGACGAACAGCGGCGGCTCGTCGGGGTTGTCCAGCTGCCACCGGCGGGCCTGCCGGCAGGCGGTGGCCAGAACCCATCGCCCGAGCGGCACGATCGAACCGTCCTCCTCGGCCAGCGCGACGAACCGATTCGGCGGCAGCAGCCCGAACCGGGGGTGGTCCCAGCGCACCAGCGCCTCCACCCCGCGCAGCCGGCCGTCCGACATCCCGACCAGCGGCTGGTAGTCGAGCCGGAACTCGCCGCGCTCGATGGCCGGACGGAGCGTGGACGCCAGGGCCTGCCGGGTCATCAGATGGGCGTTGCGCTCGGGGTCGAACAGCGTCCAGCGGTCCTTGCCGTCGGTCTTCGCCCAGTACAGCGTCGTGTCGGCGGCCTGCATCAGACCGGTCGCGGTGGTGCCGGCCGCGTGCCGCTCCACGACGCCGATCGACGCCGACATGTTCAGCCGGTGTCCGGCCAGGTCGAAGGGGGCCTGCAGCGCCTTGAGCACGGACTCGGCGAGGTCGGCGAGCTGTTCGGTGCCGGTGGAGTCCTCGACCAGCAGCGCGAACTCGTCCCCGCCGAGCCGGGCCACCAGCGGCACGCTCGGCCGGGTCCGCCCGGCCTCCTCGGCGCACTCGGTCAGCCGTTCGGCGACGGCGGCCAGCAACCGGTCGCCCACCCGGTGACCGAGGGTGTCGTTGACCGCCTTGAAGCCGTCCAGGTCCAGGTAGCACAGGCCGATCCGGCCGGTCCCGCTCTGCTCGTAGGCCTCCGCCTCCAGTGCGGCCGACACCCGCTCGAAGAACAGGGTGCGGTTGGGCAGCCGGGTCACCGGGTCGTGCATCTGGAGGTGCCGCAGCCTCGCCTGGAGGTCGCGGTGGGCGCTGACGTCGGCTACGGACAGCAGCACGCCGGGCGTGTCCGCGTCCAGCGGGGAGACGGTGACCTGCGCCCACAGCGAGCGCCCGTCGGGCTGCTTCAGCCGCCGCGTGCAGCGCAGCTTCGCCTGCCGGCCGCGCAGCACCTCGCGGTAGGCGTGCCAGGTCCGGGCGTCGGACGCCAGGTCCAGCAGGTCGGAGGCGACCCGCCCGACCAGGCCCGTCACTCCGCCGCCGAGCAGCTCGCCGAGCGCTTCGTTGGCGTCGACGACGAGCCCCTGGCGGTCGACCACCGCCATGGCCAGGGGCGCTGCCGCAAAGACGGAGCGGTAGGCCGGTGGCCCGCTGTCCGTACTGTCGATGTCACTCTCTGTGACGGCTGACCAGTCGAGGTCTGCCGCGGGCGTCGGCCCTTCGGACGTTCCGCTCACCGCTCGCTCCCGCAGTGCACTCGATCTCTGTCCGTGCAGGAAAGTCTGCCGATCATAGAGGCTGCCCCAGGATCCGCGCAGCCACTGCCCAGTGTCCCGGAACAACCCACTCTTCTGACAGATCGTTTCTGCCCGCACCTGGCCCGGTTCTGCGGTCGGGCGACCGCTTGTGACGTTCCGTGAGAATTCCGGGGGTGTCGGGGTGATGCCCGCTTTCGGCCGCCTCACTCGTCTGGGGCAGACAAACAGGGCGTAGTACTACAAATTCACACAGGCTGGGTGGCGGTGTCCCGTGAACCGCCCCGGAGGTCCCTGTGCCGCGACTGCCGCGACTCCTGCGACTGCCGCGACCCTTGCGACCGTCGCAGCCCTTGCGACTTCTGCAGCGCCCCCGACTGCGCAGTACCGCGGCCCTGTTCACCACCCTCTCGGCGTTCGCCGCGAACTCCCTGGTCAGCGGCCCCTCGGTCGCGGACCCCTTCTCCACCGCCCCCTGCGCCCTGACCCGCACCGCCGCCCACCACTCGGAGGGCGTGGACACCTGGAACAGCGCCTATCCCCGCCCGAGTCGCTCCCTCGACGCCGTGATGGTCTTCCTGTCCTTCCCGGACCGGGCCCCCATGACCACGCCCGCCGAACTGGCCGCCGACCACTTCCCGGCCACCAGCCGCTTCTTCCAGGAGGCGTCCTACGGCAGGTTCACCCTGCGCCCGCATCCGCTGCAGCGCTGGATCCGCATGCCGAAGCCGTCCACCGCCTACGCCATACAGCGCGACTGGAGCCCCGAGGGCCGGGCCGCCTACCTGCACGACGCGCTGGCCGCAGCCGACCCGCACGTCGACTTCTCCCGCTACGACCTCGTCTACTTCGTGGCCGACCCGGACGCGCCCGGCGTCGACTCGGACGCCACGAAGGTCGTCAACCTCGAAACCCCGCTGCGCGCCGACGGCACGGACATCCGCCGCGTCGTCACCGTGTTCGAGAAGCATCCCCCGGACCGGCTCGTCCTCGCCCACGAGACCGGCCATGTCTTCGACCTGCCCGACCTCTACCACCGCCCCGTCGACGGCAAGGGCGACTGGGACACCTACGTCGGCGACTGGGACCTGATGGGCAGCCAGTTCGGGCTCGCCCCGGAACTGTTCGCCTGGCACAAGTGGAAGCTGGGCTGGCTGGAACCACGCCAGGTGCTGTGCGTACTGGGCCCCGGCCCGACCCGGCTCACCCTGGAACCGCTGGCCGCCGGACCGGACGTGCCGGTCACCCGCGCCTCCGGAGCGCCGGCCTTCGGCCTCGGCGGCGGCGCGAAACTCGCGGTGGTGCGCACCGGCACGGACAGTGTGCTCGCCTTCGAGGCCCGCGGCCCGGTGGGCGTCGACCGGGAGGCCTGTCGCGCTGGCATCCTCGTCTACCGCGTCAGCAGCGGCGCCCGCTCCGGCCGCGGACCGGTCGAGGTCGTCGACGCCCACCCGCGCACCGAAGCCTGCTGGGAGAACTCCGTCTACCCGCCCCTCGCGGACGCCCCGGTCGCCCTCGGCGAGCACTTCACCGTGCCGGACAACAGCGTCCGGGTGGACGTCGAGGGCCGCACGGACTCGGGCGAGTGGACGGTGAAGATCACCCCGGGCACAAAGCTCTGACTGCATGCCGACGGCGTTCCGGCGGGATTCCGACGGCATGCAGAAGGCCCCTCGCTTTCGCGAGGGGCCTTTGCCTGGGGGGTGTGGGTGGCGGAGCCCCCACAACGCGCGGCGCAGCCGCGCAGAAATGACGATAGCGAGACTGGTTCGCGCTTTCTGCGAACAAGTCTCGCTATCGATGTCGTGCGCCGCCAGGGACTCGAACCCCGGACCCGCTGATTAAGAGTCAGCTGCTCTAACCAACTGAGCTAGCGGCGCCTGCTGACGTCGTAGACCTTAGCATCCTGATCGGCGGGAGGAAAAATCGATATCCGCACGGCCGCGCGGGCCGCCCGGACGGCCGCCCAGAGCAGGATCTCCGGCCCCGGAAGCCATGGGTGACGGGTGTCCGGGGCGACCATCCAGCGGGTGGCGGAGCCCGTCCCGGCGGGGCTGAGCGCGGGTACCGTCACCGCGTCGCCGGTGCCGTGGCACAGCAGCGGCGGCACGCTTCCGGTACGGCCGTCCCGGCGGCCGTCGGCGCTCCACTCCTCCCACTCCAGCAGCGAGGGCAGCCGCTGGGCCGTGCCCGGCGCCGCGAACAGCAGCGTCCGCGCACGGAACGCGGCCACCGGCCCGGAGCCCGGCCCGTCGCCCCAGAGCCGGTCGAGCATCAGCCGGCCGAACATCGCCGGCGCGCTGACGATGTCGAACACCGAGCCGCAGGGCAGGACCACCGGCGCCTGCGGCCGCTCCTCCCAGAGGGCGAGCGTGCTGCGCGGATACGTTCCGGCGGAGGCCAGCCAGGCGGCGCCGTCCGGGGTGACGCCGATGGGTTCGTCGTATGCGCGGCTCATACGTACAGGTCTACCGGCGGTGAGCAGTCGATTTCACAGGGTTGCGAGAAACCGGGACGGGAGCGGGAGGAAAGGAGTATCTTGCCCACCCGGCATATGCCATAGGTGCCGTCCAGGCGTCCAGAACCGGCCCTGGAACGGCCCTGGGCAGGCCCCGGACGGGCCTCAGACCGGGTCGACGTGCCCCCGTCCCTCGGCGTCGCCCCGCAGCAGATCGCGGCCGAACTCGACCATCTTCTTCGCGTAGTCCTCGGTCCACTCGGCGCGCTCGGCGATGTCCGCCGCCGTCAGCCGGTCGAAGCGGCGCGGATCGGCGAGCTGCGCGGCCGCCATGGCCTGGAACTCCACCGCCCGGTCGGCCGCCGCGCGGAACGCGAGCGTCAGCTCCGTCGCGCGGGTCAGCAGCGCCCCCGGGTCGTCTATCGACTCGAGGTCGAAGAAGTGCTCCGGGTCACCGGCTGCCTCCGCGGGCTCGAAGAGCAGGGGCGCGGGGCGTAGCCGCGGTTCGTTCCGACGCGGCGTGGGCTCCGCCATGTCTTGTCCTCCTCGTGCGGTTCGGATGCGGACCACCTTCCATTGTCCCCCGGTGGCGCAAGAGGCACTCGGCCCCGAACTCTCAAGCTTCCCGAGCGACACGATGTTCCCGACCGGCAGACCGGTCACGGCGTCCAGCGCACTCGGTGTTCCGCCAGGTGGGCCAGCACCGCGTGGTTGGCTTCCCAGCCGTCCGGGCTGTGTTCTTCGGCCGCCTCCGGCGGCGTGCCGGACTCCGTCCGGCGAGGGGGCGGCGCTGCGGTCGGCCCCGTCGGCGGGGTGGGGCGGGCCGGTCACGGTGTCCAGCGCACTCGGTGTTCCGCCAGGTGGGCCAGGACCGCGTGGTTGGCTTCCCAGCCGTCCGGGAACTTCACGAGGGTTCCCAGCTGGACGGGTTCCGTCGAGGGGTATTCGTCCAGGAGGTCGCCGACGCCTGCTCGGCAGACGACCACGCACGCGTGGCGGTGCCGGGAGGCCAGGACGCACAGGCGGCCCGTCTCCAGGTGGAAGGCGGTGGCGTCGGGGCGCCCGGAGAGCGGGTGCAGGATGACCGTGACGTCGAACTCCATGCCCTGGAGCCGGTTCGCCGTGTCCACGGTGACGTCCACGACGCCCAGCTCCGCCAGTGCCGCCCGTACCGCTGCCGCCTGGTCGCGGTGGGCGGTGCCGACGGCGACCCGGGCGGCGGTCAGCGGGGTCGGGTCGGGGGAGCGCTCCGAGGTGGCCGCGCCGCCTCGGTCCAGCAGACGCCGGACCACCGACGCGACCGCCCGCACCGCCTCCGGGTCGGTGCGGGGCGTGTGCCGGGCGGGCAGCTCCAGCAGGCCCCAGCCCGACTCCGCCGCCTCGTCGATCACCCGGTCGGCGCCGGAGCCGTCCGACGCGACCGCGAAGGACAGCCGCCGGTCGCCGTGCCCGGTGCCGCTGCGGAACCGGGTGTACGGGTAGAACGCGTCGGAGACGAGCGGCGCGGCCGACGCCGGGAGCCGCCAGGAGACCGGCAGCCGGTGCTGCGGCAGCTCGGGGTTGTGCGCGAGCAGCGTGCTCACCGCCGAGGCCGACGGGTCGTACGACAGGCCCGCCCACTGCTCGCCGCCCACGATCGAGAACGGGTCCAGCTGCCCCGGGTCGCCCACGAACAGCGCCCGTTCGAACAGCCCGGCCACCGCCAGCAGCCCGTCCGACCGCATCTGGTAGGCCTCGTCGACGATCGCGTGCCGCCACGGCTCGTCGACCTTCACATGCGCCCACTTCGCGGCGGTGGAGATCACCACCGGCAGCCCGGCCAGCTCGGCCGCCTTCGCCGACTTCCTGACGTTCGGCAGTTCTTCCAGCGCCTTGTCGTACGGGTCGGCGTCACTGCTGTGCAGCCGGCCCACGGCCAGCTCGGGGTTCTTCTCGGCGAGCCGCACCACCAGGTCGTCGACCTGGGCGTTGGTCTGCGCGACCACCATCAACGATCGCCCCGCGTCCGCGAGTTCGAGCGCTGCGCGGACCACCAGCGTGGACTTTCCGGCCCCCGGCGGGGAGTCGACGACCACCCCGCGCGCGGTGCCGTGCAACGTGTCCCGCAGGATCGCGTCGGTGGCGCGGCCGGCGGCGGCACCGGGGTCGAAAGCGGCCTCGGTGGTCACAGGACATCCTCCGGGGTGACGGAATCAGGGGCTTCGGGCGCCTGCTCCCCGGGCGGCCCGCCGTGCGTCCACGGCGTGTCCTCCGGGTCGGGCAGCTTCGCGCCGCCGCGCTGTTCGTGCTCGAAGAGCGTGAAGCAGAGCAGATCGCCCTTCTCCGGCACCGACCCCTGCTCGGGTTCCTTGCCGCGGCCCATCTTGTCGACGATCCGCAGCACCAAGAGGCCTTCGTCCTCCTGCTGCACGAACTCCGCCGCCTGCGGCTTCCCGCCCAGCGACCGGTACGCCTTCGCCCGCTCCGCGAGCTGCGGCCGGTCGTCAGTCCGCACGGTGACCAGCGGGCGCGGGCTCGGCCGCTTCCCCTCGCTGTACGCCATGACGACATCGACGACCTCGCCCGCGAACGCTTCCCCGCTCAGCCGCCGTCCCGCCATGACCAGCGGGTCGTCCAGCGCCTCCTGGGCCTCCAGACGGGCCTGTTCGCGCTCGCGCGTGGCGAGCTTGTTGGCGGCGGTCACCGCGTCGTCCCGGCGCGGCTGCGGGGGCTCGCCCGCCACGACCCGGTCGCGGTGGCCGGTGAACGACCAGCGGTCGCGGGTCCACCGCTCCTCGACATGCGCGCCCTCGGGGAGCGCCCGCAGCAGGTCGAGGCCCTCCCACACCCTGTCCCAGGTGGGCAGCGTCCGGCTCCGCACCAGCTCGTGGATCTCCCGCTCGGCGGCGGTGAGCGCGCCCAGCCGGTCGTCGGCCTGCAGCCCGTCCTCGGCGGCGGCCAGGGCGGTGCGGGCGCGGTCGTAGCGCTCGATGGCCGGGGCGAGCAGCCTGTTGTCGAACGCGGGATCGGTCGCCGGGCCGGCCGGCGGGCACAGCAACTGCCCGTCCGCGTCCCGGGCGAGCTCCGCCCGCAGCGCCGCCTCGGCGCCCGTCTCGCCGTCCGGCGGGGCGATCCAGGCGAGCAGCGCCCCCAGGTGCTGGTCCTCCAGGCTGGACTGTCCGGTCGCCCAGTGCCGGCCCAGCAGCTCGGTGAGCGCCACCAGCAGCGAGGATCCGGGCACCCGGGACCGCTCCCCGAAGTGGGTCAGCCACCGCCCGAGCAGCGGCACGCGCGGGGGCGCGGGATACGGCGTCTCCGGATCCTGCTCCGCCGTCCGCCTGAAGCGCATGGAACGGCCCAGCAGACGGACGAGGTCGACGCCCGCGCGGCTCGGGACGATCAGCTGGGGTGCGTCGGCGCACAGCTCGACCTCGACCTTGACGCGCTTGCCGGTCTCCGGGTCGGTCTCGCTGCGCTCGGCGGCCTCCACGGCCTCGGCGTAGGAGTCGATGTACGGCAGGACGACGTCGGCCAGCTCGGCGAGGAACGCGAACCGCAGGTCGCGGTCGCGCGGCTGCGGTACGACGAGCAGCCGCGGCGCGGCCCGGTCGGTGCCGACCAGCGCGCCCAGCGGGGCGCCGGCCTCACCGGCGGTGGTCAGCGGCACGAAGACCAGCGGCCGGTCGGACAGCCGTCGGTGCAGGGCGGTGGCGGTGGGCTGGGCGCGGCCGCTGCTGACGGCCTCCAGCCGGGCGAGGGCGGCGATCAGCGACACATCGCCCCCAGGGCTTCGCTCAGGGCTTCGGTGCGCAGCTCGGCCGCTCTGCGCAGCGCGGCCACCGCCGGATCGTCCGGATCCCCGGCCTCCCCGCGGGCCGCCGCCAGGACGGCGTCGACGGTCGTCAGCCCGCCCAGTTCGGCACGCACCGACCGGCCCAGCGAGGTGACGGCGCCGGCCGCGCGGGAGCGGTCGCGGCAGTGGAACGCCAGCTCGCAGGCGGCCAGGCACTCGGGCGCGTACGTCGCCGGGACGGCCTCGACGGCCGCCGTGAGCTGCTCGGCGGGCAGCTCGGGGGAGAAGCAGGTGCCTTCGGGGAGGGCGTCGGCGATGTCCTGGATGCGGGTGAGGCGGGCCAACTGGCGGCTGGTGACCGCGCGCTGCTTGCGTACGTCCACGGCGGAGGCGGTGGGCAGGTTGGAGAAGTCCTTGGGGCAGACCAGCAGCACGCGGTGGCGTACGCGCGGGGCCGGGTCGAGGCGGGCGGCGACCTGCTCGAGGGCGAGCACGTAGACCGCGGCCTGGCGGGCGGCCGCGCCGACCTTCGCGGGGTCCGCCGAACCGTCCAGCAGGGGGAAGGACTTGATCTCCACGACCGTCCAACTGCCGTCCGGGTGCACCACCACCGCGTCCGGCTCCAGGAAGGCGGGGGAGCCGGCGACGTCGAGCGCGATCATCGGGTGGTCCAGGAGCGTCCACGTGCCGGTCGCCTCGGTGGCCTCGCGCAGCGCCAGCGCGGTGCGGGCGGTGCGGCCCTCGGGGCCGATCGCGGACAGGTCGGGCACGGCGGCGGCGACGGGCGGCGCGGCGGCCGGGTCCAGCCGCTCGTGCACCAGCCGCAGCAGTTCCGCGCCGCCGTCCGCCTTCACCTTCGCCTCGAACGCGTTGCCGCGCGTGAGGGCGAACTGGGACTGCCCGAAGGCCGACGGCGAGCCCAGCGCGCCCGCCAGCGCAGCCTTGTTCACCCCGGCGCCGTCGAGGATCGCGCGCCGCTTGCAGCCAGGGTTCGAGGCCAGCGCCGCGAGGGCCCGGGCGTCCAGCGCCTTGGCCGGTACGTCCGGGCCGCGCAGCTCAGCGAGCCGCTGCCGGAGCGCCGTCCCCCGCGTCCGAGGGAGAGGCACTCGGCTCGGCTCCGGGTCGAAGCCGTTGCTCGCGCTGCCGTGGAATTCGCTCACCCGGGGAAGTCTGGCATCCGCCACTGACAATCGAGGCCGAAGCGCCCTGAGAGTCCGCCGGGACCAGCGGGACCCGGTCCGCGAACCACACCCGGGCGCGGTTCGCGCTGCGCATCACCAACGGCGTCAGCAGCAGCCCCACGCCCATCACGGCCGCGCCCGCGGCCGCGTCGAGGAAGTAGTGGTTGGCGGTGCCCATCACCACGATGGTCGTGACCAGCGGGTAGACGACGGCCGCCGTCTTCGCCAGGCGGGTGCCGCCGTATCGCCACAGGATCACTCCGCACCACAGGGCCCAGCCCACGTGCAGACTCGGCATGGCCGCGTACTGGTTGGTCATGCCGCCCATGCCGCGCGGTGCGCTCGCCTCGCCGCCCCACCAGCCGTACGAGCTGTACTGGGCCATCGTGTCCACGAAGCCGTAGCTCGCCGACAGCAGCCGGGGCGGGCAGGTGGGCAGCAGGGTGAAGCCGATGAGGCCCATGAACGTGGACGTCATCAGCCAGGTGCGGGCCGCCCGGTAGTGCAGGGACCGGGACCGGAACAGCCAGATCAGGATCGCGGGCGTCACCAGGTAGTGCAGCGAGGCGTACCAGAAGTCGGCCGGCACGCCGATCCACGCCTCGCTCCTGAACAGCCGGTTCAGCGGGTGCTCGGCGTTGATGTGGAGGAACTTCTCGATGCGCAGGATCGCCAGGCCGTGGTCGACGGCGGTCGTCACATCGCCCCGCGCGAGCAGTCGCCCCCCCGAGTAGCAGGCGTACACCAGCAGGATCAGGGGCAGCTCGGTCCACCAGCGCAGCCTTGTCCGCGGAGCCGCCTCGGTGCCTGGTGTCTCGGTCTGCGGCATCCGATCGCCTCCCCCTTCTTGTCGCTGTGTCGTCGCTGCGGCGCCTCTGGCGCGGGACGGGCCACTTTACGGCGTATGTTCGCGCTCGGAATGAGCGCCCCGGCTCTCAAAGACGCTGAGATCGCCCACCGGGTTGCCCCTGTTCAGGGTGAGCGATGATGGAGTGGTCCCGCCTCTGATTTCTCCCCTGGCTCCGGCCGGGGTTTCCCCGGAAAGGTCCCCCATGGCACCGCGCATTCTGCTGGCCCGGCACGGGCAGACGGAGTGGTCGCTGTCCGGCAGACACACCGGCAGGACCGACGTGCCCCTCCTGGAGGAGGGCCGCCGGGGCGCGAAACTGCTCGGCGAGCGGCTGCACCGGGCGCCCTTCGACGGTCTCGCCGACGTCGAGATACGCACCAGCCCGCTGGCACGCGCGCGTGAGACGTGCGAACTCGCCGGCTTCGGCGAGCGGGCGACGCGCTGGGACACCCTCATGGAGTGGCACTACGGCGCCTACGAGGGCCTGACCCCCGCCGAGATCCAGGCCGTCCGGCCCGGCTGGCTCATCTGGCGCGACGGCGTCCCCGAGGGCGAGACCCTCGCCGAGGTGACCGCCCGCGCCGACGAGGTCGTCGCCTGGGCCCGCTCGGCCGACCGGGACGTCCTGGTCTTCGCCCACGGTCACATCCTTCGTTCCATCGGGGCACGCTGGCTGGGTCTGCCGCTGGACTTCGCGGCCCGAATACGCTTGAACCCGACGTCCCTGTCGGTCCTGGGCTGGGCCTACGGCGAACCGGCGATCGAGAGCTGGAACGACCTCGGGCACCTCGCGTAGGGCTCCCCGCGAGGCTCGGTGCCGTGCGGGGCTCAGGCCTTCCGCGGCGTCGAGGCGTGCCGCTCCAGGAAGGTCGAGACGCCGCCCGCCCTGCGGTGCGGCAGCAGCACCCGCGCCGTTCCCGCCAGCATCGTCTGGATCCGGGACGACTGGACCTGGTCCAGCAGGTCGAGGACCCGGATCCCGGCCACCGCGGCCTCGTCGGGACGGCCGCCGCGCGCGAGGTCGTCCGCCAGCTCGGCCGTGTACAGCGCGATGTTCCGGGTGAAGTGCGGGTCCTGGAGGTCCGCCGCCCGTCGTGCGTGCCGGGCGGCGCGCGGCCAGTCGCCCAGCGTGGACCAGCACTGCGCCTTGAGCCCCTCCAGCTCGGCCTCGCCGTAGAAGCTCATCCACTCGGGGTCGTTGTCGCAGGGCCCGCGGTCGTAGAGGGCCTGCGCGCGGACGAGAGCCTGCTCACAGCCGGTGCGGTCGGTGAGCCCCGCCCAGCCGCCCGCCTCGCGCAGCGCGAGCAGTGACATCAGCCGGGGCGAGCCCAGCGGGCGGGCGACGCGCTGGGCGGCCTGGGCGGCGCGGACGGCCTCGCGGGGCCGTCCGGCGTCCCGCGCGAGGAACGCCGTGTTGCAGAAGGCGTGCGCCTCCAGCGCCTGGTCCCCGGTCATCCGGGCGGTGGCCAGGGCCTCGGCGTAGTGCGAGCGGGCGTCGTCGAAGCGGCCCGAGTCGTGCGCCAGCCAGCCGACGGAGATGGCGAGCTCACCGGCGCCGGAGTGCAGCCGGTCGGCGGTCGTCTGGCGGGTCGTCCCGGCGTCCAGCAGCGCGTAGGCGGCGCGCAGCGGGGCGGCCGCGCGCCGGTAGAGGCCGTCGGCCCCGTGCCGGTCGTCCAGCAGTCTGATCCTGCGGACCGCTTCTTCCAGGGCGCCCGCCTCGCTCGTCCCCACGCGGCGCACGGGACGTTCCGCCGCCGACGCGTCGGGGGCGAGCCTCAGGGGGCCCAGAGTGGCGGCGGCCATGGTGGCGCCTCCGCCGGTCATGAATGCGCGACGCAGCACGTCGCTCTCCTCGTGGTTGTGGTGCTTGTCGTACGGGTCCTGCGTGTCATACGGCTCATGCGCCCCACCCGTCTCACCCGTGTCCCGCTCGTCACTGGTAGTGCGCTCCGGTCCTGTGGTGTGCGTGCAGGGCGCGTCCTCAGCTGTGCGCGCCCCTCGTCCGCGAACGGACGCGCGGGGCGCGAACCCCAGGTCGACGAGCGTGCGACCGGGGAACATGTGCAGGAACACCCGCTCGTACGCGTAGTTGGGGCAGCGGATCTCGCCCGCCTCGACCCGCCCGATGTAACGCGCGTCACAGCTGACCAGCTCGCCGATCTCACGAGCGGCCCGCCGTACGAGCGCGGCGAACTCGGCCGGCGAGCGCTGTCCGCGCAGGTGCCGGAAGGCGAGGTTGGGCCGTGGTGGCCGGTCGGGCCGAGGTGGGGTCACCGTTGACGACGCCATGGCCGGGTCCTCTCGTGCGAACCGTCGAACCATGCCGGATTCTGGGTGACTTGTCCGTGTGGCACCCTTGTTCCCGGCGGGCAAGAACGTACCTGCTGTGGTCGGGCCGCCATGCGGTGTTTGGCTACAAACCGGATATCTCATCCGCGATCTGCCATGAACTGCCATCCTTTGCGGCGGACTTCCGCCGTAGCCCTTGACGCGCCGGGGCGTTGAGCCTTGTGGACCCGGACAGGTCCTGTCGGACGGGCTGCGCGGTGGAGGCCGGGATGGAGACCAGCCAGAGCAACGATCCTTGTATGCCGTCGGTGGCGGCGTGCGACCTAGTGACGGTGCCCACCCGTCAAGGGCTGGAGGCGGTCGACATCCTGCGGAGAGCGTCGGCGGGGGACGGAGTGGGGCCCGTTCTGCACGACGACGGCGACGACACCCTCGGCTTCGTCGTGCCGGCCGGGACGGCGGCGGCCTGGGACGTGCCGGGCAGCACCTGCACGGAGACCGACGGCCGGGGACTGAGACTCGTCCCCGAGCCCCCGAACGAGGGCTCGGACTGGCTGGTGCCCCCCGGCGAGGCGGACCTCGCGACGGATCCGGCGGTGCTGCGCCGGGCGTTGGGCGAGGCGGCCCGGCTGATCGAGGCGGCGGACAGCTGCCGTTGAGCCGGTGTCCGTGACCTGCCTCGTCACCGGGATCGACCGAGCGCGCGGGGAGCGCTCGAGGCCTGCGAAAATGCTGTCATGGCAAAGTCCAGGAACACCCGGCGCGAGCGGGACGCCGACGCCGCCGTCGTCGAGACGGTCGACGGCGGCCTCGCCCAGCTCCTGCCCGACCGGGACCGGGCGCGGGCCTGGACGCTGCTCATCGACGGAGCCCCGCAGTCGCACGTCGACCTCGACGACCCCGCCTTTCTCTCCTTCGAGTACCAGCGGCGCCTCGGTCATGTCATCGACCTCACCGCCCCACCCGGCAAGCCTCTCCAGGTCGTGCACCTCGGCGGCGGCGCCTTCACCCTCGCGCGCTATGTCGCCGCGACCCGGCCCCGCTCCACCCAGCAGATCGTCGAACGGGACGCGGCTCTCGTCCAGCTGGTGCGCCGGGAGCTGCCGTTGGACCCGGGGGCGCGGATCAGGGTGAGGTCCGTCGACGCCCGGGAAGGTCTCGCCAAGGTGCCGGACGGCTGGGCGGATCTCGTCGTGGCCGATGTGTTCAGCGGCGCCCGCACCCCCGCCCACCTCACCTCGGCCGAGTTCCTCGACGAGGTCCGCAGGGCGCTGAAGCCCGGCGGGAGCTACGCCGCCAACCTCGCCGACGGCCCGCCGCTCGCGTATCTGCGCGGCCAGATCGCCACCGCGGCGGCCCGTTTCCCGCATCTCGCGCTGGTCGCCGACCCCACCGTGCTGCGGGGCAAACGGTTCGGCAACGCCGTGCTCGTCGCCTCCGACCTGCCCCTGCCGATCGCCGAACTGACCCGCCGGGCCGCCTCCGACCCGCACCCGGGCCGGGTCGAGCACGGCCGCGCGCTCACCGACTTCAGCGGCGGAGCGGCACCGGTCGCGGACGCGTCGGCGGTGGCCTCACCGGCGCCGCCGCCCTCGGTGTTCCGGTAGCGGAACCGCCTTCGGCAGAACCGCCGTCAGCGGTTCAGTAGTTCTGTACGTCGACCCGTGGCGGGCCGTCGTGCCAGGTGCAGAACACCGTCACCCGGTCCGCGCCGGAGGCGAAGTCCACCCGGATCCAGGACTCCGTCTTCCACACCTGCACCGACCAGTTCGCGCCCGGGGTGGCCGACACGAGCGTCGCGTACGTCTCGGTCAGGTCGAGGACGACCCGGCCGCCGTCGGTGTCGTAGCTCTTGACCGTGCCGGACCCGCCGGCGGATCCGTTGCCGGACGGGGTGGAGGCGACGGGCGTACGGCTCGGCGTCGGGGACTCGGCGGGCGCGGAGGTCGCGGCCGCCGAGGGCGTCGCCGGAGTCTTCGAGGCTGTCCGGGACGGGCTCGGCGAGGGCGGCGGCTCGGCCTCCTGGGTCGCCGAGTCGGCCTCGGCGTCGCCCACCGCCAGCGGAAGGGCGCGCGGCGGGTCGTAGACGGTGCCCGCCATGACCGTGTGGACACCCCACCACGACAGTGTGACCGCCGCGCCCGTGGCCAGCGTCCAGGCCAGTACGTGTAGGAGTGCGCTCCGCATAGCGCGCCATCCTGCCTCACCCGCCTCACAGGTGTCCCCCCGAGGGGCCACCGTTCGTCCACAGCGGGGGAGTTGTCCACAGGCCCCGGCCGGGCTCGGTCGCATGGCGTAGGTTGCGGCGCATGGCAAGTGTGCTCGTGGTCGAGGACGACCAGTTCGTGCGCTCGGCGCTCATCCGGCAGCTGACCGACGCCTCGCACCTGGTGCGCAGCGTCGGCACGGCGCTGGAGGCGCTGCGCGAGGTCGCCCATTTCCGCTTCGACGTGGTCGTCCTGGACCTCGGACTGCCCGATCTGGACGGCTCCGAGGCGCTGAAGATGCTGCGCGGCATCACGGACGTACCGGTCATCATCGCCACCGCGCGCGACGACGAGTCGGAGATCGTCCGGCTGCTGAACGCGGGCGCGGACGACTACCTGACCAAGCCGTTCTCGGCGGAGCACCTGTCGGCACGGATGGCGGCGGTCCTGCGACGGTCCCGACGGCCCGGCGCCGGGGACGCACCGCCGTCCTCGCCCGTGCTGCACGTCGGCGGTCTGACCGTCGACCCGCTGCGCCGGCAGGCCGAGTTGGACGGCGTCCGGCTCGACCTCACCCGCCGTGAGTTCGACCTGCTGGCCTTTCTCGCGGGCCGGCCGGGAGTCGTGGTTGCGCGCCGGGAGCTGCTGGCCGAGGTGTGGCAGCAGTCCTACGGGGACGACCAGACCATCGACGTCCATCTGTCCTGGCTGCGGCGCAAACTGGGCGAGACGGCGGCGCGGCCGCGCTATCTGCACACCCTGCGGGGCGTCGGGGTGAAGCTCGAACCGCCGGGGGAAGTGGGGCCGGTGCGATGAGGTGGGCGCTGGTCAGGGTGTGTCTGGCGGTCACCACGATGGTCGTGGTCGCCTTCGCGGTCCCGCTCGGGCTCGTCGTCAAGGAGATGGCCCGTGACCGCGCGTTCTCCAACGCGGAGCGGGAGGCCGCGGTCGTGGTGCCGGCGTTGTCCATCACGACCGACCGGGACCAGCTGGAGCGGGTCGTGGCCTCGGCGGGCTCCGACGACGGCATGGCGGTGCACCTGCCGGCGGGCGACGGCCGGACCGCCGTCGACCTCGGCCGGCAGCGCGCCGCCGACGCGGACATCGCGGCCGTGCGGAGACTGGGCCGCGCCTCCACCACCGAGGTGCCCGGGGGATCGGCGCTGCTGCAGCCCGTGGCGCTGAGCCTGGGGACCGCGGTGATCGAGGTGTATGTGCCCGAGTCGGAGGTGAGCAACGGCGTCGGCACGGCGTGGGCGGTGCTGGCGGCGGTCGGGGCGGCGCTGGTCGTCGGCTCGGTGGCCGTCGCCGACCGGCTGGGCGTACGGATGGTGCGGCCGGCCCGCCGGCTGGTGGAGGGCGCGCACGAGCTGGGGGAGGGGAAGCTCGGGTCGAGGGTGCCGGAGGAGGGGCCGAGCGAGCTGCGGCTCGCGGCGGTCGCGTTCAACTCGATGGCGGACCAGGTGGTCCAACTCCTGGCCAATGAAAGGGAGTTGGCGGCAGATCTCTCCCACCGGCTGCGCACCCCGCTCACCGTGCTCCGCCTCAACGCGGCCTCCCTCGGCGACTCCCCGGCGGCGGAGCAGACGAGGACCGCCGTCGCCCAGCTGGAGCGCGAGGTCGACACGATCATCCGCACGGCCCGGGAGGCGAAGCCGCAGACGACGGCCCCCGGTCCCGGCGCCGGATGCGACGCGGCGGCGGTCGTCCGGGAGCGGATGGCGTTCTGGTCGGCGCTCGCCGAGGACGAGGGCCGCAAGGTGCGCACCGCCGGCGTCGACCGCCCGGTGCGCGTGCCCGTGGCCCGCACCGACCTGGCCGCCGCCCTGGACGCCCTCCTCGGCAATGTCTTCCGCCACACCCCCGAGGGCACCGCCTTCGCGGTCGACGTCCACAACGGCGAGGACGCGGTGATCGTCCTCGTGTCGGACGCCGGGCCGGGCATCCCCGACCCCGAGACGGCGATGGCCCGTGGCCGGGGCTCCGGAGCCCCCGGCTCGACCGGCCTCGGCCTGGACATAGTCCGCCGCCTCGCGGAGTCCACCGGCGGCGATGTGCGCATCGGCTCGTCGGTACTGGGCGGCACGGAAATACGCGTGTGGATACAACTGGCCGGAAGAGACCCCGTACGAAGGGGCCACCGGGGTTCCATGCGCCGACGGGGACGCACCGCGCTCAGGTGACAGGCTCGCTGCCTGCCGACCGCTGCCACCTGCCCCGCCCAGCCCAGCCCTGCCCCGCCCTGCCCTGCCCTGCTCCAGCGCCTGTTGATCATGGAATCAGACAAAAGATGATCAAGGTGTGTCGATTACGTTTCGACAAATGAAGCCAGCGGCTCTTGACGCATGACCGGACATACGGCTGTTATTGCGCCACCCCGTGTTCGGTCAAGTTGATTTCTGGTCGATTGCGATCAGCTTTCAGCCACACTGCGTGGCCGAACCTCGCGTCAGGAGCCGTTCATGCACCACACCTCCCCCTCCGGCCGCATCGCTCTCCCCTCCCCGAGCCGACGCACGCTGCTGCGCGGCATAGGCGGCGCGGCCGTTCTGGGCGCCGGTATACCCCTGCTGTCCGCCTGCGGCGGCAGCGGCACCGCGGCCGACCCGAAGGCCGTCACCCTCGGCTCCAACGCCTCCGACGCCGTCCCGAAGAAGGCCTTCGCGGAGATCTACGCCGCCTTCAAGAAGCAGTCCGGGATCACGGTCGACGTGAACACCAAGGACCACAACACGTTCCAGGAGCAGATCAACTCCTACCTCCAGGGCACCCCGGACGACGTGTTCAACTGGTTCGCCGGCTACCGCATGCAGTTCTTCGCGGCCAAGAAGCTCGCCACCCCGATCGACGAGGTCTGGGACAAGATCGGCGGCAACTTCCCCGACGCGATGAAGGCGCTCAGCAAGGGCGCGGACGGCAAGTACTACTTTGTGCCGCTGTACACGTACCCGTGGGCGCTGTTCTACCGCAAGAGCGTCTTCCAGAAGTACGGCTACACCGTCCCCACCACCTGGGACCAGCTGGTCGCGCTCTGCAAGCAGATGAAGAAGGACGGGCTCGTCCCGATCGCCTTCGGCGACAAGGACGCCTGGCCCGCGCTCGGCACCTTCGACCAGATCAACTTCCGCACCAACGGCTACGACTTCCACGTCGAGCTGATGGCCGGCAAGGCCTCCTGGACCGACGCCAAGGTCCGCAAGACCTTCGACAACTGGGCCGAGATCCTCCCCTACCACCAGGACGGCGCCGTCGGCCGCACCTGGCAGGACGCCGCCCAGACCCTCGTCTCCAAGAAGGCGGGCATGTACCTGCTGGGCACCTTCGTGGGCCAGCAGTTCACCAACCAGGCCGACGCCGACGACCTGGACTTCTTCGCCTTCCCGGAGATCGACCCGGCCTACGGCCAGGACACCGTCGAGGCGCCCACCGACGGCTTCATGCTCTCCAAGGCCCCGAAGAGCAAGGACGCCGCCGTCAAGCTCCTGGAGTACCTGGGCACCCCGGAGGCCGAGTCGATCTACCTCAAGGCCGACCCGAACGTCGTCGCCGCCTCCAGCAAGGCCGACACCTCCTCGTACACGGCGCTGCAGAAGAAGGCGTACGAGATGATCTCCGGCGCCAAGCACCTCACGCAGTTCATGGACCGCGACAGCCGGCCGGACTTCACCTCGACGGTGATGCAGCCCGCGCTGCAGAAGTTCGTCCGCGACCCCAAGGGCGTCGACAGCCTGCTCACCTCGATCGAGCGCCAGAAGAAGACGATCTTCGCGTCCTCATGACCACGCCGATCAGCACCCAGAACCCGGAGGCGGCCGCCGTGCCGCCTCCGGGCCCCGCGCCTTCGAAGAAGCGGGTTCCGCAGGGCCACCGACGCCTGCTGACCCGCCGCGACCGGTTCACGCTCGCCCTGATGGCGGGCGTGCCGACGATCCTGCACGTGGCCCTCGTCTGGCTCACCGCCCTGGCCTCCATCGCCCTCGCCTTCACCACCTGGGACGGCATCGGCTTCGACTCGATCAAGTGGGTGGGGCTGGACAACTTCCGCGAGCTGTTCACCAACAACCCGCAGTTCTGGCCCGCCGTCCAGCACAACGTCGTCTGGTTCGTCGTGCTCATCCTGATCCCGACCCCGTTCGGGCTCTTCCTGGCGATCCAGCTGGACAAGAAGATCCGGTTCAGCCGCGTCTACCAGACGGCCTTCTTCCTGCCGGTCGTGGTGTCGCTCGCGGTCACCGGATTCGTCTGGCAGCTGGTCTACAACCCCGACACCGGCCTCATCAACAGCCTCATCGGGGCCAACCAGCCGGGCCACTACATCGACTGGATCGGCGACCCCGACCTCAACCTCTGGGCCGTCCTGGTCGCCGCCTGCTGGCGGCACACCGGCTACATGATGATCCTCTACCTGGCCGGTCTGAAGGGCGTCGACCCGTCCCTGCGCGAGGCCTCCGCGCTGGACGGCGCGAACGAGTGGCAGACGTTCAAGAACGTCATCTTCCCCACCCTGCGGCCCACCAACACCGTCGTCCTCGTCGTGACGATCATCGAGGCCCTGCGCGCCTTCGACCTCGTCTTCGTCTTCAACAAGGGCGCCCAGGGCACGGAACTGCTGTCGATCCTGGTCACCAACAACATCATCGGCGAGTCCAGCCGCATCGGATACGGCTCGGCGATCGCCGTCGTCCTGCTGGTGATCTCCCTGGCCGTGATCATCCCGTACCTGATCGCGACCTTCCGGAAGGAGCGACGAGCATGAGCGCGACCCTCGTCGGCAAGCAGCGCACCCCCCTGCGCCCCGCCCGGATCCTGCTGCACGTCTTCCTCGCCGGCACGGCGCTGGCCTGGCTCGCGCCCCTGCTCTGGGCCCTGTTCGCGGCCCTGCGCCCGTACGCGGAGACCAGCGAGAAGGGCTATGTCTCCTGGCCCGACAAGCTGAGCCTCGACAACTTCACCAACGCGTTCGAGCAGTCGGACATGATGCACTACTTCGGGAACACGCTGCTGATCGCGGTCCCGGCGGTGCTGCTGACCCTGTTCCTCTCCTCCTGCGTGGCGTTCTACGTCAGCCGCTTCGACTTCCGGGTCAACCTGTTCCTGCTCCTCGTGTTCACGGCCGGCAACCTGCTCCCGCAGCAGGTGATCATCACCCCGCTGTACCGCCTGTACCTGCTGGTCGACCTCCCCGGCATCACCGTCAGCGGCAAGCTCTACGACTCCGCGCTCGGCCTGGTCCTGATCCATGTGGCGTTCCAGGCCGGCTTCTGCGCCTTCGTGCTGAGCAACTACATGCGCTCGCTGCCGCACGAGCTGACCGAGGCCGCCCTGGTCGACGGCGCCTCCGTGTGGCGCCTGTACTGGCAGATCGTGCTGCCCCTGTGCAAGCCGGCGATGGCCGCCCTGGCGACCCTGCTCTCCATCTGGATCTACAACGACTTCTTCTGGGCCATCGTCCTGATCTCCACCGGCGAGAACATGCCGATCACCTCGGCCCTGAACAACCTCTCCGGCCAGTACTTCACCGACCCCAACCTGGTCGCGGCCGGCGCCCTGCTCACCGCGATCCCCACCCTGATCGTGTACTTCGTGCTCCAGCGCCAGTTCGTCAGCGGCCTGACCCTGGGCGCCAACAAGGGCTGACGGCCCCCTCCCCGCGAAAGAGACACACCCGTGCCCCACCCCTTCACCCCGGTGGCCTCCGTCCCCGTGGACCCCCGTCGCGCCCTCGTCCACGAGGAGGGCTGGCAGTCCTGGAGCCCCAGCGGCGCATACGCCCTCGACGCGCGCCCGTACCGCCCGACGAACGACAACTGGGCGACGGTCTGCTACCGCCCGGGCGTCACCGTCCCCGCCGGAGCCTTCCAGGGCGAGGGGCTGCTGGCCCTCGACCCCGGCGACGGATCGCCGGTACGGCTGTGGGCGGCGCCGGAGCCGACGCGCGAGACGCCGTCCATCCGGCTGGTCGCCCAGGACGGGGTGGCCGAGATCAGCGCCGACGGCCCGGTGAAGGAGTACACGGGCACGGCGATCCAGGAGGTGCTGGCCGACTGGGCCGCCGGCCTCGGGCTCCCCGCGCCCCGCCCGGCGCCCACCGTCTGGTGCTCCTGGTACGAGTACTTCACCCAGGTCACCGAGGACGACATCCACGAGAACCTCCGCGCCATGGAGGTCCTCGACCTGCCCATCGACGTCGTCCAGATCGACGACGGCTACCAGCGCGCCCTGGGCGACTGGCTCACCCTCTCCGGCCGCTTCCGCTCCCGGGCCGGCATCGCCGACGCCATCCGCGCCCGCGGCCGCCGGGCCGGCATCTGGACGGCGCCCTTCCTGGTCGACCCGGGCAGCGAGCTGGCCGCGCGGCACCCCGACTGGCTGGTCCGCTCCGCCGACGGCGGCCTCGCGCACGCCGGCCACAACTGGGACCACGACCTGTTCGTCCTGGACACCACCCACCCGGACGCGGCGGCCTACCTGACGGACGTCTTCCGGACCCTGCGCACCGAGGGCTACGACTACTTCAAGGTCGACTTCCTGTACGCGGGCGCGCTGGACGGCGTACGCCACCAGGACGTCGACGCCGTCACCGCGTACCGCTCCGGGATCGAGCTGATCCGCGCGGCGATCGGCGCGGACGCCTACCTCCTCGGCTGCGGGGCGCCGATCCTGCCTTCCATCGGCCTGTTCGACGCGATGCGGGTCAGCCCCGACACGGCCCCGCACCGCCGTCCCGAGGCCGACGACTACAGCCAGCCCGGCCAGGACCCGGCCGAGTTCACCGGCGTCGGCCGCCAGTGGCAGCACGGCCGCCTCTGGGTCAACGACCCCGACTGCCTGATGGCCCGCCCGGCCGTGGAGACCCGCGAGCGCTGGGCCGCCCATGTCGAGGCCACCGGCGGTCTGGTCGCCTCCAGCGACCGCCTGCTCTCGCTCGACCGGTGGGGCGTGGAGACGACGCGCCGCCTCCTCGCGGGAGGCGAGCGATGAGCCGTGAACTGAACGTCCCGGGCCTCGCCTACGGCGGCGACTACAACCCCGAGCAGTGGCCCGAGGAGGTCTGGGCCGAGGACATGCGGCTCATGGTCGAGGCCGGCGTGAACATGGTCAGCGTCAACATCTTCTCCTGGGCGCTGCTGGAGCCGTCCGAGGGCGTCTACGACTACTCCCGCCTCGACCGCGTCCTCGACATGCTCTACGCCCACGGCATCGCCGCCGACCTGGCCACCCCGACGGCCGCGCCGCCGGCCTGGTTCTTCCGGGCCCACCCCGAGGCGCTGCCGGTGGACCGCGACGGCCGGCGACTGTCGTACGGCAGCCGTCAGACGTTCTGCCCGAGCAGCCCCGCCTACCGGGAGGCCGCGCTGCGGATCGCCCGCGCGCTGGGGGAGCGGTACGCCGACCACCCGGCCGTGGTCATGTGGCACGTCCACAACGAGTACGGCTGCCACAACGCGGAGTGCTACTGCGACACGAGCGCCGAGGCGTTCCGGACCTGGCTGCGCCGCAGGTACGACGACGACCTGGCCGCGCTGAACGACGCCTGGGGCACCACGTTCTGGAGCCAGTGGTACTACGACTGGGACGAGATCCTGCCGCCGCGCGCGACCGGCGCGGTCCCGAACCCGACCCACCGCCTGGACTGGCGCCGCTTCTGCAGCGACGAGTTGCTGTCGCTGTGCACGGCGGAGCGGGCGGTGCTCGCGGAGGCCGCCCCGACGCTCCCCGCCACGACCAACTTCATGGTGATGTACAACTTCGACGCCCTGGACTACTGGCGCTGGGCACCGGAGCTGGACGTGGTCTCCAACGACCACTACCTCCGCTCGACCGACCCCGAGTCGGAGATCGACATCGCGATGAGCGGCGACGTGGTGCGCTCGCTCGCGGGCGGCCGCCCCTGGCTGCTGATGGAGCACTCGACGGGCGCGGTGAACTGGCAGCCGGTCAACAGGGCCAAGGCGGCAGGGGAGTTGCGCCGCAACGCGCTCGCGCACGTGGCCCACGGCGCGGACGGCATCGCCTACTTCCAGTGGCGGGCGGCGAAGGCGGGCGCCGAGCAGTGGCACTCGGCGATGCTGCCGCACGCGGGCACCGACAGCGTCATCTGGCGGGACGTGGTCGCGCTGGGCGCGGACCTGCGGGCGCTGGCGGAGGTGCGGGGGGCGGTCGGCACGGCCGAGACGGCCATCGTCTGGGACTGGGACGCCCGTTGGGCCCTGGAACTGCCCTCACAGCCGAGCGAGGAGGTCCGCTACCTCGACCTGATCCGCTCCTGGTACGAGCCGCTGTGGCGGGCGGGCGTCGCGGTGGACTTCGTCCGCCCGGACGCGGACCTGTCGGCGTACCGCCTGGTCCTGGCCCCGAGCCTGTATCTGGTGGACGACACGGGCGCCGCGAACCTGACCTCGTTCGCCGAGGACGGCGGCACCCTGGCCGTCGGCTTCCACAGCGGGGCCGTGGACGCGAACTGCCATGTGCGGCTGGGCGGTTACCCGGGCGCGTTCCGGGAGGCGCTCGGCGTCCGCACGGACGAGCTGTTCCCGCTGCTGCCGGGCGAGACGCTCGGCCTGACCGGCGGCGGCACGGCGTCCCTGTGGTCGGAGCGGGTGGGCCTGGCGGGCGCGGAGGCGGTGACCTCGTACACCGAAGGCCCCCTGACCGACGTCCCGGCGGTGACGAGGCACGACCACGGCACCGGGACGGCCTGGTACCTGGCGACCCTCCCCGACCCGGCCACCCTGACGGCGCTGCTGGACCGGATCCGCGAGGAGGCGGGTGTGCGGCCGGTGGCGGACGGCGTGCCGTCCGGAGTGGAGGCGGTCCGACGCCGCGGCGCCGACGCCGACTATCTCTTCCTCATCGACCACACCGGCCGGGGAGCACAGGTGACGGTGGCCGCCGGCGCGGTGGAACTCCTCGACGGCAGGCCGGTGTCGGAGGGTTCGGTGTCCGTGCCGCCGGGCGGGGCGGCGGTCGTACGGGAGCCGCGCGCGGTATAGCCGAGGCAGTGGGGCGCGGCACGCCCCCTCAGCGTGCCGCGCCCCTTCCCCTACCCCCGGGTCAGATGGTCAGGTGGGCCGGGTGGCCCGTCGGTCAGGCCGTCTCGACAGCCGGCAGCGTCCCCGTCCGGGCCGCCTCGCCGTACCAGTGGGCGCTCGACTTCGGGGTGCGGGCCAGCGTCGCGTAGTCGACGTAGACCGTGCCGAACCGCTTCTCGTAGCCGTACGCCCACTCGAAGTTGTCGAGGAGGGACCAGAGGTAGTAGCCGCGGACGTCCGCGCCGTCGGCGATGGCCCGGCGGACCGCCGAGAGATGGCCGTGCAGGTAGGCGATGCGCTCCGGGTCGTGGACGCGGCCGTCCGGGTCGGGCTTGTCGTCGTAGGCCGCGCCGTTCTCGGTGACGTAGAGCGGGAGGCCCGGGGCCTCGCTCGTGTAGCGCATGATCAGTTCGTGCAGGCCCGTCGGGTCGATCGTCCAGCCCATCTCGGTGCGCTCGCCCGGGGTCTGGTGGAAGGCGACGTCGTCCGCGCCCGGCCAGGGGGAGTGCTCGCTCGCGCCGTGGCCGTCCGAGCGCGGGCCCTTCACCGTGGTGTCCGCCGCCGACACCAGCGTCGGCGTGTAGTAGTTCAACCCCAGTGCGTCCAACGGCTGGTTGATGGTCCGCAGGTCGCCGTCGAGGACGTACGACCAGTCCGTCAGCGAGGACGTGGCCGCCAGCAGCGTCTCGGGGTACGTGCCGCGCAGGATCGGACCGTGGAAGACGCCGTTGGCGAGGTCGTCGATCTTCTGGACCGCCGCCAGGTCCGCCGGGTCGCCCGGCGAGAGCGGGCGCACCACCGACGAGTTGAGGCTGATCGCCACCGAGTTGCGGGCCGGCATCGCCGCGCGCAGCGCCGAAGTGCCCAGGCCATGAGCGAGGTTGAGGTGGTGGGCCGCCTTCAGCGAGGCCGCCGGGTCGGTGCGGCCCGGTGCGTGCACGCCGGAGGCGTAGCCCAGGAATGCGCTGCACCACGGCTCGTTCAGCGTGATCCAGTTCTCCACGCGGTCGCCGAGCGCCTCCCCGACGATCTGCGCGTACTCCGCGAACCGGTACGCCGTGTCCCGCTCCGGCCAGCCGCCCGCGTCCTCCAGCTCCTGGGGGAGGTCCCAGTGGTAGAGCGTGACGGCGGGCTGGATGCCGGCCGCCAGCAGCTCGTCCACCAGACGGCGGTAGAAGTCCAGGCCCACCTGCACCGCGGGGCCGCGGCCGGTCGGCTGGACCCGGGACCAGGAGATCGAGAAGCGGTACGCGTTGAGGCCCAGCCCCGCCATCAGCGCCACGTCGTCGCGGTAGCGGTGGTAGTGGTCGACAGCGATGTCACCGGTCTCACCACCGGCGGTCCTGCCGGGCGTATGGCTGAAGGTGTCCCAGATCGACGGCGTGCGGCCGTCCTCCCGCACCGCCCCCTCGATCTGGTAGGCGGAGGTCGCCGCGCCCCAGAGGAAGGCGGGAGGAAAGGTCACCGGAGTAATGGGCTCAGGCATGGAAGCGCTCCCATGAATGGTCGGCGAGACCGACGGAGGTTGGGGGGAGTGGTGCGAACTGGTGTGAAGGGGGCGATCAGATGCGGTGGATGCGGTGGATGCAGTGGATGTGATCGGGTGCTGGGGTGCTGGGGTGCTGGGATGCCGGGGGCCGGGGCGGCGATGGCCCGGCCCCCGGAAGTCACGGGGGCGGCGGCGGACTCAGCCCTTCACCGCGCCCTGCATGATGCCGCCCACGATCTGCTTGCCGAAGATCGCGAAGACCAGCAGCAGCGGCAGCGTGCCCAGCAGCGCGCCCGCCATGATCAGGGACTGGTCGGGGGTGTACCCGCGGCCGAGGCCCGCGACCGCCACCTGCACGGTCGGGTTGCCGGTCTGGCTCAGCACGAGGAACGGCCACAGGAAGTCGTTCCACGTCTGGACGAACATCAGCATGCCGAGCACCGCCATCGCGGGGCGCGCCGCGGGGAACACCACGTGCCACACCACACGCCAGCTGCTCGCGCCGTCCACCCGGGCCGCCTCGATGATCTCGTCGGGCAGCGCCTGGATCAGGTACTGCCGCATGAAGAACACCCCGAACGCGCTCACCAGCGACGGCAGGATCACCGCCTGCAGCTGGTCCGTCCACTCCAGCTTGGCGACCAGCATGTACAGCGGGATCACACTCAGCTGCGGCGGCACCATCATCGTGCCGATCACGATCAGCATCAGCGCGCCCCGGCCGCGGAACCGCAGTTTGGCGAAGGCGAAGCCGGCGATCGTGGAGAGGAAGACGATGGTCGCGGCCGAAGTGCCCGCCACGATCGTCGTGTTGAAGAACGCCTTGCCCAGATTGGCGTCGTTCCAGGCCACGTCCAGGTTGTGGAAGAGGTTCGAGCCGAACACGAACGGCGGCGGGTTCTGCGCCAGCCGGTTGTTGTCGCGCGAGGCGGCGATCGCCGTCCACACCAGTGGGAACAGCGAGACGATGGTGAACACGGCCAGGATCGCGTACGCGATCGGGCCGCCGTGCATCTGCCCGCCGGCCCGCGCGGACTTCGGCCGGCGCACCTTGCGCGCCGTCGGCACGGCGTCCTCGGGTGCCACGGACTTCGCGGTCGTTGTCGTCGTCGTCACGGCCGGTACTCCTAACTACTGGCGCGCAGCCGGCGCGAGATGACGTAGTTGACGATGCCGACCACGATCAGGATCAGGAACATCGTCCAGGCGATCGCCGAGGCCCGGCCCAGGTGCTGGTTCACCCAGCCCTGCTCGTACAGATACAGGCCCAGCGTCTGGAACTGGTGCTCCGCACCGCCCGACGCGCCCTTGTTGGCGTCGAACAGCAGCGGCTCGCCGAACAGCTGACTCGCGCCGATCGTCGAGACGACGACCGTGAACAGGATCGTCGGCCGCAGCGACGGCAGCGTCACATGCAGGAACTGCTTCCAGCGGCTCGCGCCGTCCAGCGCCGCCGACTCGTACAGGTCCTGCGGGATCGCCTGCATCGCGGCCAGATAGATCAGCGCGTTGTAGCCCGTCCACCGCCAGACGACGATCGACGACACCGCGATCTGCGACGGCCACTTGTCGTTCTGCCAGTCGATCGCGTCGATCCCGACGAAGTGCAGCGCCCAGTTGATCATGCCGTAGTCGCGCCCGAAGAGCAGCACGAAGACGAGCGAGGCGGCCGCGATCGACGTCGCGTACGGCGCGAGCATCGCGACCCGGTAGAACGTCGAGGCACGCAGCCTGTAGTTGAGGATGTGGGCCAGGCCCATGGCCATCAGCAACTGCGGAACGGTCGAGATGATCCCGATGGTCAGGGTGTTCTTCGCCGCGTTCCAGAAGAAGTCGTCGTCGAAGATGCGCGTGTAGTTGCGCATCCCCACCCACGTCATGTCGGTGGGCGCGGTCAGCTCCACCTGGTGCAGCGACGCCCAGCCCGTGTAGAGCAGCGGGAACAGGCCGAACGCGAGGAACAGCAGGAAGAACGGCGAGACGAACGCGTACGGGCTCCAGCGTTTGTCGCGCTGCCAGCGGCGGGACAGCCGGGCCCGACGCCGCTGCTCCGCCTCCGTGGGAACGGCGGCCGGGCGGCCCGGGGCCGCGCCCCCCTCCTTGGCGGGGGGCGCGGCGGTGTCGTGGCGGGTGGCCATGCGGGTCACTTGTCCAGGTTGTTGTCGATGGTCTTGGTCGCCGTCTCCCAGGCTTCCGCCGCCGACTTGCCCTTCGTCACGAGGATGACGCCGTTGTCGGTCAGACCCTGCTGGATGATCTGGTCCTTCGGGCCGATCACCTGCACCGGGGCGGTCTTGGCGGCCTCGGAGAAGACCGTGCCGATCGGCGAGTCACCGGTCATGTCGTTCTTCGCGCCGGTGACTTCGGGCATCGTGTACGCGCTCGGCGCGCTCGGGAAGGAGCCCTGCACCTTGAACAGCTTCGCCTGCTGCTCGGGCGCGGTCAGCCAGGTGATGAACGCCTCGGCCTCCTTCACGTGCTTGCCGCTCTTCGGCACGCCCAGGAAGGAGCCGCCCCAGTTGCCGGACTTGGGCGCGACGGCCACGTCCCACTTGCCGGCGTCCTCGGCCTTCGCCTTGCCCTTGATCGTGCCGAGCATCCACGGCGGGCAGGCGATGGTCGCGAACTTGCTGTTCGCGATCGTCGTGTCCCAGGACGGCTGGAACTGCGTCTGGGCCTGGACCAGGCCCTCTTCGGCGGCCTTCGCGGTCAGGTTGAAGGCGGTCTGCACGGCCGGGTTCGTCTTGTAGATGACCTCGCCGGCGGAGTTGTAGAACTTCTCCTTCTCACTGCTGAGGATCGCGTTGATCAGGCCGCCGGGGGAGTCCATGAAGAACGTGCCCGCCTTGGCCTTCTTCTTGTACTGCTGGCCGGTGGCGATGAACTTGTTCCAGTCGCCGGCCCACAGCTTGCCGACCGCCTCGCGGTCGGTGGGCAGACCGGCCGTTTCGAAGAGGTCCTTGCGGTAGCAGAGGGCCATCGGGCCGATGTCGGTGCCGAGACCGATCGTCTGGCCGTCCTTGGTGGTGGCCTGCGACCACTTCCAGTCCAGCCACTTGGTCTTGTCCACGCCGGAGACCTTCGACATGTCCTCGAACTTGCTCGCCTGCGTGGCCACCACCTCGGCGATGTTGCCGACCTCGATGGCCTGAACGTCCATCAGGCCGCTGTTGGTCGTGAGGTGGTTGAGGAGCGCGGGGTAGTAGTTCTCGTTCTTCTCGGTGACGTTCTCGGCGATCTTGATGTTGGGGTGGAGCTTCTCGTACTCGGTGTACAGCCCGGCTTCCTTGAAGCCCATGGTGCCGAACAGCCCCATGGTGATCGTGGTCTTGCCCTTGCCGCTGTCCGACGAGGAGCCGTCGGAAGCGTCGTCGCCGCCATCGTCGGCACAGCCGGCCAGCAGCCCGGCGCCCAGCGTCGCGACGGCCGCGAGGACAACCGCCCGACGGGCGGTTCGGGTACGTGCTCGCATTGCGTCCTCCTGTTGCCCTGACGTGCCGACCCCCCGGCCAACTGCATTGTTGGGCCCGTTAGTTACTCGCTGCGGCTCGGGCGGGGAACGTGCGGGATGTGTATGTGTCAGGTACCGTGGGAGCGCTCCCACAAGTGATGTGTTGAAGAGTCGTCGGTTCGAGCGGGGGTGTCAAGGGTGGGAGCGCGGAAGGATGCGTTCAGTTATCTGCCTGTTAGCTAACTCGGGGAGACAGCGCTTTCGGTGCCTTTCGGCCCGTCCGGCATCTCAGGGCGAGGCCCGTTCGGGGCCGAAGCGGGGGTCCGGGGGCGGCGGCCCCAGGGCCGGTGACCGAGCCGACGGGACTGTTACATTCCAGGCCAGCACGAAAAGCGGCGGGAAGGCGGAGCCCATGGCAAGCCACGGAACGCGGGGGCGCAGCGGTGGTAGGCCGACCCTCGAAGAGGTGGCCGCACGCGCCGGCGTCGGCCGCGGCACGGTCTCCCGGGTGATCAACGGCTCGCCGCGGGTCAGCGACGCGACCCGCGCGGCGGTGGAGGCGGCGGTCGCCGAGCTCGGCTATGTCCCGAACACCGCAGCCCGTGCCCTCGCCGCCAACCGCACGGACGCGATCGCGCTGGTCGTCCCCGAGCCGGAGACGCGGTTTTTCGCGGAGCCGTACTTCTCGGACATGCTGCGAGGCGTGGGCGCGGAGCTGTCCGAGACGGAGATGCAACTGCTGCTGATCTTCGCGGGCAGCGACCGCGAACGGCGCCGGCTGGCCCAGTACCTGGCGGCGCACCGGGTGGACGGAGTCCTCCTGGTCTCGGTCCACGCCGATGATCCGCTGCCGGATCTGCTGGCCCAGCTGGAGATCCCGTCGGTGATCAGCGGCCCGCGTTCCGCCGCGGAGACGCTGCCGTCCGTGGACTCCGACAACTACGGCGGCGGCCGCTCGGCGGTCGAGCACCTGCTGTCCCGGGGCCGCACCCGCATCGCCCACATCACCGGCCGTCTGGACGTCTACGGCGCGCAACGGCGCGTCGACGGCTACCGCGACGCCCTGCGCGACGCGGGCTACGCGGCGGACGAAGGCCTCATCGCGCCGGGCGACTTCACCGAGGAGGGCGGCCACCGTGCGATGCGCGAGCTGCTCGCCCGTACCCCGTCCCTCGACGCGGTCTTCGCCGGCTCCGACGTGATGGCGGCCGGCGCCCGTCAGGCCCTGCGCGAGGCGGGCCGCCGCATCCCGGAGGACGTCGCCCTGGTCGGCTATGACGACTCGGCCATCGCCCGTCACATGGACCCGCCCCTGACCAGTGTCCGCCAGCCGATCGAGGAGATGGGCCGCAGGATGCTGGACCTGCTCCTCACCGAGATCGCCGACCGCCGCCCGGCGGCCTCCCGCGGCCTGGAACGCCGCCAGGTCGTCCTGGCGACCGAACTGGTGGAACGGGCCTCGTCCTGACCCCTTCCCCTTCCCGGCCCGACTGCGACCTCAGAGCCGCCACCGCACCTCGCCGTCCTGCTGCTCGGAGGTGACCGAGAGGCCGGCGGAGCGGGCCACGGCCGCCGACGCGTGGTGGTCCGGGTGGACATGGGCGACGATCGTGCGCACACCCTGCTTCCGCAGCCAACCGACGAGTCCCGTCGCGGCCTCGGAGGCGAGTCCGCGGCCCTGCCAGGGGGTGCCGACGACCCAGGCGATCTCCGCGGCTGCGCCCCGGTCAGTGATCGTCGCCTGGACGGTGCCGGTCAGGCAGTCGGCTTCGCGCAGCCGCAGAACCCAGTTGCACCAGGAGACGGCCGGGTCCGGGGAGCCCGCGACGAGACGTTCGTAGCGGGCGCGCAGGGACTGCGGGGTGTCGGGGGCGCCGCCGATGAAGGTGTGGAGAGCGGGGTCGGCCAGGACGACCGCCATCTCCGCCGCATGTTCGACGCGCAGGGGGAGGAGGTCGAGCCGGGCGGTGCCGATCGGCTCGGCATGGATGACTTCGCCTGACCGCCATGACCGCGTTGACCGCATTGATCGCTCCCATGAGCAGTCCCGGGAAACACATCAGCCGGTGACCGCCCTTACGGGAGGTCACCGGCTGATGACTCAGGGTGAGTGACGGGACTCGAACCCGCGGCATCCTGGACCACAACCAGGTGCTCTACCAGCTGAGCTACACCCACCACGCCCGGCAGTTGGACTTTGTGGTCTCCCTACCGGCCGAGAAAAAGTGTACAGGGTCCGAAGGGGTGCTCGCGCACGGCTTTTCCGGGAGCGCCCTGGCGCCCCTACGGGGCGGGCAGGACGTGCTTCGCGGCGATCGACTTCGCGGTGTCGGAGTCCGGTCCGGGCTGCGGCACGAAGACGGCCTCGCGGTAGTAGCGCAGCTCCGCGATGGACTCGCGGATGTCGGCGAGCGCGCGGTGGTTGCCGTTCTTCTCCGGGCTGTTGAAGTACGCCCGCGGGTACCAGCGCCGGGCGAGCTCCTTGATCGACGACACGTCGACGATCCGGTAGTGGAGGTAGTTCTCCAGGTCGGTCATGTCCCGTGCCAGGAACCCACGGTCGGTGCCGACGGAGTTTCCGCACAGGGGAGCCTTGCCCGGCTCCTTCACATGCTCCCGTACATATGTCAGGACCTGCTGCTCGGCCTCGGCCAGCGTCGTCCCGCCGGCCAGCTCGTCGAGCAGTCCGGACGCGGTGTGCATCTGCCGCACCACCTCCGGCATCGTCTCCAGTGCCTTGGCCGGCGGGCGGATGACGATGTCCACGCCGTCACCGAGGATGTTCAGCTCGGAGTCGGTGACGAGGGCGGCTACCTCGATGAGAGCGTCGTCGGACAGCGAGAGGCCGGTCATCTCGCAGTCGATCCACACCATGCGATCGTTCATGCGACCACCCTAAAGCTGACGTCGGCTTTTGAGGTGCCCCGCGTTCGTGTGGGCCTCGTCCTCGAGCGCCGGACGGGCTGAAATGCCTCACCCGTCCGGCGCTTTCTGAGGTCATGCCCCGGTCACGTCCCGCTGCGCTGCCCCGGCAGGCTCGCTCGCGAGGTCGCGTACGCGTCGCGCGCGTGCTCCGACGGCAGGGACGCCACCGAGGCCGTACGCCTGAGCTGCGGGGGCACCGGCCCCGGCGCGTCAGGGTGCAGCGACGGGGGCGGTGGCGGCGACGGCTCGTTGTCCGTCGAGCGTTCGCCCTGCGGTCTGCGCGCTCGGTACGCCGCCCGGTACGCCGCCGGCGACGAGCCGAGCTGACGGCGGAAGTGGCCGCGCAGGGCCACCGGCGAGCGGAAGCCGCAGCGACCCGCGACTTCGTCCACCGAGTAGTCCGACGTCTCCAGCAGCCGCTGCGCCTGCAGCACCCGCTGGGTGATCAGCCACTGCAGCGGCGCGCTGCCGGTCAGTGACCGGCAGCGGCGGTCGAAGGTGCGACGGCTCATATAGGCGCGTGCCGCCAGCGTCTCCACGTCGAACTGCTCGTGGAGGTGTTCCAGCGCCCAGGCGACGACCTCGGCCAGCGGGTCGGCGCCGATCTCCTCCGGTAAAGACCGGTCGAGATAGCGCTCCTGGCCGCCCGATCGGCGCGGCGGTACCACCAGCCGCCGGGCCAGCGCGCCCGCCGCCTCGTTACCGTGATCTGTCCGCACGATGTGCAGACATAGGTCGATTCCGGCCGCGGTGCCGGCCGACGTCAGTACGTCGCCGTCGTCCACGAAGAGTTCTCGTGGATCCACATGGACCGACGGATAGCGCTTGGCCAGCGTCGGCGCGTACATCCAGTGCGTGGTGGCCGGCCGGCCGTCCAGCAGACCTGCGGCGGCCAGCACGAACGCGCCGGTGCACAGGCCCACGATGCGGGCGCCCTCTTCGTGCGCCCGGCGCAACGCGTCGAGCGCGTCCTCCGGTGGCGGTGAGGTGATCGAACGCCAGGCCGGCACGACGACCGTGCCCGCCCGCGCGATCGCCTCCAGGCCATGTGGCGCGGTGAGTTCCAGGCCCCCTGTGGTCCGCAGCGGGCCCTCTTCGCCGCCGCACACCAGCAAGCGGTAGCGCGGCACGCCGGCGTCCTGGCGGTCAATCCCGAACACCGACAGCGGAATGGAACTCTCGAAGATGGGGCCGCCGCTGAACAGCAGCACCGCGACGATCTCCTTGCGGCGTCGCCCGGACAGTTTCCGGGCCGCGGCTTCCGGCGCGGCAGTGGAGTCGTGGCTCATCCTGCTAAGCCCCCCTCGGTGGTCGCGGCTCCTCGGTTGTGTCGCTCCTGCACGTTTCCCCTCGGTCCTGCACGAGTCCCCCGCCGTAGACAGTCAAGATCGAATCTACTGTGTCGCATGATGCCGGCGTGGCCAGTTCACCACCCGGCAGATTGTCGACATGGCAACTTGGCGTGAAGCATTCGATCACGAAGCGTTGCACTCGTGGGCCGTGCAGGGAAGTGCGCCTCGGTGCGGTGGCCAATCCCCGTAGGGTGCGCAGGGCCCCTGAGGCCCTTTCCGTGCAGGTGGAACGGGGGGTGGGGGGTGGTTACGGCAAGGGATGCGCAGTGGCGGGAAGTTGGCTGAAAACCACCGTGTCCGTGCGTGAAAACCGGTCAACCGACCGGTGAGTTTCCTCCGGAGTGCCGACCGCCCCGATGTGATCCCGTTCCGGTGCGCTGACGGCGCCCCCGGTGGTGCGCCTGGGGCGCGTCCTCATCGGTGAGCAACCGGGCCGCGCAGCGCTCGGACCGGCGCAGCAGCAGCCGGCAGACGGCCGTGACGGCCGCGAGCCCGAGGGCGGTGCCGGCGGCGCCGGCCAGTGAGGTGCCGTACCAGAGGAGGACCACCGGAACCAGGACACAGCTGAAGGCCGCCCAGCGGATCAGATCGGTCGTCCGGTCGTCGCCGGGGCGGGACTCGGGACGGACGCGGGACGAGGGCACGGGGCGGGCTCCTTCCTGGGGTCCGGGCGGGGCGTGGGCGGGGTGGCGGCGGGGTAGGGCTGCGGTGCACCGGGTTCAACGCGTGCTGGGACGGACGGTCACTGGCGCGGGGTCGGTTCCGTGTAAGTGAATCCTGTGCAAACCGCCTGTACGGGGCAGCAACCATTGCGTTACGGGCGTCCGCTCGTGCATGCTCCCTGGAACCCTCACCGAGGGCGTGCGGGCTCTGGGCCCAGGAGGCGTGCCGCCGTACCCTTGGGGGTATGGGGTTGGGAAGATGATTCCCGGACAGCTCCGCCGCTCACCGCCGTCCACCCGTATAAGGATCGATTCGCCGAGACAGTCATGGCCGGTCACGAATTCTTCGAACCCGCGGACCGCAAGCGGCCCGTCGCCGACCCCACGGCGGCCGAGCCCCTGGCGGCGGAAGAGACACGCCCCACCTGCGACCCCGCCTTCAAGCACGGCGTCGTCGTGGGCTTCGACGGCTCCACGTCCAGCGAACGCGCCCTCGCGTACGCCATCGGCATGGCCCACCGCTCCGGCGCGGGCCTGATCATCGTCCATGTCGCCAACCGGCTGCCCACCACGGTCTGGGCCGGCTGCGAGCCGCCCGTCTTCGTCGATGTGCCGGACCACCGCACCGAGGTGCTCGGTCTGGAGCTCGCGTGTGCCGAGTACCTCGCCGAGGTGCCGTGGATCCTCGTCGAGCGCGGTGGCGACATCTGCCATGAACTCGAGGAAGTGGGGCGGGAGTACGAGGCCGACGCGATCGTCGTCGGCTCGACGCACGGCATCGTGGGGCGGATCTTCGGGTCCGTCGCGGGGCGGCTCGCCAAGCGGGCGAAGCGGCCCGTCGTTGTCATTCCGTAACTCGCCGTTCTCCCAGGTGAGATGAGATCTGGGTACCTCCGGCTCCTTTTGTGCACCGTGCGCGCGCGGCATAAATCTACTGGCGCGTAGGAGTGTTTGTGCCTTTGTGAAGGGCATATACCGCTCACACAACTGCACATGCATGAAGGGAGCCCGCCGTGGACAACGACGTCTCTGCGGGAAACAGCACCACCACGATCGCCGGCCGACTCGCCCTGGGCGTCACCCTGTTGGCGTTCGGGCTCGGGTACACCGACCTCATCGACGGCGTGACGGCTGCGGACGCCGTATCCATCGCCCACTACATCGGCGGCGTCGCGCTGTTCGTCGCCGGCCTGTTCGCCCTTCGGGAGCGCGACACGGCCACCGGTACCGCCTACACCGTCCTGGGCGCGTTCTGGTTCACCTGGGCGGTCTCCGCCGGGACCCAGGTCTCCGACAACGCCGCAGGGCTCTTCCTGCTCCTGTTCGCCCTCGTGGCGCTCTCCCTGACCCTCGCGGGCGGCGACCAACTCGGTCAGGGCGCCTACGGGTTGTTCTGCGTGGCGCTCGTGCTGATGGCCGTCGCGCGGTTCGCCGACAGCGACGGGCTGACCAAGGTCGGCGGCTGGTTCGCCGTCGCGGCGGGCGCGGTCGCGTGGTACGCGGCCACCGCGGCATTGGCTCACTGGCCTACGACGATCTCGCGGCGTGCTGCCCGCCCCGGCGTGACGGCTACGGGTTGACCGGCAGCAGGTGCCGGGGAGTTGGGCGTCCCCGGTGAAACGGCGGCCCCCCACGTGGATGGTGGCATCACGTGGGGGGCCGTTCCGTTTGTTCGGCCGCTGCGGGCCGCTGCGGGCCGGTGGGGCTTCTACTCGACCGTCACCGACTTGGCGAGGTTCCTCGGCTTGTCGATGTCCCTGCCGAGGGCCTTCGCCGTGTAGTAGGCGAGGAGCTGGAGGGGGATGCCCATGAGGATGGGGTCGAGTTCGTCCTCGTTCTTGGGGACGACGATCGTCTGGTCGGCCTTCTCCTGGTCCTGGTGGGCGACCGCGATGATCCGGCCGCTGCGGGCCTTGATCTCCTCCAGCGCCGCGCGGTTCTTCTCCAGCAGGTCGTCGTTCGGGACGATCGCGACCGTCGGCAGCGCGGGCTCGATGAGGGCCAGCGGGCCGTGCTTGAGCTCGGAGGCCGGGTAGGCCTCGGCGTGGATGTACGAGACCTCCTTGAGCTTCAGGGAGGCCTCACGGGCGACCGGGTAGCCCCGGACGCGGCCGATGAAGAGCATCGAGCGGGCCTCGGCGAGATCCTCGGCCAGCTTCTCGATCTCCGCCTCCTGCTCCATGATCTCGGCGATCTGCGCGGGCAGCTTGCGCAGGCCCTCGATGATCCGCTTGCCGTCGCGCACGGAGAGGTCGCGGGTGCGGCCCAGGTGCAGGGCGAGCAGCGCGAAGGCCACCGTCATGTTGGTGAAGCACTTGGTGGAGACGACGCAGACCTCGGGGCCGGCGTGCACGTACATGCCGCCGTCGGCCTCGCGGGCGATCGCCGAACCGACCACGTTGACCACGCCCAGCACCCGCGCGCCCTTGCGCTTCAGCTCCTGGACGGCCGCCAGCACGTCGTACGTCTCACCGGACTGCGAGACGGCGATGTAGAGGGTGTCGGGGTCGACGACCGCGTTGCGGTAGCGGAACTCGGACGCCGGCTCGGCGTCGGCGGGGATGCGGGCGAGCTCCTCGATCATCTGGGCGCCGATCATGCCCGCGTGGTACGAGGTGCCGCAGCCGAGGATCTTGACCCGGCGGATCTGGCGCGCCTCGCGGGCGTCCAGGTTGAGGCCGCCGAGGTGCACGGTGGAGAAGCGGTCGTCGATGCGGCCGCGCAGCACGCGGTCCACGGCGTCGGCCTGCTCGTGGATCTCCTTGTGCATGTAGGTGTCGTGGCCGCCCATGTCGTAGGAGGCGGCCTCCCACTCCACGGTGGTGGGCTCCGAGGTGGTGCGGGTGCCCTCGGTGGTGTAGGTGCGGAAGTCGTCGGCCTTGAGGGTGGCCATCTCGCCGTCGTCGAGCGTGACGATCTGGCGGGTGTGGGCGACCAGGGCGGCGATGTCCGAGGCGACGAACATCTCCTTCTCGCCGATGCCGAGGACGACCGGCGAGCCGTTGCGGGCGACGACGATGCGGTCGTTGAAGTCGGCGTGCATCACGGCGATGCCGTAGGTGCCCTCGACGACGCGCAGCGCCTCGCGGACCTTGTCCTCCAGCTTCTCCTGCTGGGAGCGGGCGACGAGGTGCACGAGGACCTCGGTGTCCGTCTCGGAGAGGAACTCGACGCCGTCGGCCTCGAGCTTCTTCCGCAGGTCGGAGGCGTTGTCGATGATGCCGTTGTGGACGACGGCGACCTTGAGGTCGGCCGACATGTGCGGGTGGGCGTTCACGTCGGAGGGGGCGCCGTGGGTGGCCCAGCGGGTGTGGGCGATGCCGGTGGTGCCCTTGAAGCGCGCCGGGACCTTGGCCTCCAGGTCACGGACCCGGCCCTTGGCCTTGACCATCTTCAGGCCGGCCGTCTTCGGGGAGGTGACGACGATGCCCGCCGAGTCGTACCCGCGGTACTCGAGCCGCTGGAGCCCCTCCAGCAGCAGCGGGGCCACGTCACGCTTCCCGATGTATCCGACGATTCCGCACATATATAGGTATCCCCAAGCTTTCAGGTCAGCCGTAGACCGGCCGTGGATCAGCCGTAGACCATGCGGCGCAGTTGCCTGAGCGTGAGCTCCGGCGGTGCGACCGCCCGGTATTTCAGATCCGCCTCGATCCGTTCGAAGATCTCCGCGTTCACCAGGCCCTGGGCCTGGAGCTCGCGGTGGCGGCGACGGACGTAGTCCTCGGTCGTCTCGTCGAAGTAGGCGAGCACGTCCTGGATCACCCGCAGCGCCTCGCCCCGCTGGAGGGGCGTGGACCGCGTCAGATGATCAACAAGTTCGTCGTGCACCCGGTAGATCCTGAGGGACGCGAGCGGGTTTCGCAAGAAACCTGCCCGATTTCGGGCAGGCGCCTGTTAAGAAGCCTTGGGTGAACCTTGAATGTGTTATGAGAGCCTGTTCGTGAACCGTCCATTTGGCGTCTGGCGGTCCGTCTCCCGGGGCGACGAGTTTCAGACGTCATGGACACTCCTCGCATGGGCGTACCCGAGCAGCTCGCCGAGCACATGAGCATGGCGGAGCAGCACGAGTATCTGCGCGCAAGATTCTCCCGCCGCACGATGATCCGCGGCGGTGCGGTCACCCTGGGCACCGTCACGGGTGGCGCGTTCGTGACCGGCGCCGCCGCGCAGGCCGCCGTACCGACGCAGACCCCGAAGACCGCCCCGGCCGCCGAGCACGTCGACGGTTCGCTCGTCGCCCCCTTCGGCCGCCACCTTGCCTTCGGCAACGACCCCGGCACCGAGATCAGCATCTCCTGGCAGGTCCCGCTCCTGGTGAAGAAGCCCTTCGTCCGGATCGGCACCCACGCCTCGCACCTCTCCGTCAAGATCGAGGCCGAGGTGCGCTCGCTGTTCACCCCGGCCGGGGTCGGCGCGAGCGGCAACCACACCCAGTACTACGTGCACGCCAAGCTCACCCACCTCAAGCCCGGCAAGACGTACTACTACGGCGTCGGCCACGACGGCTTCGACCCGGCCGCGCCGCAGTTCGCGGGCACCATCGGCACCTTCACCACCGCCCCCGCGCACAAGGAGCCGTTCACCTTCACGGCCTTCGGCGACGAGGGCGTCGGCTACCACGGCCTGGCCAACAACAGCCTCCTCCTCGGCCAGAACCCGGCCTTCCACCTGCACGCCGGCGACATCGCGTACGCCGATCCGGCCGGCGCGGGCAAGACCGCCGACACCGGCTTCGACTCGCGGGTGTGGGACCAGTTCCTCGCCCAGACCGAGTCCGTGGCCAAGTCCGTCCCGTGGATGCCGGCCTACGGCAACCACGACATGGAGGCCTGGTACTCGCCCAACGGCTACGGCGGCGAGGAAGCCCGCTGGAACCTCCCGGACAACGGCCCCGACAAGAAGAACCTGCCGGGCGTCTACTCCTTCGTCTACGGCAACACGGCGATCATCTCGCTGGACGCCAACGACATCTCCTTCGAGATCCCGGCCAACCTCGGCATCTCCGGCGGCACGCAGACCAAGTGGCTGGAAGGGCAGCTGAAGAAGTTCCGGGCGTCCAAGGACGTCGACTTCATCGTGATCTTCTTCCACCACTGCGCGTACTGCACGTCCACCGCGCACGCCTCGGAGGGGGGCGTGCGCCAGGAGTGGGTGCCGCTGTTCGAGAAGTACACGGTGGACCTGGTGATCAACGGCCACAACCACCAGTACGAGCGCACCGACGTCATCAAGGCGGGCGCGGTCGCCAAGAAGCTCCCGATCGGCGGCACGGCGTACCCCGAGACCGAGGGCGTCGTCTATGTGACGGCGGGCGCGGCCGGGCGCAGCCTGTACGCGTTCACCGCTCCGCTGTCCTACGAGGGCCACGAGAACGAGGTCGACTCGGTCGCCTCCTTCATCAACACCAAGGACGGCAAGGTCAACGAGACCGTCACCTGGTCGCGCGTGCGTTACCTCGACTACTCGTTCCTGCGCGTCGACGTCACCCCGGCGTCGAAGGGCCGCACGGCCACGCTGACGGTGCGCGGCATCGCCGAGACCGGCGAGCAGGTCGACCACTTCACGGTGGCCCGCAAGGCGAAGTAGCTCCCGGCTGCGCCCGGAAGGCGGGGCGCACGCTTCCTGACACCCGCAGGCGGTCCGCTCGCGCCCTACAGGCGCTTGAGGACCGCCTGTTTGGCCAGGGCGAACTCGTCGTCCGTCAGGATCCCTTCCCGGTGCAGCTCGCCCAGTTCCCGCAGCCGGCGCAGCAGGGCGTCGTGGTCGTCCCCGGAGCCGCCGGGTGCGGCGGGGGAGGGTTCCAGGGGCAGGGCGTCGTCGGGGGCGGCGGCCGGATGCGGCAGCCGGGCCTGTACCGCCGCCGCGACCAGCGCCATCAGCGGATCCTTCTTGAAGCCCCACAGCTCGACGGCGTTGGGGTCGTACTTCGGCGGGGCCTTGGTGGGCGCATTGCGCACGGTGAACCGCAGATGGCCGTTCTCCAGGCCGACCGCCGGCTGCCATTCGACGCCCGTGATGTCCGGGAGCCCGATCGTGCGGGCCCCGGCGGCGGACTTCGCGTCCTCCGTCTTCCAGTTCCACTCCAGCCGGACCCGGTCGCCGTCGAAGCTCGCCGTGCCGTCCCCCGCGGCGGCCGTGACCGGCACGGACGGCCCCGGCAGCAGATAGGCGTCCACCGGGCCGGCCGGCACCTGGTCCAGGGTCAGTGCGTGGCGCACCTCGTCCACGACGTACTCGGCGACCCCGTACCGGTCGGACTCCACGGTCAGCTGATACGGGTCGTGCGGCTCGGTCAGCCGGCCGCCGGTGGCCAGCAGCAGCGGATCGGAGCCGTCCCGCAGCCGCAGCCTGAGCCGCCCGGCCTTCTTGCCCTGTTCGAACGAGATCCCCGCCAACGCCCCCAGGGGGACGGTCAGTTCACCCAGCTCCCGGCGCAGCGGCGAGACGCCCTTGTCCCGGCCCGGTGTCAGCCGCAGCGCGTCACCGTCGAAGACCCAGGTGCCGTCCTTCTGGATGATTTCCGCCATGCCGGAGATTGTTCCACCGGTTCCACACGAGAATCGAATGGTCTATACCTAAAGTGGTCTATACCCATTTCGAAGGGAGCCCAGGGTGAAACGGCACCACAGAACGACTCCCCGTACGAGCCGACTTCTCGGTTCGCTGCTGCTCGTGGCGGCGGCCGGCGTCTTCGCCGTCGGAGCGACACCGGCGCCCGGCCCGGCACCCGGGACCGCCACCCCGCTCGCCCGCGTGGTCCCGGCCCCCGCCTCGGTCTCCCCGGGCGGATCCCCGTACCGCATCACCCGGGACACGCAGATCCGGGTGGACGACTCCCGGGAGGTCCGCCGCATCGGCGAGTACCTCGCGGACGTCCTGCGGCCCTCCACCGGCTACCGTCTGCCGATCACCGCGCACGACCGCGGCGGCATCCGACTCCGGCTCGCCCAGGGGCCGTTCGGCGCCGAGGGCTACCGGCTCGACAGCGGCCGCGACGGGGTCACGATCACCGCCCGCGAGCCCGCGGGCCTCTTCCACGGGGTCCAGACCCTGCGTCAGCTGCTGCCCGCGGCCGTCGAGAAGGACTCGGTGCAGCCCGGCCCCTGGCTCGTCGCGGGCGGCACCGTCCAGGACGCCCCCCGGTATGCCTACCGCGGCGCGATGCTCGACGTCTCGCGGCACTTCTTCACCGTCGCCCAGGTCGAGCGGTACATCGACCAGTTGGCCCTCTACAAGGTCAACAAACTGCATCTGCACCTCAGCGACGACCAGGGCTGGCGCATCGCGATCGACTCCTGGCCCAGGCTCGCCGCCCACGGCGGCTCCACCCAGGTCGGCGGCGGCCCCGGCGGCCACTACACCAAGGCCGACTACCGGCAGATCGTCCGGTACGCGGCCTCGCGCTACCTGGAGGTCGTCCCCGAGATCGACCTGCCCGGCCACACCAACGCCGCCCTCGCCTCGTACGCCGAACTGAACTGCGACGGCGTCGCGCCCCCGCTCTACACCGGCACCGACGTCGGCTTCAGCTCGCTCTGCGTCGACAAGGACGTCACGTACGACTTCGTGGACGACGTCATCCGTGAGCTGGCCGCGCTCACGCCGGGCAAGTACCTGCACATCGGCGGGGACGAGGCGCACTCCACCAGCCACGAGGACTACGTGAAGTTCATGGACCGGGTGCAGCCGGTCGTCGCCGAGTACGGCAAGACGGTCATGGGCTGGCACCAGCTGACCGGCGCGACCCCCGCGAAGGGCGCGCTCGCCCAGTACTGGGGGCTGGACGACACCGACGCCGAGGAGAAGGCGCAGGTCGTCAAGGCCGCGCAGAACGGAACGGGGATCGTCCTGTCGCCCGCCGACCGGATCTACCTGGACATGAAGTACACCGCGGACACCCCGCTGGGCCAGGACTGGGCCGGTCTGGTCGAGGTGAAGCGGGCGTACGACTGGGATCCGGGCGCCTACCTTGCCGGGATGCCCGCCTCCGCCGTCCGGGGCGTCGAGGCGCCGCTGTGGACCGAGACGATCGTGACCGGCGCCGACCTCGAGTACATGGCCTTCCCGCGGCTGGCGGGCGCCGCCGAACTCGGCTGGTCGCCGGCGGCCACGCACGACTGGGACGCCTACAAGGTGCGGCTCGCGGCGCAGGGGCCGCGCTGGGACGCGCTCGGGATCTCGTACTACAGGTCGCCCCAGGTGCCCTGGCCGACGAGTTGAGCACGGACGGACGGGCTCCCCGGGGACCGTACCCGGGGAGCCCGTCCGTCTCGATCAGAACCCCGTGACGGGATTCTTCAGGGTTCCGATCAGTTGGAGGGCGCCCGACGGGTCCGCCAGGTCCACCATCTGCTCGTTGTTGCGCAGCTGGAGGCGGTTGAGACAGGACAGGGCGAACTCGGGGGCGAACATGTCGTACTGGCGGAACTTGTCGGCCAGTTCGGGGTTGGCCTCCTGGTAGGCGCGGGTGACGTCGGCGACCGTGCGCCAGAAGTCGTCCTCCTCCAGGATCCCCTCGCGGGCCAGGTCGGAGGCGAGGAAGCGGAAGAAGCAGTCGAAGACGTCCGTGAAGAGGGACAGCAGTTTCTTGTCCTCGGGCACCTCGACGCGGATGCGCCGGACCTCCGGCGGCAGCACCGCGTCCGGGTCCAGGACGGCGATCTCCTCGGCGATGTCCTTGTAGATCGCCCGCTGCACGACCCCGTCCTTCAGCACCAGGATCGTGTTCTCGCCGTGCGGCATGAAGACCAGGTCGTAGGCGTAGAAGCTGTGCAGCAGGGGCGTGTAGTACGCCTGGAGGTAGCGGCGCAGCCAGTCGGTCGGGGCCAGGCCCGACTGCTCCACGAGCGCGCCGGCCACCGACCTGCCCTCGTCGTCCACATGGATCAGGGAGGCCATGGTCGCGAGCGACTCGCCCTCCCCGAGGGAGGCCACCGGGCTCTCCCGCCACAGCGCCGCCAGCATCTTGCGGTACGGCGAGTAGCGGTCCGTGGCCGCCTCGTACTCCAGGTGCCGGTAGCCGACGGCCGCCCGCTCCCGGATGATCGACAGACCGGACGACTTCAGCACCGGGTCGTTGTCGATGAGCTGCGCCAGCCAGTCGTTGATGGCCGGGGTCGCCTCCATGTAGGCGGCCGACAGTCCGCGCATGAAGCCCATGTTGATCACGGACAGGGCCGTCTTCACATAGTGCTTCTCGGGGTGCGAGGAGTTGAAGAACGTCCGGATGGACTGCTGGGCCAAATACTCGTCGTCGCCCTCGCCCAGGCACACCAGGTTCCCGCGCGCGATCTCGGCCGCGAAGGTGACGGTGAGCTTGTTCCACCACTGCCAGGGGTGGACGGGGATGAGCAGGAAGTCGTCCGGGTCGAGGCGCCGCTCGCGCAGCACGGCGGCGAACCGCTCGACGGTCTGCTCGCCCAGCTCCTCCCGCAGGAACGCCTCGTACTCGATGCCGACCCCGGCCGTGAACGCGGCGCGCGACCTGTGGGCGGCCAGCCACACCAGCCGGACCGGGCTCGCCGTCTCCGGCGCGTACGACAGGTACTCGTGGACGCCGAAGCCGAGCCGGCCGTTGTTGGCGACGAAGCAGGGGTGGCCCTCGGTCATCCCGGTCTCGATGGCCTGGAAGCCGCTGCCCACCAGCTCCGCCGACGTGATCCGCGGCTTGGTGAGCTTGTAGCAGGTGCCGGAGAGGGTGGAGGAGATCTCCTCCAGATAGACGGGCAGGATCGCCTCGCTCAGGCCCAGCGTCTTCTTCAGCTCGATGAAGAAGTCCAGCGCGGCGACCGGGAGTTCGACGTCGTCGCGGGTGCGGGTGATCGAGTCGGCGTCCACCTGCCAGTGGTCGAGGGCGCGGCGGACGGCCGTGAAGCGGTAGTACGTCAGCCCGTCGTCGCTGCGGACGACGTAGTGCTGGCCCTGGAGCTGGGGGTCGAGCAGCCGCTCGTGCGCGAACTCGGCGAGGGCCTTGCGGACGAGGAGCCGGTTGGCCTTCTCCCAGCGCTCGGGGGAGAGGTGGGCCACGGCGTCGGAGAGGCTCACGCGGACACCGCCGTCGCCGCCAGGAAGCTCTCCCGGGTGCAGAAACTCAGCAACGCCGTCTTCTCCGGCTTCTGGATCTCCCGCTCGGGCACGAACCCGACGGCCTCGTTCAGGGCGTGGACGGCCGTGTTGGACACATCCGGCTCGACGACGACCCGCCGCACAGTCGGGTCCTCGAAGAGGTGCGCCATCACGGCCGTGATGACGGCCCGGGTGAAGCCGTGCACCGGGGCGCCGGTCGCCGGGGTGAGGAAGTGCATGCCGACGTCGCCGGGCAACGGCTCGTACAGGCCGACCAGTTCGCGGTGGACCGGGTCGTACCGCTCCATCAGGAAGACCGGAACGCCGTCCCGCAGCCCGAGCAGGGCCTGCTGGTGCGGGTCGGCGGCGATGTCCGTGTAGGCGCGCTCGACGTCCACCAGCTCGGCGTCCTGCATCATCCAGTAGGCGGCTTTCGGGTGCGTCAGCCAGGAGTGCAGCAGTTCCGCGTCGCTCAGCGGGTCCAGGGGGCGGAAGGTGAAGGTCATACGGTGAACTCCTGGAACGCGATGGACTTCTCGACCGGGTAGTACTCGCTGCCCAGCAGCTCACGGATGATGTAGCTGTTGCGGTACGCGCCCATGCCGAGGTCGGGGGAGGTGACGCTGTGCGTGTGCACACCGGCGTTCTGCAGGAACACGCCCCGGCCCGTGGTGTCGATGGCGTAGTTGCGGGCCACGTCGAAGTTGCCGTGGGAGTCGTAGCGCAGTCGGTCCCGGATCGGGGCGAGGAACTCCGGCTCGGCGTACTTGTAGCCGGTGGCCAGGATCAGCCCCTGTGAGCTCAGCTCGTAGTCCTTCTCCTGCTCCTCCTGACGGAAGGAGAGGGTGTACGAGCCGTCGGCGTAACTCACGCCGTTGAGCGAGGAGTTGGTGATGAGCCGGGTGGGGACCGGGCCGCCGAGGTTCTTCTGGTAGAGCAGGTCGAAGATCTCGTCGACGAGATCGCCGTCGATGCCCTTGAACAGGCCCTTCTGCTCGGCCGTGAGCCGGTAGCGGGTCCGTTCCGGCAGCTCGCGGAAGTAGTCGATGTACTCCGGGGAGGTCATCTCCAGCGTGAGCTTGGTGTACTCGAGCGGGAAGAAGCGCGCGGAGCGGGTGACCCAGTTCAGCCGGTAGCCGTGGACGTCGATCTCGCTGAGCAGGTCGTAGTAGATCTCGGCGGCGGACTGGCCGCTGCCGACCAGCGTGATCGACTCCTTCTTCTGCAGCTCCGCCTTGTGCTGCAGATAGCGGGAGTTGTGCAGGAAGTCGCCGCCCAGGCCGGCGCAGGCCTCGGGGATGTACGGGGGCGTGCCGGTGCCGAGGACCAGACGACGGGCGCGGAACACCTCGCCGGCGGTCGTCCGCACGACGTACAGCTCGTCCTCGTCGTCGAAGGTCACCTCGGCGACCGTCGTGCCGAACCGCACGCTGCGCAGCCGGTTCGCGGCCCAGCGGCAGTAGTCGTCGTACTCGACGCGCAGCGGATAGAAGTTCTCGCGTATGTAGAACGAGTACAGTCGGCCCTTCTCCTTCAGATAGTTGAGGAAGGAGTACGGTGAGGTCGGGTCGGCCAGCGTGACCAGGTCCGACATGAACGGCGTCTGCAGATGGGCGCCGTCGAGGAACATGCCGGAGTGCCACTCGAAGTCGGGCTTGGACTCCAGGAAGAGACCGTCGAGCGCGTCGATCGGCTCGGTGAGGCAGGCGAGGCCGAGGTTGAAGGGGCCGAGCCCGATGCCCACGAAGTCGTAGGTGTCTTTCACGGGGGCGGGCTCAGGAAGCGCGGTCAAGGGACTCTCCCAGGTACTGCTCGGCATGGCCGGCGATCAGATCGAGGACGGCCGTGATGTCGTCGGCCGTCGTCTCGGGGTTGAGCAGGGTGAACTTGAGGTAGTGGCGGGCGCCGACCTTGGTGCCCGCGACGACCGCGGCGCCGGAGGCGAACAGGGCCTTGCGGGCGTAGAGGTTGGCGCGGTCGATCTCGGCCGGGTCGGTGACGGCGGCGGGGATGTGGCGGAAGACGAGGGTGGACAGAGACGGCTCCACGACGACGTCGAAGCGGGGGTCGGCGGCGAGCAGTTTCCAGCCCTCGACGGCCAGGTCGCAGACCTCGTCGAAGAGCTGCCCGATGCCGTCGGCGCCCATGGTGCGCAGGGTCATCCACAGCTTGAGCGCGTCGAAGCGACGGGTGGTCTGCAGGGACTTGTCCACCTGGTTGGGGATGCGCTCCTGCACCATGCGGCGCGGGTTGAGGTACTCGGCGTGATAGGTGGCGTGCCGCAGCGTGGCCGCGTCCTTGACCAGCACGGCGGACGAACTCACCGGCTGGAAGAAGGACTTGTGGTAGTCGACGGTGACGGAGTCGGCACGCTCGATGCCGTCGATCCGGTCCCGGTACTTCACGGAGGCGAGCAGCCCGCAGCCGTAGGCGGCGTCGACGTGCATCCACGCGCCGTACTGCTCGCACAGTTCGGCGATCTCGGGCAGCGGGTCGATGGAGCCGAAGTCGGTGGTGCCGGCGGTGGCGACGACGGCCATGGGGACGAGGCCGTCCTGGCGGCAGCGCTCCAGCTCGCGGGCGAGGGCCACGGTCTGCATCCGCTTGTCGGCGCCGACGGGGATCGACACGACGGAGTCCTGGCCCAGGCCGAGCAGTTTCGCGGACTTCTTGACGCTGAAGTGGCTGACCTCGGAGGCGAAGATACGCAGTTCGGCGAGCGAGTCGGTTTTGGCCTCCTCGCGGGCCAGCAGCAGCGCCTGCAGATTGGACTGGCTGCCGCCGGAGGTGAACACGCCGTCGGCGGCGGGGCCGAGGCCGATGCGCTCGTTCGTCCAGTCGATCAGTTTGCGCTCGATGAGGGTGCCGCCGGCCGACTGGTCCCAGGTGTCGAGGGAGGAGTTGACGGCGGACAGGACCGCCTCGCCCAGCACGGCGGGGATCACCACCGGGCAGTTGAGGTGGGCGAGGTAGCGCGGGTGGTGGAAGTAGATCGCGTCGCGGAGGTAGACCTCCTCCAGCTCGTCCAGCACGGCGGCGGTGTCGCCCAGCGGCTGGTCGAGGTCGATCTCGTCGATGCGGGGGGCGAGGGCGTCGACCGTGACGCCGGTGAACGGACGTTCGGTGGCGGCGAGTCTTGCGGCCACCCGCTCGACTCCTTCGGTCACGGAGCGGCGGTACTGCTCCGCGGTCGTGTCATTGAGCAGGTGCGAGCGCATGGTGGAGGTCCTCCGGGGAACGGAATCCAAGGTTCCGGGATGCAAACTTAGGTAAGCCTAACCTAACTAAGAGGTTCGAGGCCGTGCCTCTGCCGTGACCGTGATCACGTAGGGGAAGCGCGTGGGAGAGGCGCGTGGGAGAGGTGCGTGGGAGAGGTGCGGAGGGGAAGGCGCCCCGGCTACTCGGCCGCGCGCAGCTCTTCCTCGCTCATCCCCAGCCGCCAGTACCCGACGAAGGTGACGCGACGCCGGTCGATCCCGCGCTCACCGACGAAGTGCCGGCGCAGCGCCTTCACGGACCCCGACTCGCCGGCGATCCAGACGTAGGGGTGTCCGGCTTCGGGGAGCAGGGCGGCGCGGAGCGCGTCCAGGGAGCGGCCGGCGTGCAGCCAGGTCACCTCGGCGTCCGCCGGCGAGGCCAACTCGTGGACGTTCCCGGAGTCGTGGGCCTCGATCCACGCCCGCACCCGCAGCCCCGCGGGCAGCGACTCCAGGATGGACGAGACGGCGGGCAGGGCGGTCTCGTCGCCCCACAGCACGACCAGGTCGGTGTCCGCGGGGGGCCGGAACCGGATCGCCCGGTTGTCGGCGACGGCCGGCCCCAGCACGACGACCCGGTCCCCGGCCGCGGCCCGGTAGGCCCACTCGGCGGCGGGACCGGCGGGGGTGTGCAGCACGAAGTCGATGTCGATCTCGTCGGGATCGCGCCGCAGCGCCCGCAGGGTGTACGACCGCATCACGGCCCGTACGTCGTCCGGCAGTTCCCGCCATCCCTGCCACCATCCGTCCCCGAGCTCGACGGGAACCCGCGGCTCGACCTGCCCCGGCGGCGGGATGAACAACGACAGGGACTGATCGAACCCGTCGGAGAAGAAGTGCTGCAGATCGTCCCCGGCGAAACTGACCCGAACAAGCGAGGACCCGACCCGCCGAACCCTGACGACCTGGAGGGAGAAGAACCGGAAGGGGTCGGTACTCACGGGGGGCAACTCCTGAAACATGGGGCTGGGCAGGGCTTTAAAGGGGCGCGGGGAACTGCGCGACCAGCCACAACGGACCCGCAGTCAACCCACAACCTCAACTCACCCGACTTCAGGCAACCTTCTTCGCGTTCTCAAGAGCCTCAGCAAGGTTCTCCAGCAGCGGCACGCACTTCGCATACGACAGAATCGGCTCCGGCGACCGCGCGATGACCTGCCCGGCCTTCACCGCAGGCAACTGCTTCCACGTCGCCTCGGTGATCGCCGAAGGCTGGATCGTCGACGAGCGGTCGTCCATCATGATGATGTCCGCCGCGTACTTGTCGACGTTCTCCCAGCTCAGCGACTCGTACCAGCCGCCACCCTGCGCCTTCGCGCTCTCCGGTGGCTCGACGAAGTTCACGCCGAGGGCCTTGAAGTACTCCAGGTCGATGGAGAGGTTGGTGCCGGAGACGTAGAACAGGTCGGCGCTCGCGGAACCGGCCATCACCTTGATGTCGGGCTTGGCCTTCGCGGCGGCGCGCAGCCGGGCGGCCGCGTCCTCGAACTTCTTCTTGGCGTCGGTGGCGGCGGCCGCGGTCAGGTCCGCGCCGAGGGACTCCGCCAGCTCCCACATGCGCTCCAGCGGAGCGGTCAGCTGGCGGTCGTAGACGGAGACGCCGACGCTCGGGGCGAGCTTGGCGATCTTGTCCTTGGAGGCCTCGGGGACGTACCAGAGGGTGCCGGCGTTGTCGAACATCGTGGAGATGAGCACGTCGGGCGCGAGGGCCGCGTACTTCTCGACGCTGAACTCGTCCCAGACGTTGCCGAGGATCGTCACCTTGGTGACGTCCATGTCGCCGGCCTGGACGTCCGCCTTGCCGTCGGTGGTCCTGGTCGGGCCGAAGACGCCCTTGACCTGGATGCCGTAGTCGTAGAGGGCGGCGCCGGCGCCGGTGAACGCGACGATGTTCGCGGGGATCTTGTCGAGCTTCACCGTGGTGCCGCGGTCGTCCTTGAACGTCCAGGGGCCGGACTTGGCCGAGGCGCTCGCCGACGAGGACGATTCCGAGCCGCTGCTGCTCGCGTCCTCGTCCCCGCAGGCGGCGAGCACGGCACCGAGGCCGAGGGCGCCGCCGGCGGCGAGGATGCCACGACGGGTGGGACGAGCGGCTCTGGCGTTGGACATGTGTCTGGCTACCTTCGAACGGGGTGGATCACCCGGGGACGATTCGGAACGAAGGTTAGCCTAACCTCAGCTCGCGTCCAGGGGGTGCCCGCTCTCTGTGCCATACCTGTGTATTGAAGGTGTGGAGGGTTTCGGGAGACTGTTTCAGCTACGAGATCGTCGATGGCCCCGCGGAAGCGAAGACGCGCGGGGCCCGCGCGGTCAGCCGGTCAACCCCAACTCGCGGGCGATCAGCATCCGTTGCACCTCGCTCGTGCCCTCCCCGATCTCCAGGATCTTGGAGTCGCGCCACATCCGGGCCACCGGGTACTCGTTCATGAAGCCGTAGCCGCCGTGGACCTGGGTCGCGTCGCGGGCGTTGTCGACGGCGATCGTCGACGAGTACAGCTTCGCCAGGGCGGCCTCCTTCTTGAAGGGGTCGCCGGCCACCAGCCGCGAGGCCGCGTCCCGCCAGGCGAGGCGAGCGGTGTGCGCCTTCATCTCCATGTCGGCGATCTTGAACTGGATGGCCTGGTTGGCGCCGATCGGACGGCCGAACGCCTCCCGTTCCTTGGCGTACTTCACCGACTCGTCCACACAGCCCTGCGCCAGCCCGGTCGCCAGGGCCGCGATGGCGATACGGCCCTCGTCGAGGATCCGCAGGAACTGCGCGTACCCGCGGCCCTGCTCGCCCAGCAGGTTCGCCGCCGGGACGCGGACCTCGGAGAAGGACAGCTCACGGGTGTCGGAGGCGTTCCAGCCGACCTTCGAGTAGGGGGCCGCGACCGTGAAGCCCGGGGTGCCGGACGGGACGATGATCGCCGAGATCAGCGGCCGGCCGTCCGGCTTGCGGCCGGTCACCGCCGTGACCGTGACCAACCCGGTGATGTCGGTGCCCGAGTTGGTGATGAAGCACTTGGTGCCGTTGATCACCCACTCGTCCGTGTCAGGGTCGAGACGGGCCGTGGTGCGCGTGGCTCCCGCGTCGCTGCCGCCGTCCGGCTCGGTCAGGCCGAACGCGCCCAGCAGCTCGCCGGAGCACAGCCGCGGCAGCCACTCGCGCTTCTGCTCCGGCGTGCCGAAGACATGGATCGGCATGGCGCCCAGCGAGACGCCCGCCTCCAGGGTGATCGCCACGGAGGAGTCGACGCGGGCGAGTTCCTCCAGCGCGATGCCGAGCGCGAGGTAGTCGCCGCCCATGCCGCCGTACTCCTCCGGGAACGGCAGCCCGAACAGGCCCATGCGGCCCATCTCGCGGACGATCTCGTAGGGGAACTCGTGGCGCTCGTAGAAGTCGCCGATCTTCGGCGCGACGACGTCGTGCGCGAACTCCTCGACCGTACGGCGGAGTTCTTCCAGCTCGGGGGAGAGACGGTGGTCCATGGTCGTTCACTCCTGGTGGGAGAGGGCGCGGACGGTACGGGACGGGCTGGGTCGGCCCAGTCGGGCGGCCATCCACTCGCTTGTGGCGACGAGACGGCCGAGGTCGACCCCGGTGTCGATGCCGAGGCCCTGCAGCATCCACACGAGGTCTTCGGTGGCGAGATTGCCGGTGGCGGACTTGGCGTAGGGGCAGCCGCCGAGACCGCCCGCCGAGGCGTCGACGACGGTGACGCCGTGCTGGAGCGCGGCGAGGGTGTTGGCGAGCGCCTGGCCGTAGGTGTCGTGGAAGTGCACGGCCAACGCGCCCGTGGGGACGCCCTGTTCGTTCAGCGCGGTCAGCAGCGCCCGGACGTGCCCCGCGGTGGCCACGCCGATGGTGTCGCCCAGGCTCAACTCGTCGCAGCCCAGGTCGAGCAGGGCGCGGCAGACCCGGACGACCTGGTCGACCGGGACCGCGCCCTCCCACGGGTCGCCGAAGCACATGGAGAGATAGCCGCGCACCCATGCGCCCTGCGCCTTCGCCCGGGCCACCACCGGTTCGAACATGGCCAGCGCCTCGTCCACCGTGCGGTTGAGGTTGGCCTTCGCGAAGGACTCGGTGGCGCTGGCGAACACGGCGACGCGCTGTGCGCCCAGCGCGAGGGCGCGGTCCAGCCCGCGTTCGTTCGGCACGAGGACCGGCAGTGCCACCGGCAGTTCGGACACCAGCGGGAACAGCTGCTCGGCGTCGGCGAGTTGGGGCACCCACTCGGGGTGGACGAAGCTGGTGGCCTCGATGGTGCTGAGGCCGGCTTCGGCGAGGCGGTGGACGAACTCCGCCTTGACGGCCGTCGGCACGGTCGACTTCTCGTTCTGCAGGCCGTCGCGTGGGCCGACCTCGTGGATGCGCACCCGCGCGGGCAGCTCCGGGGCCGGTACGACCATGGGCAGTGTCACTGGTCCTCCTCCGCCGGGGTGATCACGGCCAGCACCTGGTCCATGGCGACCGTCGTGCCCGGGGTCACGTCGAGTTCGGCGACCGTGCCGGCGTGCGGGGCGGAGATGACGTGCTCCATCTTCATCGCCTCGACGACCAGCAGACTCTGCCCCGCGGCCACTTCGTCCCCCACCGCCACCTTGACGACCGTGACGGTGCCGGGCATGGGCGCGGTGAGCGAGTCCGCGCCCGCGTGGGCCCCGCGGGTGAGGGAGGCGGCGACGGGGTCGTGGTCGCGCACCTGCCAGGCGTCGCCGTCCCGGCCGAGCCAGGTGCCGTCCGGGAGCGCGGTGAAGGTGTGCGTGACGCCGTCGAGCAGACAGGTGAACCGGGCGTCCCCGCCGGGCCGCGGGGGCAGGCCCCCGGAACCCCGGCGCGGGGCGGCCTCCCCGGCCACCAGCACCTCGGCCCCGCCGTCGGCCGTGCCGCGGACGCGGACAGTCACCGGGTCGTGCCCCGGCACCTGCAGATGGTGTGCCGTCCAGGCCCGCTCGCCCCCCAGACGCCAGCCGTCCGCGGCCGAGAAGGGGTCCGCCCAGCCGGCGTCGGGCACCGGGGTGAGCGCGGCGTGGCGCAGCAGCGCTGCCGCCGCGTAGACCTCCCCCGGCACCTCCGAGGCGACCAGCTCGTCCACCACCCGCTCCACCAGCCCGGTGTCCAACTCGCCCGCCACGACCGCCGGATGGGCCAGCAGCCGGCGCAGGAAGCCCGCGTTGGTCGGCACGCCCAGCGTGACCGTCTCCGCGAGGGCCGCCCGGAGTTTTCTGAGCGCGGTCTCCCGGTCGGGGCCGTAGGCGATCACCTTGGACAGCATCGGGTCGTACAGGCTGCCGACCTCCGTGCCCTCGCTGAGCCCGGAGTCGGTGCGGACGCCGTCGCCCTGGGGCTCGCGCAGCCGCAGGACCGTCCCGCCGGAGGGGAGGAACCCGCGCGCGCCCTCTTTGACGGACACGGTCTCGGCGCAGATCCGCGCCTCGACCGCGTGCCCGGTCAGCCGGACGTCCTCCTGTCCGAAGGACAGGGGCTCGCCGGCCGCCACCCGCAGCTGCCACTCCACCAGATCGAGCCCGGTGACCAGCTCCGTCACCGGATGCTCCACCTGGAGGCGGGTGTTCATCTCCATGAAGTGGTAGGACGACGGGTCGACGCCCGGCACGATGAACTCCACCGTGCCCGCGCCCCGGTACCCGCAGGAGCGGGCCGCCTGGACCGCCGCCTCGCCCATCGCGGCCCGGGTCCGCTCGTCGAGCAGCACGCTCGGCGCCTCCTCGACGACCTTCTGGTGCCGCCGCTGCAACGAGCACTCGCGCTCGCCGAGGTGGACGACGTTCCCGTGGCCGTCGGCCAGGATCTGGATCTCGATGTGCCGGGGGCGGTCCACCCAGCGCTCGACGAGGAGCGTGTCGTCGCCGAAGGAGGCGCGGGCCTCGCGGCGGGCGGCGGCGATCTCCTCGTCCAGCACGGTCAGATCCCGCACCAGACGCATGCCCTTGCCGCCCCCGCCGGCCGACGGCTTGAGCAGCACGGGCGCGCCCAGCTCGCGGGCGGCGGCGGCCAGGTCCGGGTCACGCCCGCCGGGGACCACCGGCACCCCGGCGGCCTGCACGGTCTCCTTGGCGCGGATCTTGTCGCCCATCAGGGCGATCGCGTCGGCGGGCGGTCCGACGAAGACCAGCCCCGCCTCCTCGCAGGCGCGTGCGAAGGCCGCGTTCTCCGCGAGGAAGCCGTACCCGGGGTGGACGGCCTGCGCGCCGGTGCGGGCCGCCGCCTCCAACAGCCGCTCGGCCGACAGATAGCTCTGCGCCGCGGGCGCCGGTCCGATCCGGACCGCCGTGTCGGCCTCCCGGACGTGCCGGGCGTCCGCGTCGGCGTCGGAGAAGACGGCTGCCGAGCGCACGCCGAGCGCCCGGAGCGTGCGGATGACCCGGACGGCGATCTCGCCCCGGTTGGCCACCAACACCGTTTCGAACATGGGTCCTCACATCCGGAAGACGCCGAACTGGGGGTCGCCCAGTGGCGCGTTGGCGCAGGCGGTCAGGGCCAGGCCCAGCACCTGCCGGGTCTCCAGCGGGTCGATCACACCGTCGTCCCAGAGCCGGGCCGTGGCGTAGTAGGCGTTCCCCTGGCGCTCGTACTGGGCGCGGATCGGAGCCTTGAAGGACTCCTCCGCCTCGGCCGGCCACTCCTCGCCGCGCCCCTCCAGCTGGTCCCGCTTGACGGTCGCGAGGACCGACGCGGCCTGCTCGCCGCCCATGACCGAGATCTTCGCGCCCGGCCACATCCACAGGAACCGGGGCGAGTAGGCCCGGCCGCACATCGAGTAGTTCCCGGCGCCGTACGAACCGCCGACCACGACCGTCAGCTTCGGCACGCGCGTGCACGCCACGGCCGTCACCATCTTGGCGCCGTGCTTGGCGATGCCCCCGGCCTCGTAGTCCCGGCCGACCATGAACCCGGAGATGTTCTGCAGGAACACCAGCGGGATCCCGCGCTGGTCGCACAGCTCGATGAAGTGGGCGCCCTTCTGGGCGGACTCGGAGAACAGGATGCCGTTGTTGGCGACGATGCCGACCGGGTGGCCGTGGATCCGGGCGAAGCCGGTGACCAGGGTCTGCCCGAACTCGGCCTTGAACTCCGCGAACCGGGAGCCGTCGACCACGCGCGCGATGACCTCCCGTACGTCGTAGGGGGTACGGGAGTCGACGGGGACGGCGCCGTAGAGCCCGTAGGGGTCGACCTTGGGCTCGACGGCCGGCCGGACCGCCCAGGGGAGCGGCCCGCGCGCGGGGAGCGTGGCGACGATGTTCCGGACGATGCGCAGCGCGTGCGCGTCGTCCTCCGCCAGATGGTCGGTCACGCCCGACACGCGTGCGTGCACCTCGCCGCCGCCCAGTTCCTCCGCCGTGACGACCTCGCCGGTGGCGGCCTTCACCAGCGGGGGCCCGCCCAGGAAGATCGTGCCCTGGCCGCGGACGATGACCGCCTCGTCGCTCATGGCCGGGACGTAGGCGCCGCCGGCCGTGCACGAGCCCAGCACGGCGGCGATCTGCGGGATGCCGGCCCCGGACATCCGGGCCTGGTTGTAGAAGATCCGCCCGAAGTGCTCCCGGTCCGGGAACACCTCGTCCTGCATGGGCAGGAAGGCGCCTCCGGAGTCGACCAGGTAGAGGCACGGCAGCCGGTTCTCCAGGGCGACCTCCTGGGCCCGCAGATGCTTCTTCACCGTCATCGGGTAGTAGGTGCCGCCCTTGACGGTGGCGTCGTTGGCGACGACCACGCACTCGCGGCCGGCGACCCGCCCGATCCCCGCGATGACCCCGGCGGCCGGGGCCTGGTCCTCGTACATCCCGTCGGCGGCGAGCGGGGCGAGCTCCAGGAACGGCGATCCGGGGTCCAGCACGGTGTCGACGCGGTCCCGGGGCAGCAGCTTGCCGCGCGCGGTGTGCCGCGCCCGCGCCTTCTCCCCGCCGCCCAGCCGGGCCGCGGCGAGCTTGCCGTGCAGCTCGTCGACGAGCGCGCGGTGCGCCTGCTCGTTGGCCCGCCAGGCCCCCGAGGCGGGATCTGCCGCACTCGTCAGCTCCGGTGCCTCTTCCATCCTCGCGGTCCCCTCACCCAGTGATCGCCTGTTAATGAGCGTTAACCATTTCCTCCAGGTTAACGACCGCTAACGCCCCTGTCTAGAATTGCCCCCATGGCCACGAGAACCGACGCCCCCACCCGCCGCGAGCAGATCCTCAAGGAGGCCGCGCGGCTCTTCGCCGAGCGCGGGTTCCACGGGGTCGGGGTCGACGAGATAGGAGCCGCGGTCGGCATCAGCGGCCCCGGGCTCTACCGGCACTTCCCGGGCAAGGACGCGATGCTCGCGGAGCTGCTGGTCGGCATCAGCGGCCAGCTCCTGACGGGCGCGAAGCGCCGTCTGGCGGAGGCCGACGGGGGGCCTGCGGCGGCGGTCCTCGACTCGCTCATCGAGGGGCACATCGACTTCGCGCTCGACGACCGTCCCCTGATCACCCTGCACGACCGCGAGCTGGACCGCCTGCGCGAGAGCGACCGCAAGCTGGTCCGCCAGCTCCAGCGGCAGTACGTCGAGCTGTGGGTGGAGGCCCTGCGCGCCGTCTACCCGGGCCTCGCCGAGCCCGCGGCCCGCTCCGCGGTGCACTCCGTCTTCGGCCTGCTGAACTCCACCCCGCACCTCGGCCGACCGGGTTCCCTGCCGGGCCGTGCGGCCACCGCCCGACTGCTGCACCGGATGGCGCGGGGGGCCTTCGCGGCGGCCGGGGAGTGACGAGCGTTACGGACCGATCCCTCTGGACGCCCCTCCCTACCCGCCGGTACGGTGAAACTCTGAGCAAGCGCTTAGATATGGACCCTTGAGCCAGGTGGAGGTGGCGGCGGTGCGCCGTACGGTGTTCAACGAGGATCACGAGGCGTTCCGGGAGACCCTGCGGGCCTTCATCGAGGCCGAGGTCGTCCCGGTCTACGACGAGTGGTTCGCGGCCGGCCAGGCGCCGCGCGACTTCTACTACAAGCTCGCCGAGCTGGGCGTCTTCGGCATCCGCGTCGACGAGGAGCACGGCGGCGCCGGCATCGACTCCTACAAGTTCGAGGCCGTCCTCTACGAGGAGACCGCCCGCGCGGGCGTCTCCTTCGGCGGCTCCGGCGTGCACGTGCTGCTCGGTCTGCCCTACATCAAGCTGCTCGCCACCGACGAGCAGAAGAAGCGCTTCCTGCCGAAGTTCGTCTCCGGCGAGGAGATGTGGGCGATCGCGATGACCGAGCCGGGCACCGGCTCCGACCTCGCGGGCATGAAGTCCACCGCCAAGCTCTCCGAGGACGGCACGCACTACGTCCTCAACGGCTCCAAGACCTTCATCACCGGCGGCGTGCACGCCGACCGCATGATCGTCTGCGCCCGCACCTCCGCGCCCACCGCCGAGGACCGCCGCCACGGCATCTCCCTCTTCGTCGTGGACACCAAGGCCGAGGGCTACTCCGTCGGCCGCAAGCTGGACAAGCTCGGCCTGAAGACCTCCGACACCGCCGAGCTGGCGTTCGTCGACGTCAAGGTGCCCGTCGAGGACCTCCTCGGCGAGGAGAACAAGGGCTTCTACTACCTCGGCCACAACCTCGCCTCCGAGCGCTGGGGCATCGCCTACGGCGCGTACGCGCAGGCCAAGGCCGCCGTCCGGTTCGCCAAGCAGTACGTGCAGGAGCGCACCGTCTTCGGTCAGACCGTCGCGTCCTTCCAGAACACCAAGTTCGAGCTGGCCGCCTGCCAGGCCGAGGTGGACGCGGCCGAGGCCGTCGCCGACCGTGCCACGGAGGCGCTCGACGCCGGTGAGCTGACCCCGGCCGAGGCCGCCAGCGCCAAGCTGTTCTGCACCGAGGTCGCCCACCGGGTGATCGACCGCTGCCTCCAGCTGCACGGCGGGTACGGTTTCATGAACGAGTACCCGATCGCCCGCCTGTACGCGGACAATCGCGTCAACCGCATCTACGGCGGCACCAGCGAGATCATGAAGTCGATCATCGCGAAGGACATGGGCCTGTAAGGACATGGGCCTGTAAGGTCCCGGTAATTACTGACCAGTAGAAATGGCTGCATGAGCCAGGCACTTCAGGATCTCCTCGATCTGCTCGACCTCGAGCAGATCGAGGAGAACATTTTCCGCGGCCGGTCCCGCTCCGCCGTCGTCCCGCGCGTCTTCGGCGGGCAGGTCGCGGCGCAGGCGCTGGTCGCAGCCGGACGGACGGTCCCCGAGGACCGTCTCGCCCACTCCCTGCACGCGTACTTCCTGCGCCCCGGCGACCCGGGCGCGCCGATCGTCTACACGGTCGACCGGATGAACGACGGCCGTTCGTTCACCGCGCGCCGGGTCCTCGCGGTCCAGCACGGACAGCCGATCTTCGCGCTGTCCGCCTCCTTCCAGCGGCACGAGGAGGGCTTCGAGCACCAGGCCCCCATGCCGCCCGCCCCGGACCCGGCCACCCTCCCCACCTCGGAGGAGCGGCTGCGCGGCTACGGCCATCTCGCCCCCGAGATCGTCGAGAAGTTCCTGGAGGCGCGCGAGGCCGTCGACCTGCGGTATGTCGACGAGCCGCCGTACGGGCAGTACGGCGAACCGCGCGAGCCGCACTCCCAGGTCTGGTTCCGCGCCAACGGCAAGCTGGCCGACGACCCGCTGCTGCACGTCGTCCTCGCCACCTACGTCTCCGACATGACGCTCCTCGACTCGATCCTCCTCGCGCACGGCCGCGGCGGCTGGGCGGTCGGTGACGTCGTCGGCGCGTCCCTGGACCACGCGATGTGGTTCCACCGCCCGTTCCGCGCCGACGAATGGCTCCTGTACGACCAGGAGTCGCCGTCCGCGCACGGCGGCCGCGGCCTCGGCCAGGCCCGCATCTACACGCAGGACGGCCGCCTCGCGGTATCGGTGATCCAGGAAGGCGTGGTCCGGGCCCCGCGCTAGGACCGTCCTAGTCCTGCTCGGGATCCTCGCCGAGGCCCGCCGCGGCGAGGAGGTAGGCGACCATCGGGTCGTAGTGACGCGGGCTGACGACATGGTCGTCCAGCGGGACCGCCACCTGGACGGTGCCCTCCGCCTCGGCGATGAACAGCGCCGGGTCGTTGCAGTCGGCGTACCCGACGGAGTCGACGCCGTGCCGGCCCGCGTAGCCCGCCCAGCCGTGGTCGGCGACCACCAGGTCGGGCAGCGGGCGGCCCTCGCGCTCCAGCGCGGTGAGGATGGCCTTCATCGGCTCGCCCGAGTGGGTGTGCCACAGGCTGGCGCCGTGTTCGAGGACGGCCACGTCGGCGAGCTGCCAGACGTACCCCTCGTCCGTCTGCAGCCCCTCCGGGATGACGACGATCTCGCAGCCGGCCGTGCGCAGGGCGGCGGCCGTGGCCCGGTGCACGTCGAGGAGGCCGCCGGGGTGCCCGGTGGCGAAGAGGACCCGCTGCCGTCCCTCGGCCGCCTTGCGCAGCCGGGCCGCCAACCGGTCCAGACCGTCGACCGTCAGCTCGGGGTCGATGGTGTCCTGGCCGTAGCGGTACTCGGGATCGTCGTTCACGCCGACCCGCTCCGCCATCACCGCGAGCACGTCCTGCTCGTCGCTCCAGCGGTCGCCGAGTTCCAGGCCGAGCCAGAAGTTGCGGACGCCGTTGGCCAGTTGGCGGTAGTGGGAGAGGTTGTTCTCGCGCGGTGTGGCGACATCACCTGCGATACGGGTTCTGACGAGGTGGTCGACGAGTTCGGCGCGGCTGGGCGTCCCGGGTATCGGCATGGTTTCCATTGTGAGGCAGCGGGCGGTGCGCGTCTTGGCTGTTCCGGCCGCTGGGACACGCGTCACTCACTCATTTCTGAGCGCGAACCACAGCTCCATCCGTACGTCGGGATCGTCCAGATCCGTCCCCAACAGGGTTGCGCAGCGGGCGATCCGCTGCCGCACGGTGTTGCGGTGCACGGACAGCGCCACCGCCGTGCGGTCCCAGCTGCCGTGCAGGGAGAGCCAGGTGCGCAGGGTCTCGGCGAGCGGGGCGCTCGCGGCGAGCGGGGCGAGGAGCGTCCGGGCGTGGGCGCGGGCCTCGTCCGGCGGCAACAGGCCGAGCAGACCGGCGCCGGAACCGTGCCGGACGAGGGCCGTGCGGGTGGCGCGGGCCCGGGCCAGCGCGCGGCCCGCCTGCGCGTCGGCGGCCGGCCAGCCGGCGGGGTCCGCGGCCGCGCTGACGCCGAGGGTCCAGCCCGGCTGCGGCCCCGGCGTCCGGTCGGCCGGCACGAGGACCCGGACGACGTCTGCGGCCAGGTCCACCAGCGGTGACCCGAGCGCCGCGCCGAGCGCCGAGGCCGCCACGGGGTCGGGCGCCTGCGCCTCGGGCCGTGCGTGCACGACGAGCCACCGCTGACCGGATCCCCGGCTGAGCAGCGGCGCCACCTCCTCGGGCGCGCCGCCCAGCAGCAGCCGCACGAGCGCGGAGGAGCGGGCCGCTCCCGAGCCGCTCTGCTGCTCGCCGGTGAGGAGCGAGAGCAGGACGGCGGCGACGGAGGCGATGGTGTGGTCACCGGGGTCCCGCCGAGGCGCCGCGACCCCGAGCACGAACCCCTGACCGGCGCCCAGCGCGTAGGCGGCGAGATGGGCGCCGGAGGGGGCGGTGTCGCTGGCGGTGGAGGCGATGGCCGAGGTGGAGGCCGGGGCCGAGGCGGGGGTCGAGGCGGGGGTCGAGGCCGGGGTCGAGGCGGGGGTCGAGCCGGGGGCGGCCGAGGCTCGGGCGGTGAGGATGCGGGCGAGGTCGGCGAGGGGAAGGTCGTCCGGGGACGCCTGCCCCGCCCCCGCGATCTCCGTCCCCTCCGGCCCGTACAGCACCGCGCGCCCCGCGACCCGCTGGGCCAGTTGCCGCAGGACGGCAGGGACCGGGTCCGGCCGGGAGGCGGCGGCCGCGAGGCTCGCCTGCGCCTCCGTCACCCGGCGCAGCTCGGCCGTGCGGGCGCGCTCCATCAGCTGCCAGACGGCCCGGGCGACGGCCGCGAAGGTCGTCCGCGGCGGCACCTCCAGCAGCGGCAGCCCGTGCGCCTCGCAGGCGGCGACCAGCGCCCCCGGCACCGTGTCGTGCACCGGCGCCACCCCGAACCCCAGGGCCGCACCGCCGCCGGAGACGATCCGCGTCACGTAGTCGTCGAAGTAGGCCCGTGACCCGGCCGTCCCCGGAATGTGCACCCCCGCCGTCAGCAGCAGCTCGCCGCCCAGCAGGTACGGGTACGGGTCGGTCATCTCCGAGGCGTGCGCCCCGTGCAGCACGACACCGGGATCGGCGGGCCCGGCGATCTGGCGCAGGGCGAGGTCCTCCCGGGCCAGGAGGGCGGCGAGGGGTACCGGTGGAGTGAGAGGAACGGCCGACTGCTCCGCCATGGTGTGCGTTCCCTCCACTGTCTGCCCCTTGGATGGAGGAAACGTACACTTCGTGTCGGCTCTCCCGCCACCTACGCTCGATGGCGGACCAGGCGACGAAGCGAGAGAAAGAAGGCATACGACCATGAGCGGCAACGAGATGCCCCGCGGCCCCGTCGACTCCTCCCGCATCCCGAGGTACGCGGGCCCCGCGACCTTCGCCCGGCTGCCCCGGCTCGACGAGGTCGGCCGCGCCGACGTCGCCGTGGTGGGCGTGCCGTTCGACTCCGGAGTCTCCTACCGCCCGGGCGCCCGCTTCGGCGGCAACGCGATCCGTGAGGCGTCCCGGCTGCTGCGGCCGTACAACCCCGCGCAGGACGCCTCCCCCTTCGCCCTCGCCCAGGTCGCGGACGGCGGCGACATCGCGGTGAACCCGTTCGACATCCACGAGGCCGTGGAGACGATCGAGGCGGCCGCAGACGACCTGCTCGGCACGGGCGCCCGTCTGATGACCCTCGGCGGCGATCACACCATCGCCCTTCCGCTGCTGCGCTCGGTCGCGAGGAAGCACGGACCCGTGGCCCTGCTCCACTTCGACGCCCACCTCGACACCTGGGACACGTACTTCGGCGCGGAGTACACGCACGGCACGCCGTTCCGCCGGGCGGTGGAGGAGGGCATCCTCGACACCGAGGCCCTCTCGCACGTCGGCACGCGCGGCCCGCTGTACGGCAAGCAGGACCTGACCGACGACGAGAAGATGGGCTTCGGCATCGTCACGTCGGCGGACGTCTACCGCCGCGGCGCCGACGAGATCGCCGACCAGCTGCGGCAGCGCATCGGCGACCGACCGCTCTACATCTCCATCGACATCGACTGCCTGGACCCGGCGCACGCCCCCGGCACCGGCACCCCGGAAGCGGGCGGCATGACCTCCCGCGAACTCCTCGAGATCCTGCGCGGCCTGGCGTCCTGCAACCTGGTCTCGGCGGACGTCGTCGAGGTGGCCCCCGCGTACGATCACGCGGAGATCACGTCGGTGGCCGCGTCCCACACGGCGTACGAACTGACCACGATCATGTCCCGTCAGATCGCGGCGGCCCGGAAGGACTCGGAAGCGAAGTGACTCACGACCACGACCTGGTACTCCGCCCGACGGAGGCGCAGATCTCCGCTGCGCTCAACCCTCCTTCCGGCCGCATCGGCGGAGACCTGGTCGTGGAGACCCTGGCCGCGCTCGGCACGACGACGGTCTTCGGACTGCCCGGCCAGCACGCGCTGGGCATGTTCGACGCCCTGCGCCGCTCCGCGCTGCGCTACATCGGCCTGCGGGTGGAGAACAACGCGGGCTTCGCGGCGGACGCGTACGGCAGGATCACCGGCGAGGCGGCCCCGCTCCTGCTCTCGACGGGCCCGGGGGCACTGACCTCCCTCGCGGCCCTCCAGGAGGCGGCCGCGGCCTCCGCCCCGGTGCTGGCCATCAGCAGCCAGATCCCGACGGCGGGCCTGGGCGGCGGCAGGCACGGCTACCTCCACGAACTCCCGGACCAGTCGGCCTCCTTCAGGGGCGTGGTGAAGTCCGTCCACACGGTCCGCGCCCAGTCCCAGATCCCGTCCGCGATCGAGGCGGCCTGGAAGTCGGCGCTGACGGCGCCGCACGGCCCGGTGTGGGTGGAGATCCCGCAGGACGTGCTGCTGGCCGAGACGTCGCTCCCGGTGGTGACGGGAGGCGACGCCTTCCCGGAGGAACTCCCGCCCCGCCCCGAACTGACGGCAGTGGCGGCACACCTGCTGTCGACGGCCGCCCGCCCGGCGATCATCGCGGGCGGGGGAGTGGTGCGGGCGGACGCGTCGAAGAAGCTGCGCGCGCTCGCGGAGCGGATCCAGGCCCCCGTGGTCACCACCCCGGGCGGCAAGGGCGCCTTCCCCTGGCAGCACCCGCTCTCCCTCCAGTCCTGGATCGAGGACCGCCACACCACGGACTTCCTGGAAGACGCGGACGTACTCCTGGTGGTGGGCTCGGGACTAGGCGAACTCTCCTCCAACTACCACACGTTCAAGCCCCGCGGCCGAGTCGTCCAGATCGAGGCGGACCTCGGCAAACTCGAGTCCAACCACCCGGCGCTAGGCATCCATGCGGACGCCCGTCTCGCCCTGCAGGCACTGCTGGAGACGGTGTCCGCGCGGACGGACGAAACGGCTCCACAGCGCGTCCGCGAGGTCCTGACGAAGGTGGCCGACCGTATCGCGGCCCAGGAACTCACCCTGGAACAGGACGTGTTGGCGTCGGTGCGAGCGGCGCTCCCGGCAGCCTCCCCGTCCTTCTGGGACATGACCATCCTGGCGTACTGGGCGTGGTCGGCGTTCGACGCCAAGGGCCCCAACCACATGCACTCCGCCCAGGGCGCCGGCGGCCTCGGCTACGGCTTCCCGGCGGCCCTGGGCGCGGCGGTCGCGGACCCCACCCGCCCGGTCCTCGCGGTCTCGGGGGACGGTGGCGCGCTGTACTCGATCGCGGAACTGGCGACGGCGAAGCAGTACGCCCTCGACGTCACCTGGCTGATCGTCGACGACGGCGGCTACGGCATCCTCCGCGAGTACATGACGGAAGCCTTCGGCGAACCCACGGCCACGGAACTGACCCGCCCCGACTACGTGGCCCTGGCGGAGTCCTTCGGCGTCCCGGCCGTGCGGACGTCCCCGAAGACCCTGGAGACGGACCTGGCGAAGGCGCTGAGGGCACCGGGCCCGTCGGTGGTGGTGCTTCCGGCGGTGCTGCGGATGTTCGCACCGACGCATCTGGACTGAGCAAACGGTCCTGTCCCTGTCCTGCTCAGCCCATCGTCATTGGGACAGTGACAGTTCGGCCCAGATCGCTTTGCCGATGCCATTGCGCCGAGGGCAGCAGCCCCATCGCTGCGCGAGAGCCTCGACCATGGCGAGGCCGCGACCGTGCTCGTCTTCGGCAGTTGCCTTTCTCGGCTGGGGACGGGCGTTGTTGGCGTCGGCGACCTCCACCCGTAGGCGTCCTTCGTATTGGGCGATCCGCACGCCGATTTCGCGTCCCGCCGGGGTGCGTGCGTGCCGGAGTGCGTTGGTGACCAACTCCGAGAGCACCAGCTCGGCCGCGAAGGCCGCCTCGCCATTGATCTTCCACTCGGTGAGCTGGGTGCGCAGAAGACACCGGGCGCGGCTCGCGCTGCGAGGACTGTGCGGTACTTGCCACTGGACCTCTGACATGTCGGGACTCGAGGCGTGCGAGGACGTGGTGTGGACCTGCATGACGACCTCCAAGGCGACTGGCGGACCTTTACATCTCTAGAGATGTCGCCAGTGAAGCATCCATCCGGGAGCTTCGCTGCACATCTCTAGAGATGTGTACGGAATTGCCCGTACGGAGTCGTCGTCCGGCTGTGGCTGCGACGTCTGATGCCTAGGATGTCTAGAGATGATCAGAGGAGTGGCCTGGATGAGCAGCCCGGATGCGAGGCGTCAGCCCAAGTACCAGCGCATCGCCGCAGAACTGCGAGCGGCCATCGAGGCCGGTCGGTACGGGCCGGGTGAGCGTCTGCCCGGTGAGAACGAGCTCATGGCGGCGCACGGTGTGGCGCGTATGACGGCCCGGCAGGCGCTGGGTGTTCTGCAGGCCGAGGGGATGGTCGAGGCACGCAAGGGTGTCGGAGTGTTCGTCCGGGCCTTCCGACCGATCCGACGGCGGGGCATCGAGCGCCTCGCTCGCGCTCAGTGGGGAGAGGGGCGATCCGTTTGGGAGGCGGATGCCGCCGGCCGGGAACTCCTTGTCGATTCGGTCGAGGTGACTGAAGAGGATGCCCCGGCTGTGATTGCGGGTGTTCTGACCCTGGGAGAGGGGGCGAGGGTGTGCGTTCGGCACCGCCGCTACAGCCTGGATGGCAAGCCCGTGCTGCTTGCCACGTCCTATCTCCCTGCGGACCTTGTCTCAGGCACGCCGATCACCCAATCCGATACCGGACCCGGTGGCCTCTACGCCCGGTTGGCGGAACTCGGCCGCAAACCCGTCCGCTTCCGTGAGGAGATTCGCTCCCGAATGCCGAGCGCGACCGAGGCCGAACAGCTCGGGTTGCCGTCAGGTGTGCCGGTGGTGCTGGTCGCCCGTACCGCTTTCGACGCCCAGGGCGCTGCGGTCGAGGTGAACGACATGGTGTTGGACTCGTCTGCGTATGTGTTGGAGTACGGCTTCGAGGCATGAACAAGGGTCGCCGTCGTGGGAGTAGCTACGACGAAAGAACTCGCAGCGATCCCGTCAACCCTGACGGCTGCGCCGGCCTCAGGGGTCTCCGACCGGCGCCGTCAGATGAGGCAGCTCAAGAGTCACACCTCGAAGCTAGCGGAGGCGCTGCTCACCAACCGTGAGTTCGGCATAACAGGCACTGCCGAATGCTCGACAGCCGCCCAGCCGAGAGGACTGGATGGACGTTCAACGGTCGGCTGGAATCTAAAGCTTGAGAACGACGGCTCACGTCGGTCAATTCGATCACGCAGTGTCTTCGGGGGGCGATCCACCTGTCGTCTGGACCCGACGACCTTGGATGGATGCCAGATCTCCGGGTGCAGGCATAACACGTCCAGTGTGGCAGATCATCTCCGGGACCCCAGGCCGGAGCGGGGTGGGGGTGGTCACCCTCGGGCGTCGCCTGTCAGCGTTGGTCGGCCTCGCACGGCCCAGGGACGGCCCAGGGGGCTGAACGATCCGACCGTAGCGGCAGCCCTGTTGACCAGGTCATCTCGGATGCCGCGGCCCGTCGTTGGCCTCGGGCCTGACCGCATGGCTGTGGCGCGCAAAGTTTCGCGTCTCTGACAGCTACATGATCTTTCCATAATTCGGCTGATTGCGAGAGCTGGAACTGCCAGACTGCCGACATGGACAAAATTCACACCAAAGCAACAGAACTAGTTTTGACCGCTGTCGCCAATGCCGAATACTCCGATAACACAAAACCCTGGGATTATGGCTGGTGCACCGAATCCTACCGACACTCTCAGACCGCCGCCATCTCTTCACCGAGCGGTCCAGTTCGCCTATCCGCAGAGGGTGTTGGGAGATTGGAGGAGCTTCACGCATTGCTCGCCAAACAGCCACAGGTACGTGATCGGTGGAGCTTGGAAGAGCTTTGGGGATTTCTGGCGACACTCATCGCCTTCGTCCACGGATCCGAAGAACCGGAAGATAAAGCAAGGCGACTACTCGCGCGCATTATCTATACCGAACCATCCATTGTCATCTTCCCGGTTTCAAACATTGAATGGACTGGGGAGCCCGTAAGGATGGGAAAGAAAAATGTAATCGGTCTCCTAGATGAGAAATTTGTTGATTCAGTTCAAAATTTGGGCGGTCGAGGGCAAGCACACAGAAGTCAAATCGAAACCTATGTAAGCGAGCTCAAGCATAGGGAGCCGCGAGTCGGATTTGCCGCGCTCGTTCCGGGGCAACGAGGCATGGCACGCCGCCAAGCGGCAAGGAACTTCCATGCCTTGGTGAACCTAACAATGATGCTCGTCACGAATAAGAGCGATCGCAATTTGTGGTCCCTCAGAGGGGACACGAATCGTCCAGGTCTCAGAGGTATCGCACTGGACAGAAAGGCGGTCGAGGCCAGCGTTAGAGAGTCAGGTGACCACGCGGAACTATACTCCAACCCACTGGTGATAGATGCCATTGGAAACAGCGGTGGCATTCAATGGCGTGGAGAAGATCCTGTACCCCTGAAAGAGCTACTAGCGGACGATTTACTGCATGCCGCCGTCGAGACATGCCTAATGCAAGAGAACAGCTTCTTGCGGCGGCTACACGTCGCTGCTCGCTGGTTCGCTGAAAGTTATTGGGCTTCAGCGCAGGACGATGCAGCCTTGGCGGCGGGCGTGGCACTGGATGCTCTGCTGGGATCAAAATCTGCTCTGCCCGGACGGGCCATGAAGGAGCGGTACGCCCTTCTTGAACCAGACCCCAGAGCAAGGTCAAAGCGGGCGAAGGAGCATGAAGATTTCTACTCCGTCAGAAGTACTGTCGCCCACGGCGGTGAAGTTCGCAAGCTCAGCGAAGGCAACTTCTTGAGGGACATGCAGGACTCGGTAACCTGGGCCGCCTGGAGATTGCTCGACATTCACGCGACATTCTCAGTTTCCAGCGAGAAGGAGTTTGAATCGCTGTTTGACGAAATTCGATGGGGAACGCGCGAATGGCCCTCGGCGGGAGGAAATGACTCTGGAAGTTAACCCGCAGGTCGGCGGAGCGGCTTTGGGCTGGAGCTGCTTTGGGGCGAGTGATCATGGCCCCGTAAGCTGATGGCGAGTCGGGCAGTCAGTGGACCTGCCCGTAAAGCGCGACGTTGGGGCCATGATCTTAGAGGCTCGCCCCAAAGTGGCTGCCTAAAGCCGTGGAGCCGACCGCCCCAGCCACAAAGGGTGTCTCCCCACCTCATGCCCGCAGCCGCCGAGCGCGCCGCCGGGCGCGGCCAGCCGGGGCGCAGACAGGAGGCAGGCCGCGCCGCAGAGGCGGCGCGCGCCCGCGCCGTGCGCGGGCCTTGATGATGTAGGGAAAGTTGTACCGCGCCGCGATCACGAACCGCTGTCCGGTCCCGGTAGATGCCTGACACTTCGATCCCCGCTGATGGTTGGCGGTGGCCGTGATCGGATTTTCGTGTACGGCGCATCAACGGGAACACCCTCACATCCGCCCGCGCGCTCCCCATACTGTGTTGATCTTCCAGTGATCGGCGAGCCCGCCAAGAGCCCCGCAATTCCCTGTCGGCCAAGATGATCGTTGATACGGTCCCGGCATGCCCGCCCCCCGTGTCACCGCCGACGATGTCGAGTCCGCCGTACGCCAAGCCGCTGCCGCCCTCCGGGGTGCCGGGGCAGTCGACTGGGACGCCAAAGCCGGTTCCCTGGAGTGGAGTTGTTGGGAGACCGTCGAGCATCTGGCCGACGACCTGTTCGCCTATGCCGCCCAACTGGGGCCGCAGAGCCCGCCGTCGGACCGGGAGATCCCCTTCGTCTGGCGGCGGGAGAGGTCCGGCGGGCCGGCGAACGTCGTCTTCGCGGACCGGGCGGCCGGGGCGGCCGGGCTCGTTCAGGTGCTGGAGGCCAGTGGGGCTCTGCTCACGGCCATGGTGCGGACGACCGCGCCGAGCGTCAGGTCCCACCATGTCTTCGGCGCCTCCGACCCCGAGGGCTTCGCCGCGATGGGCGTCGTCGAGACGCTGGTGCACCTGCACGACGTCGCCGAAGGGCTCGGGGTGGAGTGGGCACCGGAACCCGGACTGTGCGACCGCGCGCTGACGCGTCTCTTCCCGGCCGCCCCGACCGACACCGCCCGGTGGCCGACCCTGCTGTGGGCGACCGGGCGGGGCGAGCTGCCGGGGCGGGCGCGCCTCACCGAGTGGCGCTGGTACGGCGCTCCCCGGGCCGAGCGACTCGACGGCGCCGACGGCTGCTGACGTACCGTCACGCTGTCCGGCCACGGTCGGGCGACGCGCCGTGGAGCGCCTGGACGGGCGTTCGGGGGGCGGTCTAGTCTCCCTCTGCACCTGCTGTCCGGAGCTCACCACCTACAACTAGGACGGCTACCAGTAGGGATGCCGGGGGAAGTTGCGGTGTTACTGCACAATGACGGTCGAACTTCGCGTGTTTCTGAGCAACGGCGGCCAACTGGAAAGCCTGCGCGCATGGCTGGACGGGCACCAAGGGGTCGCGGTGGAGGCCAGGGAGCGGCCTCCTGAGCCCAACAGTCAGGGAACCGTCTGGGACTTCCTGGCCGTGGTGTGCGCCGCGGGCGGTCCGCTCGTCGCGGCGGTGCACGCCCTGCAACTGTGGATCCAGGGGCAGGTGACGGACATCGAACTGGAGGTCGGCGACCGGCGCTTCAAGGTGACGGGACGCAACGCCCAGGCCGTGTTGCAGGAGGTCATCGAGACGGCCAAGTCCTTGGAGGCGGGTTCGGATGCGGCTCCGGAGCGTTCGGAGGATCCGGAGGGTCCGGAGGGGTCCGGATGAGCCAGCGTGACGACATCGACTTCGGTCGGTCGCGCGCGATCCTGTTGGGCACTTCGCGGTACACCGCAGGCTTCGCGGACCGCAGTCCCATGCCGGCGGCTTCCGAAAGTCTCAAGGAGATGCGCCGGTTGCTGACCGGGCCGGGCGAATGGCCCAAGGGCCGCATCACCACGTTCAGGGACCGGCGGGACAGCGGCAAGCTGCTGCGGGAGATGACCGAGCTGATCGGCGACGTCGAGGACGTACTGCTCTTCTACTACGTCGGCCATGGCCAGCCGCTGTTCGGAAGCAACCATCAGGTTGATCTCGGGCTCGCCCTGACCGACACGAGTGAGGACGTCCCGCAGCGGGCGCTGACCTCGCTCCGCTTCCGTGACGTACGGGAGCAGGTGGAACGCAACAGCAAGGCGCGCATCAAGATCCTCATCCTGGACTGCTGCTGCGCCGGCCTCGCCACCCGAGAGGTCGAATCCGGGGCCACCCCGTCCGCCCATGCCGAGAACGCCCATTCGTCGCGTGGCGCCGGCACCTACATCTGGGCCGCCTGCGGTCACACCCAGCGGACGTTCTTCGAGCAGGAGGAGGGCGGCCTCACCTACTTCACGAAGTTTCTCTCCGAGGCGGTCCGCGAGGCGCACGGCGAGCAGTCCCTCGGAGCCACGGTCGCCCATCTCCACGAGGACGTCGCACGCCGGCTGCGCGATGCGAGCGTCCAGAACGCGATCTCGAACGCGGGCGTTCCTCCGGTGCCGGATCTGCACTACAGCGGCCGACCGGACCAGTTCCTGTTCGTGCGCGGTCAGGCGGCCGTGCGCGGCGGCGCCGAGTATCGCTTCGAGTCGCTGAAGGAGGGCGATCCGCGCAAGGTCGGCCCCTATGAGCTCAGGGCGCGCCTCGGCGCAGGCGGCGTCGGCAGGGTCTATCTGGCCTTCCCTCCCGCCGGACAGTCCGTCGCCGTCAAGGTCCTGCGGGCCGATCTGGGCCAGGACCCCGAGTTCGGGGACCGCTTCGCCCGGGAGGTCGATCTCCTGTGGAAGGTGGACAGCAGCCGTGTCGCGCGACTGGTCGACGCGCACCCCAAGGCCGCCGAACCCTGGCTGGCCAGCACCTACGTGTGCGGGCCTTCGCTCCAGGAACTGGTCAGGGAGGCGGGCCCGCTGCCCGACCGGGAGGTCCTGCTGATCGCCTCGGGGATCGCGCAGGCGCTGAAGGACATCCACAAGGTCCGCGTCGTGCACCGCGACCTGAAACCGGCCAACATCATGCTGGACGAAACCGGCCCCAAGATCATCGACTTCGGGATCGCCAAGTCCGTGGCGACCACGTTGATGGTCCGCACGAACGTACAACTGGGCACGCCGGCCTACCGGTCCCCGGAGCAGGTGTCGGGCCGGGCGAAGATCACCGGCAAGTCGGACGTCTTCACCCTGGGCTCCACGCTCTACTTCCTCGCCACGGGGAAGGACGCCTTCACGGCCGAGGACCCGCTCGGCATGATCAACCTCATCGCGAACGAAGAGCCCGATCTGAGCGTCCTGGGCGCCGAGGTCCGCGAGCTGGTCCGGCGCTGCATGCGCAAGGATCCCGCGGAGCGGCCGACGCCCGAAGAGGTGGTCGAGATCTGCGAGGCGGCGACCGGCACGGTCGCGCCGGGGGCCTATCTGCCCGTGCAGAAGGCCGCACCCGCGATCCATGCACGCAACCAGGCCCTGCGCCGGCTCATGCAGGCGCACGACGTCGTCAACAGGCCCGCCCCCACCCCGCCGACGCCGACGCCCGCACTTCCGGGGCCGGAGCCGGAGCCGGGGCCGGAGCCGTCGGGGACTCCGGACCCGCCGCCGCCTGAGCCGGGCCCCGGTCCCGGCGGTTCGGGATCGCGTGGGGCGCTCGCCGCGTTGGCCGTCCTGGTCTGCGCGGTGCTCCTGGTCTGGCTGCCGAACCACTTCGCGGACAGCAGCTCCGACGACGACGACCTCGGCTCCACGCAGTCGTCGTCGGACACCTACACCGGTCCGGACACATCGACGGACGACGAGCCGCCGGACGACCCCACGACCGACCCGGTCGAGACACCGGCGCCGACGCCGACGCCCACTCCGACGCCGAGCCCGACCCCGACGAGTGTGATGGAGACCGCGGGCCAGGGCGACTGCCTCGCCAACGACGGGACGTACGCCAAGCCGGAACTCGAGGCGTCCGACTGCCGGAACGGCGTCTTCAAGGTGATGAAGGCGCTCGACGGCACCTCGGACACGGCTGAGTGCGCCGGCGTGGCCGACGTGGACTACCCGGTCAGCAACGCTTACGTGAACCGTGTGCTGTGCCTCTCCTACCAGGCCGGCACCGCCTATCACGCCGTGGCGGGCCAGTGCGTCTACGGCCCCAACTCCCGTGGGAGCAACTGGGCCAGACGGGACTGCGTCACCGGCAACTTCACCGTGAAGGCGCGTCTGACCGGCACCGACGACATCTCGCGCTGCGGGCCGTACTCCAACGTCGAGCAGACCCTGTCGTCCACGGCCGCGTGGAGCGAGCTCAATGTCGTGCAGTGTCTGTCGATGAACTTTCCCGACGCGGCCGGGCGGGCCGTCGTCGGCTCCTGTCTCCTGGCGACCGGTACCCCGGGACATCTGGAGTTCCAGGCGGCCTCGTGCAGCCGGGCCAACGCGGTGGTCATGGGGCGCGTCGCCCGGTACTACGACAGCGCCTACTGCGGTTCGTACCCGTTGACCACATGGCGGTCGAGTGACTTTCCGGAGATCGCCTACACGGTCTGCTTCAAACGGGTGTGAAGCATGGCCCAAAAAAGCTGAACTCCCCTTCTGGGCAAGGGGAGTTCAGTGTGGGTCCGGTGCGCGTTCAGCGCGTCACGCCGGGACTACCAGATCGCCTCGATCCACTCCGGGTGGTCGATGAACGGGTTGCGGTTGTGCTGGTATGTGTCGTAGATGAGCTGGTTGCGCCGTTCCTCGAAGGCGCTCGGCGGGTCCGCCTCGTTCCAGGCCTTCAGAACGGCGAGCTTGCCCATGTACGGGTTGCTGCCGTTGGCCACCTTCTCGTTGGGCTCCAGGTCGGGCCAGCCGTCGTCGCCCTCGTAGCGGACGGCCATGTAGAGGATGATGCGGGCCACGTCGCCCCGGTCCGCGGCGCGCGGCGCGAAGGAGTCGGAGTCGACGGTGCTGCCGCCGCCGTTGGTGACCGTGCTGCCGCCGTTGTCGAAGTCCAGGTTGCCGCGGATGCTGTTGACCTGGACGTCGCAGGCGCGCAGGTGGTGCAGGTCGGTGCCGGGGCCGATCGCCTCGCCGAAGTCGCCGTGGGACTTGGCCCAGGTGTGCTCGCGGTTCCAGTCGCCGACGTCGCCGCCGTTGAGGGACTTGCTGCGCGAGACGCCGCTGTACAGCAGGAGCACGTTGCTGCTGTTGTTGGGGTCCTGGTCGGTGACCTTGAGCGCGTCCCAGACCGCGGAGTACGAGATCTTCGTGACGTTGGCGCTGATGATCGTGTGCAGGGACGACTTCAGGCTCGTACCCGTCTTGCCGACCGCGTTCTTGTAGTACGTCGCGTCGTAGGCCGTCGTGGTCGCCGCGGCGGGGGTCGCGGTGAGCGTGGGCGCGGTGAGACCGACCAGGACGGCAGTGGTGGCAAGCGCCACCGACTTCCATCGGCGTATGCGTGTCGCCAGCATGTAGGTGTCCGATCTACGCGGGTTGATTGGAGGCGGCAATCGGGAGAGTGACATGCACATGCGGTCATGGCAATGAATCTGACATGTCCATCAGGTGACGGGAACCGGCAAATCGCCCCGTGTCTACGCGAGTTGATGCACCGAGAACGCATGGAAACGGCCCCCGACAGAAGAGTCGGGGGCCGTTGACGCCGTGCCGGTCAGCTCACGTCGGAGGCGTCCAGCCGGTAGATGGTGGAGGTGTTGGACGAGGACGAGGACGACGACGAGGCGTCCGACTCGGAGGCCGAACCCGAGGTCGACCCCGAGGTCGACCCCGACGTCGAAGTCGAGCTGTACTCGCTCTCCTTCACCGCCGTCCCGTTCTTCTGCACCCAGGTGGTGATCTCCTGGTTCAGGCTGCTGTTGCCGCCCATACCGCCGCCGCCGAGCTGGATGTAGTGCAGCTCACCCTTCTTCACCAGCTCCTTGAGCTTGGCGAGCGTCATCGCCTGGTCGGAGCCGGTGAAGCCCCACATGGAGATGACGGGCTTGCCGGAGCTGAGGATCATCTGGCCCGCGCTCTGCGAGTTGGACACCGCGATCAGCCACTTGGCGCCGTCCTGGTTCTTCTCCAGGTACGAGATGAGCTGGCTGTCGGCGCCGCCCATACCGCCGCCACCGCCACCGCCCATGCCTCCGCCGCCACTGCCGCCGGGACCGCCGGCGGTCCCGCCGCCCGGAGCCGTGCCGCCGCTCTCGCCGCCGCCCTGAGTGCCGCCGCCGGGGAACTCCCCGCCGGCCCCGCCCTGTTGGCCGTCCTGACCGTTCTGGCCGCTCGGCGCGCCACTGGGTGCGCCGCCGCCCTGCGGGAGTTCGCCGGTGCCGCCGCCCGGGTTCATCTGGCCGTTGCCGCCGCCGGGGAACTCGCCGCCCGCCTGGCCGCCCGCCTGAGTGCCGCCGCCCGCCTGGCCGCCGGGACCGCCGCCGTTGCCGCCCCGGCCGCCGCCACCGCCGCCGGGACCGCCCATGCCGCCGCCGGTGGAGGGGCCCGCGGTCGGGTTGGTGCCGCCCATCATGCCGCTGGAGGAGCCGAAGGCCGGCGAGGCGGCGTACGCGGTCGGACCCGCGAGGGCCGCCACGATCGCCGCGACGACGGACGCGCCGAGCAGCCGCAGCCGGGTGCCGGAGCTCGCGGACCGGAGCACGAACAGGCCCACGACCGCCAGGACCATGACCACGCCCACGGCCGGCCACAGCCAGGTGTTCCACCCGGTGGCGCGGCGCAGCAGCACGATCGCCCAGACGCCGGTGACCAGGAGCCCCGCGGGCAGCACCCACGACCAGCGGGCGTCGCCGCCGCGGAAGGCGCGCCACAGCATGACGCCGCCGCCACCGCACAGCGCCGCGATGCCCGGGGCGAGCGCGGTCGTGTAGTACGGGTGCATGGTGCCCTCGGCCATGGCGAAGGTCAGGTAGTGCAGGGCGAGCCAGCCGCCCCACAGCACCAGCGCGGCCCGGGTGACGTCGGTGCGCGCGGCGCGGCCGCACAGCACCAGGCCGGCGACGCACGCGATGCCCGCGAAGGGGATCAGCCAGGAGATCTGGCCGCCGAGGACGTCGTTGAACATCCGGCCGATGCCGGCGGTCCCGGCGAAGGTGCCGCCCCCGCCGCCCCCGCCCCCGCCGTTGCCCTCGCCGCCGAGGACCCGGCCGAGGCCGTTGTAGCCCATGATCAGGTCCCATGCGCTGCCGTCGGTCGAGCCGCCGATGTACGGCCGGTCGTCGGCGGGGACGAGGGACACGGCCGCCGCCCACCAGAAGCTGGCGACGGCCAGCGCCACGGCCGCCAGCGCCAGGTTGACGGCCTTCTTCTTCCAGCCCAGCTTCGACGCGTACAGGTACACGGCGAAGACGGCGGGCAGGGCGATGTAGCCCTGGAGCATCTTGGTGTTGAAGGCGAGGCCGAAGCACACCGCCGAGCCGATGAGGGGCAGCAGCCGGTCGTCGCGCGTGGCGCGCAGCGCGAGAGCGGCGCCCGCCACCATCAGCAGCACAAGGATCGTGTCGGGGTTGTTGTCGCGGTTGATGGCGACGGTGATCGGCGTCAGCGCGAGGACGAGGGCCGCGACGGCCGCCGCCGCATGCCCGAACACCCGCTTCACGGAGGAGTGCAGGATCCAGATCGTGCCCAGGGCCGCCGCGATCTCCGGCGCCATCATCTGCCAGGTGCCGAAGCCGAAGATCCGGCAGGACAGGCCCATGATCATGAGCGCGAAGGGCGGCTTGTCGACGGTGATGAAGTTCCCGGCGTCGAGCGAGCCGAAGAACCATGCCTTCCAGCTCTGCGTGCCGCTGTAGATCGCGGCGCTGTAGAAGCTGTTGAGGCTGTTGCCCGACAGGTTCCAGCCGTAGAGCACGGCCGCGAGGACCAGGATCGCGAGCAGCGCGGGCAGCGACCAGCGTGGCGCCTTGTCCGGTGGCGGCGCCGCGGTGGTCGCCGACGGCGGGGCCCAGTCGGGGGACACGGTCGTGTGGGGGTGCGGATCGGTGGCTGATGTCACCCTGCGGATGCTGTACGCCGGTTGTGGGTGGTCGCTGTGCCGAGCCTGGCCGCAACCTGTGAAGAAGCACTGGGGTCGGTAACGGGTTGCCCAGGCGTTCCCCAATATCCCCGGTGTCGCCGATATCCCCGGGCACTCGTACAACCATTCATACGAACTGGTGAGTCAAGCGTGTATGACTCACCGGACTCTCAGACGCAGGAGGGGGCTGGTCGCCACCGCACTCGGCACCGGCGTCCTCATAACCGGCGTGGCCACCGCCGCACCCGCGGCGGCCGCCACCCCCACCGTCAGCTGTACGTCGGCCAAGGCCGGGCTCGCGGCCAAGCTGAAGAAGGACATCACCGCGGCGCTCGCAAACCGCAAGGGCACGATCGCGGTCGGCGTCTACGACCGCAGCACCGACACCACCTGCACCCTGCGCGCCTCGACGGCCTACGACTCGGCCAGCGTCGTCAAGGTGACCGTCCTCTCCGCGCTGCTGTGGGACGCGCAGAAGACGCACCGCGCGCTGACCAGCCGTGAGAAGACCCTCGCCAAGGCCATGATCACCAAGTCGGACAACGCCTCCACCTCCACCCTGTGGAAGCAGCTCGGCCTGACGAAGATCAGGGGCTTCCTGACGGCCGCGAAGATGACGCAGACCAAGCCGGGCGCGAACGGCTACTGGGGCCTGACCCAGATCACCGTCACCGACGAGCAGAAGCTGATGAAACTGCTCACGGCCAAGAACACGGTCCTCACCGACGCCTCGCGCGCCTACGTCAACACGCTGATGGGCCAGGTCGTCTCCGCGCAGCGCTGGGGCACGCCGTACGGGCGGCCCTCGAACGTCTCCTGGCACGTCAAGAACGGCTGGCTGTCGCGCGCCACGCACGGCTGGCGGGTGCACAGCGTCGGCACCTTCAAGGGCGGCGGCCACGACTACATGATCAGCGTCCTCACCCACGGCAACAGCACGATGAACTACGGCATCACGACCATCCAGGGCGTCGCCAAGGTCGTCCACAAGGACCTGGCCGCGTCCTGAGCGATCTTTTACGCGCTGTCCCACCGCACGTCACCGGTCCGTCCTACGGTGACGTCCATGCGCCTGCGAACCGTACTCGCCACCCTCACCGCCGGCCTGGCGGCGGCCACCGCTCTCACCGCCGCCGGGCCCGCGAACGCCCACACCGCCGCAAGCAACGCCTGTTCGCCGACCGTCTCCCTCGACCGTTTCTCCGACGCCCTCGACAAGACGACCTACGACGGCACGTTCGTCGGCAACTTCTCCGCCCTCGCCGTCGACCGGGACGGCTCCCTCGCGGCCCTCTCCGACCGCTCCTCCCTCTTCGACCTGAATGCCACGACCCTCGCCCCGAAGAAGGTCGTCGCGCTCGCCGACGAGAACGGCGCCGCCCTCGACTCCGAGGGCCTGGTCATAGACCGGGACGGCACCCGTCTCATCTCCTCCGAGACCGAGCCGTCCATCCGTCGCTACAGCGCCGACGGCAAGATCCTCGACCGCCTTCCGGTGCCGTCCTCGCTCCTGGTCGCCCCCGCGGGCCGCGCCACCGTGAACCAGACCTTCGAGGGCCTCACCCTCCTGCCCGGCGGCCGCACCCTCCTCGCGTCCATGGAGTACGCGATCTCCGGGGACAGCGCGGGCATCGTCCGCTTCCAGACCTGGCAGCGGACCAAGGGCGACCACTTCCGGCTCGGCGCCCAGTACGCGTACCGCACCGACACCGGCCTCGGCGTCCCCGAGGTGCAGGCCACCCCCGACGGCCGCCTTCTGGTCCTGGAGCGCGGCTTCACCGCCGGCGTCGGCAACACGGTCCGCCTCTATCTGGCCGACCCGCGGCGCGCGACGAACACGACCGGCATCGAGAACCTGACCGGCCAGGACGAGGTCCGCCTGATCAAGAAGACGCTGCTCACCGACATCGTGACCTGCCCGTCACTGGGCGCCACGGCCAAGCAGCCCCAGCCGAACCCCCTCCTGGACAACATCGAGGGCATGGCGATCACCGGCCGGGAGCGCGGCCGCCTCAAGGTCCTCCTGGTCAGCGACGACAACCAGGGCGCGACCCAGACGACCCGCTTCTACTACCTGCGGGTACGCGTCTGACACCTGCGGGTATGCATCCGACCGCGCGCGGTCGCTTTTGTTGCGGAGGGATGAAATCCGCTCCTTTCGACGTTGGTGCCTTCCGGAAGATCAGGTCTGAAGGAGGGCTCCGGCGTGGCAGTGCACCAGGGGGAGAAACCACGAGGATGGGCGCGCAGGCTGGCCCAGTACGCCTGGCGCCACCCGACGGACGTCGTCCTCGCGCTCGGTTCCTCCCTCGCCGGCATGGCCGTGATGGCGCTGGTCCCGCTGGTCACCAAGGTGATCATCGACGACGTCGTCGTCGGCCACACCCGTGACATGGCCCCCTGGGCGGGAGCCCTGATCGGCGCCGCCGTGCTCGTCTACGCCGCCACCTATGTCCGCCGCTACTACGGCGGCCGTCTCGCCCTCGACGTCCAGCACGACCTGCGGACCGCGATGTTCGAGACGATCACCCGGCTCGACGGCCGTCGGCAGGACGAGCTGTCCACCGGCCAGGTCGTCGGCCGCGCCACCAGCGACCTCCAGCTCATCCAGGGCCTGCTCTTCATGCTCCCGATGACGATCGGGAACCTCCTCCTCTTCCTGATCTCCCTGGTGATCATGGCGTGGCTGTCGCTCCCGCTCACCCTGGTCGCCCTGGCCGTCGCGCCCGCCCTCGCCTACATCGCCAAACGCAGCCGTACGAAGCTCCACCCCGCCACCTGGTACGCCCAGGCGCAGGCGGCGGCGGTCGCGGGCGTGGTCGACGGCGCCGTCAGCGGCGTACGCGTGGTGAAGGGCTTCGGGCAGGAGGACCAGGAGACCGGGAAGCTGGCCGAGGTCGGTCGCCGGCTGTTCGCCGGCCGGCTGCGCACGATCCGCCTGAACTCGAGGTACACCCCCGCCCTCCAGGCCGTCCCCGCCCTCGGCCAGGTCGCCATGCTGGCGCTCGGCGGCTGGCTGGCCGTGCGCGGGCACATCACCCTCGGCACGTTCGTCGCCTTCTCCACCTACCTCGCCCAGCTCGTCGGCCCGGTCCGGATGCTCGCCATGGTGCTCACGGTGGGCCAGCAGGCCCGCGCGGGCACCGAACGCGTCCTGGAACTGATCGACACCGAGCCGTCGATGCAGGACGGCGGGAAGGAACTCCCGGCCGACGCCCCCGCCGCCGTCGAGTTCGACGACGTCGCGTTCGGCTACGACCCCGACCACCCGGTGCTCGACGGGCTGACCTTCGAGATCCGCCCGGGGGAGACCCTCGCGGTCGTCGGCTCCTCCGGCTCCGGCAAGTCGACGGTCTCCCTCCTCCTGCCCCGCTTCTACGACGTCACCCGGGGCGCGGTCCTGATCGGCGGCCATGACGTCCGCGAGCTCACCCTCGACTCGCTGCGCGCCGCGATCGGACTGGTCCCGGAGGACTCCTTCCTGTTCTCCGACACGGTCCGCGCCAACATCGCGTACGGCCGTCCCGACGCCACCCAGGAGCAGATCGAGGCGGCCGCCCGCGCCGCCCAGGCCGACCGCTTCATCGCCGAGCTGCCCCTCGGCTACGACACGACGGTCGGCGAGCACGGCCTCACCCTCTCCGGCGGCCAGCGCCAGCGCGTCGCGCTCGCCCGCGCGATCCTCACCGACCCGCGCCTGCTGGTCCTCGACGACGCCACCTCCGCCGTGGACGCGGCCGTCGAGCACGAGATCCACGAGGCGCTCAAGCACGTCATGGAGGGCCGCACGACCCTCCTCATCGCCCACCGCCGCTCCACCCTCAACCTCGCCGACCGCATCGCCGTCCTCGACTCCGGCCGGCTCGCCGACCTCGGCACCCACGAGGAGCTGCAGGAACGCTCCCCGCTCTACCGCCGGCTGCTCACCGACCCCGACGAGCTCGGCGGCGTCTCACCCGGCCACGCCCAGCCGGTGGCGCCGGGCGAGGACACCTCCGTCCGCGACGAGCTGGACGCCGAGTTCGACGCCGAGCGCGGGGTGACCCCCCGGCTGTGGACCGGCGACCGGCAGCCGAAGGACCCGGCCCTCGCCGACTCGCCGGCCACCCCCGAACTCCTCGCCCAGGTGGAGGCGCTGCCCCCGGCCGCCGACACACCCGAGGTCGACGAGGGACAGGCGGTCCGGCCGGAGGAGTCCTACGGTCTGCGCAGGCTGCTGCGCGGCTTCGGCGCGCCCCTGCTCGTCAGCCTCGGCCTGGTCGCCGTCGACGCCGGTATGAGCCTGCTGCTGCCGGTGATGATCCGGCACGGCATCGACCAGGGCGTGACGCGGATGGCGCTGGGCGCCGTCTGGACGGCCTCGCTGCTCGCGTTGGCCGGCGTGCTGGTGCAGTGGGTCGCGCAGTCCGGCGAGATCCGGATGACCGGCCGCACCGGCGAACGCGTCCTCTACACCCTCCGTCTGAAGATCTTCGCCCAGCTCCAGCGACTCGGACTCGACTACTACGAGCGGGAGTTGACCGGCCGGATCATGACGAGGATGACGACGGACGTGGACGCGCTGTCGACCTTCCTCCAGACCGGCCTGGTCACCGCCTTCGTCTCGGTCGTCACCTTCTTCGGCATCATGGTCGCCCTGCTGGTCATCGACGTGGAGCTCGCGCTGGTCGTCTTCGCGACGCTGCCGCCCCTGATCATCGCCACGTACTTCTTCCGCAGGGCGAGCGTGAAGGCGTACGAACTCGCCCGCGAGCGCGTGTCGACGGTCAACGCCGACCTCCAGGAGTCGGTGTCCGGGCTGCGGATCGTGCAGGCCTTCCGGCGCGAGCGGGACGGCGGGGCCCGGTTCGCGGAACGCAGCGACAGCTACCGCAGGGCGCGCATCCGGGGCCAGTGGCTCATCTCGATCTACTTCCCGTTCGTGCAGCTGCTGTCCTCGGCAGCCGCCGCCGCGGTCCTGATCGCGGGCGCGGGACGGGTGGACGCGGCGACGCTGACCACCGGCGCCCTGGTGGCGTATCTCCTCTACATCGACCTGTTCTTCGCCCCCGTCCAGCAGCTCTCCCAGGTCTTCGACGGCTACCAGCAGGCGACGGTGTCCTTGGGCCGCATCCAGGAGCTGCTCCAGGAGCCGACGTCCACGAAGACGGCCGACGAGCCGCTCGAAGTGCTCTCCCTGCGCGGCGAGATCGCCTTCGAGGACGTGCACTTCGCGTACGGCGCGGAGGAGGAGGCGCTCGGCGGCATCGACCTGCGGATCCCCGCCGGCCAGACGGTCGCGTTCGTCGGCGAGACCGGCGCCGGCAAGTCGACCCTGGTGAAGCTGGTGGCCCGGTTCTACGACCCGACGGGCGGCCGGGTGACGGTCGACGACACGGACATCAGGTCCCTCGACCTCACCTCGTACCGCCACCGTCTGGGCGTCGTCCCCCAGGAGGCGTATCTCTTCCCCGGCACCGTCCGCGACGCCATCGCCTACGGCCGTCCGGCCGCGACCGACGCCGAGGTGGAGGCGGCGGCGCGGTCGGTCGGCGCGCACGAGATGATCGCGACGCTCGACGGCGGCTACCTCCACGAGGTCGCCGAGCGCGGCCGCAACCTCTCCGCGGGCCAGCGCCAGCTGATCGCACTGGCCCGCGCCGAACTCGTCGACCCGGACGTCCTGCTCCTCGACGAGGCGACAGCCGCACTGGACCTGGCGACGGAAGCCCAGGTCAACCAGGCCACGGACCGTCTGGCAGGCCGCCGCACCACCCTGGTGGTGGCCCACCGCCTGACCACGGCAGCCCGCGCGGACCGGGTCGTGGTGATGGATCACGGCCGGGTCGTGGAGGACGGCACGCACGACGAGCTGCTCCGCCTCGGCGGAAGGTATGCCGCTTTGTGGCGCACGTTCGTCGGGGAGGACGAGCCTGCGGCGGTGTGACGGGTGGTTGGGGCTGTCGCCGGTGGGCGCGTGCCGGTGACGGCCGTGCAACCATCCGACACATGTCGTGCGTCCGTACATCAGTACGGCAATCGCGAGTGCGGCCATCGCGAGAACGGCCGGCGCGTACGGCGAACGTAGGAGGGGGACGGGGACCGTGGGCATAGGTAGGCGGGGTACGGCGGTGCGACGGCTGACGGGCGGGCTGGTCGTGCTGCTCGTGTCCGGGCTGCTCGCCGTGGCGGCGCCGGGCAGCGCCCAGGCCGCGTCCGGCTCCTCGTGCACGGGCCGGAAGGTGCGCACCCTGTCCTTCTCCGCCGGCTCCGTGCTGGTCTACCGGGACGGCGGCTACGTCTGTGCCGTCACCGTCCAGAAGAACCCGGGCACCAAGCGGCTGATGGCGGTGAGCCTGCAGGCGCGCGGTCACGCTGCCGTGCCGAAGTCACGGCAGCACACCAAGAGTTCACCCCCGGTGCGGGTTTACGCGGGACACCGGTACGTACGGGTGACCGGAGCGGTGGGCAGCAGCAGGTACAGCTCGCCCTGGTTCTCCTGCTGACCCCCTGATGGCCTGTCAACCCCCTCTGGCGCGACCGGTGTTGCTCCGATAGCTTCCGGCGACGCACATCTGTCTCACAGGGAGGGTGCACGCGCATGCGCAAGGCGCTCAGATGGCTGCTGGCGCTCACCGTGCTCATAGGCACGCTGAGCACGGCGGGAGCGGCCACCGCCGCCGAACCGGGGCCGGCGGACATCAAGGACCGGCTTCTCTCCGTCCCGGGCATGAGCCTGGTCCAGGAGAAGCCGTACCCCGGCTACCGCTACTTCGTCCTCGAATACACCCAGCCGGTGGACCACCGGCGCCCCTCCAAGGGCACGTTCCAGCAGCGGATCACCGTGCTGCACAAGGACGTCGCGCGCCCCACCGTCTTCTACACCGGCGGCTACAACGTCTCCACCAACCCGAGCCGCAGTGAGCCGACCCGGATCGTGGACGGCAACCAGGTCTCCATGGAGTACCGCTTCTTCACGCCGTCCCGCCCCGACCCGGCCGACTGGACCAAGCTGGACATCTGGCAGGCGGCGAGCGACCAGCACCGCATCTTCAAGGCGCTCAAGAAGATCTACAGCAAGAACTGGGTCTCCACGGGCGGCTCCAAGGGCGGCATGACCGCGACCTACTACGAGCGTTTCTACCCGCGTGACATGGACGGCGTCGTCGCCTACGTCGCCCCCAACGACGTGGTGAACGACGAGGACTCGGCCTACGACCGCTTCTTCGCGAAGGTCGGCACCAAGGAGTGCCGCGACCGTCTCAACGCGGTCCAGCGCGAGGCCCTCGTGCGCCGCGAGCCGCTGAAGAAGAAGTACGAGGCGTACGCGGCGGAGAACGGCTACACCTTCACCACCGTCGGCAGCCTGGACCAGGCGTTCGAGGCGGTCGTCCTCGACTACGTGTGGGGCTTCTGGCAGTACGCGCTGATCGCCGACTGCGACGAGGACGAGCTGATCCCGCCGGACGCCAAGGCCGCGACCGACGACCAGATCTGGGACTCGATCGACACGATCTCCGGGTTCTCCTTCTACACCGACCAGGGCCTGGAGCCGTACACGCCGTACTTCTACCAGGCGGCCACCCAGCTCGGCGCGCCGGACATCCGCTTCCCGCACATCGAGAAGAAGTACATCCGCTACGGCTACCAGCCGCCGCGCAACTTCGTCCCGCGCGCGATCCCGACCAGGTTCCAGCCGACGGCGATGCGTGACGTGGACAGCTGGGTCCGCCACAACGCCCGGCACATGCTCTACGTCTACGGCCAGAACGACCCGTGGGGCAGCGAGCGGTTCCGGGTCGACAAGGGAGCGAAGGACTCGTACGTCTTCACGGCCCCCGGCCTGAACCACGGCGCCAACGTGGCCGGCCTGGTCCCCGACCAGAAGGCCTTCGCCACCGCCCGCATCCTGCAATGGGCAGGCGTCGCCCCGACCACGGTGACCGAGGCGAAGCCACTGGCGAAGTTCGACGTGAAGCTGGACGCACAGGACACGGAGCGGGAGTTGACGCTGCGTCCGTAGCGTGACTCACACCGGCCGTGCGCAGCCCACCGGATGCGTGTCGTCGCCGAGTTGGACATAGAGGGCCGTGGACGCCGGGCAGTGCGAACGGGCGTCCACGGCCTTCATCACCTGGTACTGGGGTTTTCTCGCGCCGGAGCCGTCGCACGGTGTCTCGCGGACCTGGCCGCTGCCCGCGCCGTAGACGCAGTCGCCGACGATCGTGCGGGGGCCGCCGCCGGCGCCCGGGTCGCCGGGGTGGGGCGGCTGGAGGGTGCGCATACAGGCGTAGCCCTGCGGGATCGAGCCCGTGCCGCCCTCTGCGGGCTGCTCGCCGATGTGCAGAACGAAGTCGGTGGTCGGCGGACAGAGCGGGCCCTCGCCGACCTTTCCCTCGTGCCGGGCGACCACCCGGGCCGCCGCCCGTTCGCCGGTGCACGGCACCTCGGTGAAGCTGGTCGTCCCGAAGGAGCTGCACTCGTCGACGGCGAGGAAGATCGTGCCGAAGCCGGACACGGGGAGCAGTGAGGAGGGCGTCCGGGCCGGCGTCGACGACCCGTGCCCGGCCTCCTCGGAGGACAGGATCTGGCACCCCGTCAAGACCAGGACGAAGGCCAACGCCCAGCACACCGCCCCCACCCGCGTGTCCACGGACCGTCTCCCACGCATGGCATCTCCCGTTCGCCCGACGATCAGGGCCTGACCAGCGTGACCCGCGACGCAGGGCGCACGCCAGCCGCGTGGGGCGCTTTGCGCGTGGTGCGGGAGACGCGTCGAGCGCTCGGCGTACGCCTAGTACGACAGACCATGCCCGATCGGATACAGCACCTGGGTCGGATCGTCCGCCCGCCGCACCGGCACCGGCAGTCTCCCGAGCGGTCCGGCCTTCCCGGCGATGACCCGGGCGGCGGCCCGCAGCTCGACGTCGGTCCAGGAGCAGGCGGCCAGGAAGGCTTTGACGGAAGGGAGGTGGGCGACGTCGTAGGGGTTGCGGATTGCTACTGCGACCACCGGCCGCCCCGTCGCCGTCAGGCGCTCCACCAGGGTGCGTTGGGCACTGGCCGCCGTGACGTTGTAGGTCGTGATCACCACGGCGTCGGCCGCGCCCGCGGCCGTCACCGCCTGCGTGATCGTCTCGGCGGAGGGGTCCGTGCCCGTGGACCGGGCCGTCGCCCGGAAGCCCAGTTCGGCGAGGGCTGCGGCGAGGACGCCGGTGGGCGGGCCGGTGGTGCCGGTGGGGGAGACGGGGTCGGCGCCGACGACCAGCAGCCGGTGCTGCGTGCGGGGGGAGAGCGGCAGCACCGGGCCCTCGTTGACCAGCAGGGTCGTCGTTCGTGCGGCCAGCTGCTCGGCCGTCGCGAGGTGCGCCGGTGTGCCGACCGTCCGGCCGACCTCGTCCTGGCCGACGTACGGCTCGTCGAACAGGCCCAGCCGCGCCTTCAGCCGCAGGATCCGCAGGACCGCTTCGTCGAGCCGCTCCTCGGCCAGCTCCCCGTCCTGGACGGCCTTCAGGACGGCGTTCCAGGCCACGTCCAGCTCGGGCGGGTTGAGGAGCTGGTCGACGCCGGCCTTGAGCGCGAGCACGGGCACCCGGTCGTCGCCGTACTTCGTGCGCACGCCCGCCATGTCGAGGGCGTCGGTGACCACGACCCCGTCATAGCCGAGCTGCTCGCGCAGGATGCCGGTGACGACGGTGCGGGACAGGGTGGCCGGATCCCCGGAGTCGTCCAGGGCGGGGACCAGGATGTGCGCGGTCATGAGGGAGTCGACGTCCGCGGCGATCGCCGCGCGGAACGGCGCCGCGTCCAGCGCCTCCCACACCTCGCGCGTGTGGGTGATGACGGGGAAGCCGTAGTGGCTGTCGACGGCGGTGTCCCCGTGCCCGGGGAAGTGCTTGGCGGTCGCCGCGACCCCGGCCGCCTGATAGCCCTCGACCTCCGCCGCGACCAGCCCCGCCACCGCCTGCGGGTCGGCGCCGAAGGAGCGGACGCCGATGACCGGATTGGCCGGGTTGACGTTGACGTCGGCCACCGGGGAGTAGTTCTGCCGGATGCCCATCGCGCGCAGCTCGCGGCCCGCGAGCCGCCCGAGCGTGCGGGCGTCGGCCCGCGACCCTCCGGCCCCGATCGCCATCGCCCCCGGGAAGAGCGTGGCCGGTCGGCCCACCCGGCAGACGGTGCCGTGCTCCTGGTCCGTGGAGATCAGCACCGGCAGCCCGCGCGGCTGCTGGAGGGAGGCCCGCTGGATGCCGTCGGAGAGGGCCGCGATCTGCTGCGGGTCGCGGGTGTTGTGGGCCCAGGCGAAGTAGATGATCCCGCCGAGCCGGTAGCGGGCGAGCAGCTCGGCGGCCGTGCGCACGCCGAACTGGGCGAGGTTGGCGTCGGCGTCGGCCTGGTCGGGCGCGGTCGCCGAATGGCCGTGGACCCGCGAGACGAAGACCTGGCCGACCTTCTCCGCCGGCGTCATCCGGGAGAGGAGGGCGCGGAGCCGACGGTCGTCTGCATGTGCCGTACCGCCGACGGTCAGGGCGGCGGTGACGCCGGCGCCGGCGGCGAGGACGGTGCGTCTGGAGGGCATGTGCGCTCCTTCCGGAGGGGGGTTCCGGTGGCCGGGAGGGGGCTTCCGGTGGCGCACGCTACCCGCGGGGGCGCCGCCATCGGCGCATTGGAGGGGGCGCGCCGATGACGGCTCGGCTGCCGGCCCGGGTGCGGCGGAGAGGGTGGGTCAGCGATCGCAGCCAGTGGCGAGGGCCGACACCGCACCGAGGTGAGTCATCCGACAGCTTGCGAATTGGACGAGCGGGGCGGGGACAGGGTTCCCACTCACGCACGGATTTCCGGAAGTCGGGGCGTATGTGACACGAGGCAACCCGTGGGGCGACCGACATCCCTCGGCCGCCGTTCACCCGGCGGACACCGCCCCGACCGTCGTCCATCCCGTGGACGTACCGGCGACCGACCGGATCGGCGCGGGATCATGAGGGGCATGGCCCTCGTCGACATCCCCGGTTCCAAGTCCATCACCGCCCGCGCCCTGTTCCTCGCGGCGGCCGCCGACGGCGTCACCACCCTCCAGCGCCCCCTGCGCTCCGACGACACCGAGGGGTTCGCCGAGGGACTGACACGGCTCGGCTACCGCGTCGGACGCACACCGGACGCCTGGCAGGTCGACGGCCGCCCGCAGGGACCGGCGCTCGCCGAGGCGGACGTCTACTGCCGGGACGGCGCGACCACGGCCCGCTTCCTGCCGACCCTCGCCGCCGCCGGCCACGGCGTCTACCGCTTCGACGCCTCCCCCCAGATGCGCCGCCGCCCCCTCCTCCCGCTCACCCGCGCCCTGCGCGACCTCGGCGTGGACCTGCGGCACGAGGAAGCGGAGGGCCACCACCCGCTGACCGTGCGGGCGGCCGGCGTCGAGGGCGGCGCGGTGACGCTGGACGCCGGCCAGTCCTCCCAGTACCTGACCGCCCTGCTGCTGCTCGGCCCGCTCACCCGCACCGGCCTGCGCATCACCGTCACGGACCTGGTCTCGGCGCCCTACGTCGAGATCACCATCGCGATGATGCGGGCGTTCGGGGTCGAGGTGGGCCGCGAGGGCGACACCTACGTCGTCCCGCCCGGCGGCTACCGCGCCACGACCTACGCGATCGAGCCTGACGCCTCCACCGCCGGCTACTTCTTCGCGGCGGCCGCGGTGACCGGCGGCGAGGTGACCGTGCCGGGCCTCGGCGCGGGCGCCCTCCAGGGCGACCTGGGCTTTGTGGACGTCCTGCGGCGGATGGGCGCCCGGGTGGACGTCGGCGCCGACCGCACGACCGTGTCCGGGACCGGCGAACTGCACGGCGTCACCGTCAACATGCGGGACGTCTCCGACACCATGCCGACCCTCGCCGCGATCGCGCCCTTCGCCTCCGGACCCGTCCGCATCGAGGACGTGGCGAACACGCGCGTGAAGGAGTGCGACCGGCTGGAGGCCTGCGCCGAGAACCTCCGGCGGCTGGGCGTGGAGGTCGCCACCGGCCCCGACTGGATCGAGATCAGGCCCGGCGCCGCCCCGACCGGCGCCGACGTCAAGACCTACGGCGACCACCGCATCGTCATGTCCTTCGCGGTGACCGGACTGCGCGTCCCCGGAATCTCGTTCGACGACCCCGGCTGCGTCCGCAAGACTTTCCCCGGTTTCCACGAGGCGTTCGCGGAACTGGGGGAGCGGTTGCGATAGCGGCTGAGGTTCGGCCGGGGAAGGACGACGTCGGGTGGGATTCGAACTGCGGGGGCCGGTTCTGGAGGGCGCGCTGGTGCGCCTGGAGCCGCTGGAGCACCGGCATGCGGCCGAGTTGGCGGTGGCGGCGGAGGAGAACCGGGGAACGTACGAGTTCACCTGGGTGCCCAGGGCCGACGAGGTCGACGCGTACATCGACGCCCAGCTCGCCCGCGCGGCGAGCGGCCTGCTCGCGCCCTACGCGCAGATCTCCCTGGCCTCCGGCCGGGTGGTCGGCGCGACCTCGTACTGGGACCCGCGCTCCTGGCGCTCCGAGGACCGGCTCGACGCCATCGAGATCGGCTTCACCTGGCTGGCCCGGTCCGCCCAGGGCACGGGCGTCAACGCCGAGGCCAAGCTGCTGCTCTTCCGGCACGCCTTCGAGGAGTGGGACGTCTCCCGGATCGATCTGAAGACGGACGCCCGCAACAGCCGCTCCCGCGCGGCCATCGAAAGCGTCGGCGCCCGTTTCGAGGGCGTCCTGCGCAACTGGTCCCGCTCCTGGGCCCCGGGCGAGGACGACCGCCTCCGCGACTCCGCGATCTTCTCCCTGACCCTGGACGAATGGCCGGACTGCGAGCGGAAGCTGACGGAGCGGGTGGCGAGATACCCGGCGGTGAGCCGCCGGGAGACGCGGTGACTGGAGGCGCAGGGACGGGAGGCGGAGGGACGGGAGGCGGAGGGACGGGAGGCGCGGGGACGGGAGGCGCAGGGACTGGAGACGCGGTGACTGGACCGGCGGCACGGGGTTCGGAAATCATCGGCCCATGACCACGCGCTCCTACCTCATCCTCCACGGCTGGCAGAACCACCGCCCCGAGGACCACTGGCAGCACTGGCTCGCCGACCGCCTCACCGGACTTGGCCACGACGTCGCCTACCCGCAACTGCCCGACCCGGACGACCCCGACCTCGAGGCCTGGCTGACGGAGCTGCGCGGCCACCTCGCCGCGCCGCCCACGGGCGGGGGCCGCGTGGTCCTCGCCCACAGCCTCTCCGCCGTGCTCTGGCTGCACGCCGTCGCCCGGGAGCTGCCGGAACTCGCCGACGTCGACCGGGTGCTGCTCGTGGCCCCGCCGTCCGGCTCGGTCCTCGCCCGGTATCCCGAGGTCGAGGGGTTCGCGCTCCCCGAGAACCTCGACGGCCTCAAGCTCCCGCACCCGACCCGCCTCGTCGCCGGGGACGACGACCCGTACCTCCCGGAAGGCGCCCAGACGGCCTACGGCGACCCCCTCGGCCTCCGGGCCGAACTCCTCCCGGGCGCCGCCCACCTCGACCTGGACGCGGGCTACGGCCCCTGGCCGGCGGTGCTGGAGTGGTGCCTGGACGGGACGACGGAGCTCAGGGTGCGGTAGCCGGGTCCGGTTCCGGGTCCGGGTCCAGAGGTAGGCCCGGGTCCAGGTCCGCCGCAGCCGCGCCCGGCCGTTCCGGTGCCGCGTCCGGCCTTTCCGGTGCCGCGCCCGGCGGGTCCGGCACCGTCGGCCGTGGCTGTGCCGTCGTCCCGCGCTTGCGTCCGCCCCGCAGTTCCGGGGTCGTCGCGCCCACGCCCACGACCGCCGCCAGACACATCAGGCCGCCGGTGATCAGCGCGGTCGTTCCATCCGTCCAGCCGGCCACCGCGCCCGCGCGCAGGTTGCCGAGGTTGGGTCCGGCCTGGCCGACGACCCCCTCGGCCGCCGTCACCCTGCCCAGCAGGGCGTCCGGGGTGTGGGTCTGCACGATGGTGGCGCGGGACAGGACGGCCACCGAGTCCGCCGCCCCGGCCACCGCCAGCATCCACAGGCTCGCCCATGCGCTGGTCGTCAGTCCGAAGAGGGCGAGGGCCGCGCCCCAGGTCCCCGAGGCGCACAGCATCACCGGGCCGGGGCGGGCCAGCCGCGTGATCGGACCGGAGAAGGCGGTCGCCGCCACCCCGCCCACGGCGAGCACGGACAGGAACAGACCGAGCGTGCGCGGGTCGCCCCCGAAGCGCTCCTCGTTGACCAGCGGGAACAGACTCAGCGGCATCGCCAGGACGGTCGCGGCGAGGTCGACCAGCAGTGCGCCCCGCACCACCCGGTGACCGGTCAGGAACCGCAGGCCGTCCAGGACGCCCTGCACCCCGGGACGGGCCTTCTCACCCTCGGGCGGCAGCGCGGGCAGCCCGTACGCGCCGTAGAAGGACATGCCGAAGCTGAGGGCGTCCAGCAGGTAGCAGACGCCGATCCCCCACCACCCGAGCACGACACCGGCGAGGGCCGGCCCGACCAGCATCATCGCCTGGCCGGTGACCTGCTGCAGCGCGAGACCGGCGGCCACCTGGTCCTCGGGCAGCAGCCGACGCACGAACACCCCCGCCGCGGGCCCGCCCACCGCCGCGGACGATGACTGCACCGCCACCAGCGCCACCACCAGGAGCACCGGAACATGCCCGGTGAAGCCCTGCACGGCCAGCAGGACGGAGCAGACCGCCGAGCCGACGGTGCTCAGGAGATACGCGCGCCGCCGGTCGGCCCGGTCGACCCAGGCGCCCGCGAACAGTCCGACGCCGATCAGCGGCAGCGCCTGCGCCAGACCGACCGCGCCGCTCCAGACCGAGCTGTGGGTCGTGTCCCAGACCTGGAACATCACGGTGACCATGGTCATGAAGCTGCCGAGCGTGGACACCGTGCGCCCGATCAGCAGCCGCCGGAAGACGGGGGAAGAACGTAGCGGACGAACGTCGACGAGGGTCCTGGTCAGGAGGCTCATGACGGAACGACGGCGGCGACGGACGCCGCGGGCTGCTGATGCACGGCCGGGAGACTAACCCGCGACGCGGCCGAGGAGCGAGTCGATATTCCGGGCGACCTCTCCCGAGCCCAGCCGACAGCCACCCAACCGGACTCGCTCAACCGGACTCGCTCAGTCCGACCAGCTCAGGCGACAGCCGCCCAACCGGACTCGCTCAACCGGACTCGCTCAGTCCGACCAGCTCAGGCGACAGCCGCCCAACCGGACTCGCTCCGTCGACTCACTCCGTCGACTCGCCCCGTCCGACTCGCTCAAGCAGAGTCGTTGAGCAGCCGCCCCAGATGCTCGCGCCCCCCGCTCAGCAGCCCGGCCAGCGGCTCCGCGCTCTCGTACCAGCGCTTCTCGTACTCCCAGCACAGCCACCCGTCCCAGCCGTGCCGAGCCAGGACCTCGACGCACTCGGCGAGCGGCAGCACCCCCGCGCCCAGCGCGAGCGGGGTGGTGTCCTCGGCCGACGCGATGTCCTTGACCTGCACGTATCCGAGATACGGGGAGAGCGCCGCATACGTCTCCTGCGGCTGCTCGCCGCTCAGCCAGGTGTGCATCACATCCCACAGCGCACCCACCTGCCGGTGTCCGACAGGGCCGAGGATGCGGATGGCGTCCGCCCCGCTCCGGTGCGAGTCATGGGTCTCCAGCAGGATGCGTACGCCGAGGTCGGCGGCGTGCTCGGCGGCGGTGCCGAGCCGCCGGGCGGCGACGGCGTCGGCCTCGGCCGGGGACGGGGCGTCCGCACCGCCGGGAAAGACGCGGACGAAGGGCGCCCCGAGATCACGGGCGAGCGAGACGAGGCCGCGGATCTCCTCGATCACCGGTTCGTCGTCCCCCGGCGCGGCGACCCGCGCGTACCCCGCGACCCCCAGGACGTCGATGCCGGCCGCCTTGAACTCGGCGGCGACATCGGCCCGTTGGACCGGGCTCAGCCCAGGGTGGACGGGCTCCTCCGGATGGGCGCGCAGTTCCACGCCGTGATAGCCGTGCGCGACCGCGAGCCGCAGCACCTCGGAAAGCGGCAGACCGGGAACACCGAGGGTGGAGAAGGCAAGCCTCATGCTTCCTACTGTCACTCCGGACCGGGCTCCGGGTCCAGTGGGGGCCCCGGCCCTCCGGTCCCCGGCCCTGCGGCCGCCGGCCCTCCGGTCCCCGGCCCTGCGGCCGCCGGCCCTCCGGTCCCCGGCCCTCCGGCCCCCGGATCCCCGACCGCCGGCCCTCCGGTCCCCGGCCCTGCGGTCCCTGGCCCTGCGGCCACCGGCCCTCCGGCCACCGGCCCTCCGGCCACCGAACCCCCAACCACCGAACCCCCAACCACCGAACCCCCGGCTAGCCGGACTCCCGACTACCGGCCCCCGACCATCAGCCAGCTACCCGGCCACCAGCAGCCTGACCGTCGGAGACACACGCGCGGAACCGCCGCAGCAGTTCCCGCCCGGCCGTGCTCTCCGCCTCGAAGTCCTGGACCCGCAGCTCCGCCGGAACGTCCCGGCCCAGGACGCGTGCCCCGTTGCACCGGAAGCAGAACGCGATCTCGAAGAGCGGCTCGGGATCGGTGGCGTCGTAGAGGCGGATCCCCCAGCCGGGCACGAAGCAGCGGTACCGCTCGCTGTCCGGCAGCGCGTGGATCAGGGCCAGCGCCTCCCGCACCTCGTCCCCGGCCCAGACCTCGACCGCCTCGCCCGCCAGTCCCCGTGAGGTGAAGGGACCGGCGGGATCGGCGATACGGACGACCTCGAGGAGTTCGCCCTGCTCGTGCGCGGCGGGCAGTCTCAACTCCGGGGCACCCCGGAGGACCCCCGCACCATCAACTCCCCGCGCACCGTGGCGATCCCGCCCGGCGGCGGCTCCTCGCGGCCCATGGCGATGCGTCCCGCCCGCGCCCCCGCCTCGGCCAGCGGCAGCCGCACCGTCGTCAGGGAGGGCACCGCGTCGATGCTGAAGGGGAGGTCGTCGAAGCCGGCGACCGAGACGTCCTCGGGGATGCGCAGCCCGGAGTCGCGCAGGGCGGCGCAGGCGCCCAGGGCGACGGAGTCGTTGGCGGCGACGACCGCCGTCAGCGACGGGTCCCGGCGCAGCAGTTCGAGCGTGGCCTCGTAGCCGGCCCGCCGGTCGTAGCGGCCGTGCACGGTCCAGCGCGGGTCCTCCTCGATGCCGGCCGCGGCCAGCGCCGCCCGGTGGCCCTCCAGCCGGTGCCGGGTGGTCGTCCGCTCCTCGGGGCCCGCGATATAGCCGAGGCGGCGATGGCCGAGGCCGATCAGGTGCTCGGTCAGCTCCCGTCCGCCGCCGCGGTTGTCGAAGGTCAGCGCGATCGCCTGGGTGTCCGGCGCGGGCGGCCGCCCGCACAGCACCACCCGGGTGCCCGCCTCCGCCAGCCTGCGCAGCTTCGCCGCCATCGCGGCCGCGTGCGGCTCGTTCTCGATGGCCCCGCCGGTCAGCACGACGGCCGCGGCCCGCTGCCGCTGCAGCAGGGTCAGATAGGTCAGTTCGCGCTCGGGCGAGCCCCCGGTGTTGCAGACCACCGCCAGCCGCTCGCCCCCCGCGCGGCCGCCCGGCCCGCCGATCTCCAGCTGGATCGCGCTCGCCATGATCCCGAAGAAGGGGTCGGCGATGTCGTTGACGAGAATCCCCACCAGGTCGGAGGTCGCCGCGGCCAGGGCGCTGGCCGGCCCGTTCAGCACGTAGTCCAGCTCGTCGACCGCCCGCAGCACCCGCTCCCTGGTGGTGGCTGCCACGGGGTAGTTCCCGTTCAGCACGCGCGACACCGTCGCGGGCGAGACCTGCGCGCGGGCCGCCACGTCCGCCAGGGTCACCGTCATCTCGTCGTCCTCCGGTAAACGCATCGTGTCGTACGTCGTCGTACGTCGTCGCACGACGACATATGTCGCCGTACGCCCTGGTAGACAGCAGCCTCGTGGGCGCGGTTCCGGGCGTGTCGAGCAGACCTTACGGCCCGGGACCCCGGTTGTTCGCCCCCTCGAACAACTCAGGATGGACACGGTCTTGTCCGGACCACCGATCAGAGGCTAGCTTCTCCTTGGATAGAAAGCGCTTGCTGTAACGCTGATCAGGTAGAGGCGTACGCGGCGCGCACAACCGCGTACGAAACGCGCAGCCACGCTGTGCACGACACCAAGGCCTACGCCTGCGCCTGGCCTGCGAAAGGATCGACGTGACACGCAAGACAGTCCGTATCGCCATGAACGGGGTGACCGGGCGGATGGGTTACCGCCAGCACCTCGTCCGCTCCATCCTCGCCCTGCGCGAACAGGGCGGCCTCGACCTCGGCGACGGCACGGTGCTGTGGCCGGAACCGATCCTCGTCGGCCGCCGCGAGCACGCCCTGAAGGCGCTCGCCGAGCAGCACGGCCTGGACCCGCAGAACGTCTCCACGGACGTCGACGCGGTCCTCGCCGACCCGACCGTCGAGATCTACTTCGACGCCCAGGTCACCTCCGCCCGCGAGGAGGCGATCACCAAGGCGATCGCCGCCGGCAAGCACATCTACACCGAGAAGCCGACGGCCACCGGCCTCGACGGCGCCCTGGAGCTGGCCCGGCTGGCGAACGAGAAGGGCGTCAAGCACGGCGTCGTCCAGGACAAGCTGTTCCTGCCGGGCCTGCTGAAGCTCAAGCGCCTCATCGACGGCGGCTTCTTCGGCCGGATCCTGTCCATCCGCGGCGAGTTCGGCTACTGGGTCTTCGAGGGCGACTGGCAGGCCGCCCAGCGCCCGTCCTGGAACTACCGTGCCGAGGACGGCGGCGGCATCGTCGTCGACATGTTCCCGCACTGGGAGTACGTCCTGCACGAGCTGTTCGGCCGCGTGAAGTCCGTCCAGGCCATCGCCACCACCCACATCCCGCAGCGCTGGGACGAGAACGGCAAGCCCTACGACGCCACCGCCGACGACGCCGCCTACGGCATCTTCGAGCTCGACGGCGGCGCCATCGCCCAGATCAACTCCTCCTGGGCCGTCCGCGTCAACCGCGACGAACTCGTCGAGTTCCAGGTCGACGGCACCGAGGGCTCCGCGGTCGCGGGCCTGCGCAACTGCCGCGTCCAGCACCGCTCCGCCACCCCCAAGCCGGTCTGGAACCCGGACATCCCCGCCACCGAGGTCTTCCGCGACCAGTGGCAGGAAGTGCCCGACAACGGCGAGTTCGACAACGGCTTCAAGGCGCAGTGGGAGCTGTTCCTCCGGCACGTCTACGCCGACGCCCCCTACCACTGGGACCTGCTGGCCGGCGCCCGTGGCGTCCAGCTCGCCGAGCTGGGCCTGAAGTCCTCCGCCGAGGGCCGCCGCCTGGACGTCCCGGAGGTGACGCTGTGACGATCCGACTTCCGGACCCCGCGGGCGGCCTGCGGGCGTACGAACCCCGGGCCGAACCCCTGGCCCTCACCACGGGCGCGCCCTTCACCTCCCGGACGGTCTTCTCGGCGGCCCATGTGGTGGCCGACCCCTTCGCGGACACGAGCCCCGACTCCCCGGCGGCCGTCGACTGGGACGCCACCCTCGCCTTCCGCCGCCACCTGTGGTCCCACGGACTCGGCGTCGCCGAGGCGATGGACACCGCCCAGCGCGGCATGGGCCTGGACTGGGCGGGCGCGGCCGAACTGATCCGCCGGTCGGCGGCCGAGGCCAAGGCGGTGGGCGGTCTGATCGCCTGCGGCGTCGGCACCGACCAGCTCACCGGCCCGGCGACCCTCGCCGAGGTCCGCGCGGCCTACGAGGAGCAGCTGGCCCTCGTGGAGGCATCCGGGGCCCGGTCCATCCTGATGGCGTCCCGGGCCCTGGCGGCGGCGGCCTCGTCCCCCGAGGACTACCTCGAGGTCTACGGCCATCTGCTCCGCCAGGCCACCGAGCCGGTGATCCTGCACTGGCTGGGCCCGATGTTCGACCCGGCGCTGGAGGGCTACTGGGGCTCCTCGGACCTGGACGCGGCGACCGACACCTTCCTGGAGGTCATCGCGGCCCACCCGGACAAGGTGGAGGGCATCAAGGTCTCCCTGCTGGACGCCCAGCGGGAGATCGACATCCGTCGCAGGCTGCCGCAGGGCGTCCGCTGCTACACGGGCGACGACTTCAACTACCCCGAGCTGATCGCGGGCGACGAGAAGGGCTTCAGCCACGCCCTCCTCGGCATCTTCGATCCGCTGGGCCCGCTGGCGGCGGAGGCGGTACGGGTCCTGGACACGGGCGACGTCACCGGTTTCCGGGAGTTGCTGGACCCGACGGTCGCGCTCTCCCGCCACCTCTTCCGGACCCCCACCCGCTTCTACAAGACGGGCGTGGTGTTCCTCGCCTGGCTGGCCGGCCACCAGTCGCACTTCACGATGGTCGGCGGCCTGCAGTCGGCCCGCTCCCTCCCGCACTTCGCCCACGCCTACGAACTCGCCGACGGCCTGGGCCTGTTCCCGGACCCGAAACTGGCGGAGGAACGCATGAAGACCCTGCTGGCCCTGTACGGAGTGCCCCAGTGACCGCCTCCCTCTCCCCCTCCCCGTCCCTCTCCCGTTTCTCGATCAACCAGATGACGGTGAAGCAGCTGTCGATGCCCGAACTGGTCGAGGGATGCCTGGAGTTGGGCATCCCCGGCGTCGGCCTCTGGCGCGAGCCGGTGCAGACGTACGGCGTGGACGCGACCGCCAAGCTGGTCCGCGACGCGGGCCTGACGGTGACGACGCTGTGCCGCGGCGGCTTCTTCACGGCGATCGACCCGGCCGAGCGGACGGCGGCCCTGGCCGACAACCGCCGGGCGATCGAAGAGGCGGCCACCCTGGGCACGCAAGTCCTGGTCCTGGTCTCGGGAGGCCTCCCGCCCGGCTCGAAGGACCTGCACGGCGCCCGGGAACGCATCGCGGACGCCCTCGGCGAGCTGGGCCCCTACGCGGAGCAGCACGGCGTACGGCTGGCCATCGAGCCCCTCCACCCCATGTACGCCTCCGACCGCTGCGTGGTCTCCACCCTCACCCAGGCCCTGGACCTCGCCGAACGCTTCCCGGCCCACCAGGTCGGCGTCACGGTCGACACGTACCACATCTGGTGGGACGACCAGGCCCCCGCCCAGATCGCCCGGGCGGGCGCGGGCGGCCGCATCCACACCTTCCAGCTCGCCGACTGGACGACCCCCCTCCCCGAGGGCGTCCTCAACGGCCGCGGCCAGATCGGCGACGGCGCGATCGACATGCGCGAGTGGCAGGCCTACGTGGAGGCGGCGGGCTACACGGGCCCCATCGAGGTGGAGCTGTTCAACGACGGACTGTGGGCGCGCGACGGCCGCGAGGTCCTGGCGGAGACGGCGGCACGCTTCGTGGAACACACGGCGTAGCGGTTCACGACGGCAGTGTCCGAGAATCGCCTTGGTGCTCCATCCCACCCCCGCGGGCATGGAGCACCAAGACCGGCTCGCCGTCTGCTCGCTGCCGCCCGATCAGGATGCGGGGTGAGTCGTGGGGCTGTCGTTACCAGAGAGTCCATGGTTGTTGTTGGCGCAGCGTCAACTGCGGAGCTGCTCCCACTCCGAACCCTCCTGCCCCGAGCCTTCCCGCCCCGAACCCTCCTGCCCCGAGCCCTCCCACCCCGACCACTCCCGCACCCGGTACTCCATGGGCGAGAGTCCGTACGCGGTGCGGAAGGCGCGGGTGAAGTCGGAGGCGCGCAGCAGGCCCCAGCGGGCGGCGATCGCGCGGATCGGCGTGCCGCGCAGTGCGGGGTTGGCCAGGTCGCGGCGGGCGCCTTCCAGGCGTTGGGCGCGGATCCAGGCGGCGACCGTCTCGCCCTGCGCGTCCTCCTGGAAGAGCCGGTGCAGATAGCTGACGGAGATGTGGTGCGCGGCGGCGATCACCGGCGGCGTCAGCTCGGGGTCGTGGAGGTTCGCCCGGACGAACGCCCGGATGCGCGCGATCATGGCCCGGTGCCGCGTCTCCGGCGGCAGTGCGGCCTCCGCCTCCAGCACCTGGGCGAACCAGGCCGCCAGCAGGTCGACCAGGACCACGCCCAGCCGCGGCGCGTCGGACGGCTGGAGGAACTCCGACTGCCGGTCCAGGCCGGCCAGGAAGCCCGTCAGCAGGGCGCCCGTGCCCTCCCGCCCCGACAGCCGTCGGCCCAGCAGCGGCCGGATCCGGTCGGGCGACAGAGGCAGCAACGCCTTGGGGAAGTCCACCCCCACCCCGGTGACCACATTGCGGTTCCCGTCGGACGGCGGATGCACCTCGTACGGCCGTGAAGTGTCGGTCAGCCACAGGTCGTGCGGGCCGTAGAAGTCGGTTCGCCCGACGTGGTCGAGCCCCAGCCCGCCGCCGAGCACCAGCGACAGGTGGTACATCTCGGGGTCGCACTGCCGTATCAGCCGGTCGTTGCGCACGAACCGCGCCGTCAGACACGACGTGGGCCACACCATCACCGGCCCCAGCTCCATCAGCCGCTGCTCCGCCCAGAAGTCGGCGGCGTACTCGCTGCTGATGTCGCTGGGCGCGATCGCCCGGTGGATCAGCTCCCGCCAGTAGTCGAACCTGTCCTCCACCGGTACGTCGTCAGTCCGGAACATCGTCCCGATCACCGGGCGTCCTCTCCTCTCCCCGCTCTCCCCTGGAAGAAATCTTGAAAGTCTATTGCAACCCTTCCGGCCCCCAGCGTGTCGTACATGGCATCAGGACTTCTGGAGGGGGATCCGGGGGGATCGCGGGGGTTCTGATGCGGAGGGGAAAAGCCGAGGGGGCCCGGTCGACGGACCGGACCCCCTCGAAGCTTTCCCGGACGCCGATCCGTCCCCTGGGCCTCAGAAGAACACCCCACACCTGAGCAGTACGTTCGCGTACGGCCGTGCCTCGCCCGTGCGCACCACCAGCCGCGCCCCCGCCGACAGCCTCTTCAGCTCCTCGTGCGAGACGAACCCCAACCCGGGAAAGTGCTCCTCCAGCAGAGCCGCCGCCACCGGATTCGCGTCCCGGATCTCCTCGGCCGCCGTGGCCCCCTCCACGACCAGCTCGGTGAGCAGCCCCGCCACGACCTGCGCGAAGGACGGCACCCCGGCAATGAAGGCGAGGTCGACCACCCGAGGGCCGTCCGGGATCGGCATGCCGGCGTCGCACACCAGCACCCCGTCCCCGTGCCCCAACTCGGCCAGCGCACCGGCGAGATGACGGTTGAGTATCCCCGCCTTCTTCATAGTGAGGCCACCTCCTCGGCCGTCGGGAACGACTCCTGCGCGCCTCGCCGGGTCACGGCGACCGCCCCGACGCGCGCCGCGTACGCCGCCGCCCCGGCCAGGGACTCGCCCGTGCCCAGCTTCCACGCCAGCGCCGCCGTGAAGGAGTCGCCCGCGCCCGTCGTGTCCACGGCGTCCACCTTCACCGGCGCGACCCGCTCGACACCGCCGTCCGCGGACGCGACCAGCGCGCCCTGCGAACCCAGCGTCACGACCACCGACTTGGGGCCCTTCGCGAGCAGGATCCGCGCCCAGTCCTCGGGCTCCTCGCTCACGCAGGCATCGCCGAGGATCACCTTCGCCTCGTGCTCGTTGACGATCAGCGGGTCGCAGACGTCGAGCACCTCGGCCGGCAGCGGCAGCGGCGGGGAGGGGTTCAGCACGAAGCGGCTGCCCGGCGCCAGGCTCCCCGCGACCTCGACGACCGTCTCCAGCGGGATCTCCAGCTGCGCCGAGACCACCCTGGACGACCGGAACAGAGCGGCGGCGGCGCGGACGTCCTGCGGGGTGAGCCGGCCGTTCGCCCCCGGTGACACCACGATGCTGTTGTCGCCCGACGGGTCCACGGTGATCAGCGCGACGCCCGTCGGCGCCCCGCCCACCAGCACGCCCACGGTGTCGACCCCGGCCGCCCGCTGCGAGTCGAGCAGCAGCCGGCCGTACGCGTCGTCGCCGATCCGGGCCAGCAGGGCCGTACGGGCCCCGAGCCGGGCGGCGGCGACGGCCTGGTTCGCGCCCTTGCCGCCGGGGTGGACCGCCAGGTCGGAACCGAGCACCGTCTCACCGGCGGCCGGTCGCCGCTCGACGTCGATCACCAGGTCGGCGTTGGCCGATCCCACGACCAGGAGATCGTAGTCGTCCATGAAATGACTCCCTTGAAGCGTGGCTCGATACGGGGCTGATGCGTGACTCGGGGCGGGCGGCCCCCGTCAGGGTGACCCTGTCAAGGAGATCCCCTCAGGGTGACCGCCCGCCCGTTCTCCGATGTCAGCCGCTGAATCCGGCCACGTTCTCCTTCGTGACCACCTTCACCGGCACCTTCACCGTCTCCTCGACCTTCTTGCCCTGCAGCGCCTTCAGCGCGTTGTCCACAGCGATCTTGCCCAGCTGGGACGGCTGCTGCGCCACGGACGCGTAGAGCGTCCCGTTCTCGACGGCCTTGAGGCCGTCGGGGGTTCCGTCGAAGCCGACGACCTGGACGGACTTGCCGGCCTTGGAGCCCAGCGCCTTGACCGCGCCGAGCGCCATCTCGTCGTTGGCGGCGATGACGCCCTGGACGTCCGGGTGGGCCTGGAGCAGGTTCGACATCACGTCGAGTCCCTTGGTGCGGTCGAAGTCGGCCGGCTGCTGGGCCAGCACCTTGATACCGGGGTAGGCCTTCAGCCCCTTGGCGAAGCCCGCCGCCCGCTCCCGGGCCGCGGAGGTGCCCGCCTGGCCCTGCAGGATCACGATCTTGCCCGTGCCGCCCAGCTTCTCGGCGACCGTCTTCGCCGCGAGCTCACCGCCCGCCACGTTGTCGGAGGCGACCAGCGCGTCCACCGTGGCCTTGTTGACGCCCCGGTCGACGGCGATGACGGGGATGTCCGCCTTGTCGGCGGCCTTCACCGAGTTGCTCGCCGCGTCCGAGTCCACCGGGTTGACGATGATCGAGTCGAAGCCGGAACCGGTGAAGTTCTGCAGCTGGTTGGCCTGCTGCGAGGCGTCGTTCTGCGCGTCGGTGACCGTCAGGTCCACGCCCAGCTTCTTCGCCTCGGCCTTCGCGCCCGACTGGATCTGCACGAAGAACGGGTTGTTGAGGGTGGACAGCGCCAGGCCGACCTTCGGGTTCGTGGCCGACGAGTTCCCGCTGTGCAGGAAGGAGGTCGCGCCGACGATCGCCACGGTCACCACGGCCGCGAGCCCATAGGTCAGTGTCTGCTTGCCCTTGCCCCCGCCGGAGCCCGTCCCGGCCGGCGCCGGGGTCGTGCCCGTCTTGCGGCGCAGGGTGTCGAAGAGCACCGCCAGCGCGATGACGACACCGATGACGACCTGCTGCCAGAACGCGGACACGGACAGCAGGTTCAGGCCGTTGCGCAGCACCGCCAGGATCAGCGCGCCGATCAGCGTGCCCGAGGCCTTGCCCGTGCCACCCGCGAGGGAGGCGCCGCCGATGACGACCGCGGCGATGGCGTCCAGCTCGTAGCCGTCGGCCGCCTGCGGCTGCGCGGAGGACAGCCGGGAGGCGAGCACGATGCCCGCCGCTGCGGCGAACACACCGGACAGCGCGTAGATCGCGAGCTTCTGCCGGCGCACCCGCAGACCCGACAGCCGGGCCGCCTCCTCGTTGCCGCCGATGGCGTACATCGAACGGCCGATGTACGTCCGGCCGAGCACGAACGCGGCGATCGCGCCCATCACGATCATGACCAGCACCGGCACCGGCAGCCAGCCGCCGAGCGTGTCGCCGAGGTGCGAGATCGAGTCGGGGAACGCGATCGGCGAGCCCCCGGAGATCACCAGCGACAGACCGCGCGCCACCGACAGCATCGCGAGCGTCGCGATGAACGGGGGCAGCTTGCCGTACGCGATGAGGAAACCGTTGACGAGACCGGCCGCGATACCCGTGGCCACGGCGAGCAGGACGGCTATGACGACCGGAACGCCCTGTTGCGTCGCGCTCCATGCCAGCACGGTGGCCGAGAGCGCGGCGACCGAGCCGACCGACAGGTCGATGCCCGCCGAGACGATCACGAAGGTCACGCCGAAGGCGAGGATGGCGGTCACGGCCGCCTGGACACCCACGTTGAGCAGGTTGTCCGTGGTCAGGAAGTCGCCCGACAGCGCCGACATGGCGATGACGAGGACGATCAGCGCGGTCAGCGCGCCGTTGTCGAGGAGCAGACGGCGGACCGCCGAGGCGCCCCCGACGCCCGATGTGCTCTTGAGCGTGTCAGCGGCCACGGCCGGCCTCCACTTCAGTGGTCGTAGTGGTACTGGAGGTACTGGTGGTACCAGGGGTGGTGGGTGTGCTGACGGCGAGTGCCATCACGGCGTCCTGGGTGGCTTCTTCGGCGGCGAGCTGACCCGCGATCCGGCCCTGGGCCATCACCAGCACCCGGTCGCTCATGCCGAGCACCTCGGGCAGATCGCTGGAGATCATGAGCACGGCGGCGCCGGCGGCCGTCAGCTCGTTGATGAGCTGATAGATCTCGACCTTCGCGCCGACGTCGATCCCGCGCGTCGGCTCGTCGAGGATCAGCACCTTGGTGTCGGCCAGCAGCCACTTGCCGATGACGACCTTCTGCTGGTTGCCGCCGGAGAGGGTGCGCACCTGCTGGCCGAGGCCGGCCATCCGCACGCCGAGCTGCTCGGCGATCCGGGCCGCGGCCTCGTGCTGGCCCTTGAGGTCCACCAGCCCGCCGCGGGTCGCGGAGCGCATGGTCACGAGCCCGAGGTTCTCCTCGACCGACTGGTCGAGCACCAGCCCCTGCCCCTTGCGGTCCTCGGGCACCAGCCCGATCCCGGCCGCCATCGCCGCGACCACGTCGTGCCGGGCGAGCTTCGCGCCCGCGACCCGCACGGCTCCCCGGTCGTACGGGTCCGCCCCGAAGACGGCCCGTACGACCTCGGTACGACCGGCGCCGACGAGCCCGGCGATGCCGACGACCTCACCGGCGTGCACCTCGAAGCTGATGTCGTGGAAGACGCCGTCCTTCGTGAGCCCTTCGACCGACAGCAGGGCCGTGCCCGCCTCGGCGCTCTCCTCGGCCCGCACCCTGGGGTACTGCTGCTCGATGGAGCGGCCCACCATGAGCCGTACGAGCTCGTCCTCGGGCGTGGAGGCGGGCACCTGGCCGACGGACCGGCCGTCCCGGATGACCGTGACCCGGTCGCCGAGGGCGGCGATCTCCTCCAGGTGATGCGTGATGAAGACGATGCCCACGCCGTCCTCGCGCAGGGCGCGCACGATGGCGAAGAGCTTCTCGACCTCCTCGGAGGTCAGCACGGCGGTCGGCTCGTCCATGATCAGCACGCGCGCGTTCAGGCTGAGCGCCTTGGCGATCTCGACCATCTGCAGCCGCGCGATGCCGAGTTCACGCACGAGCGCGCGCGGCGAGACGGACACGCCCACCCGCTCCAGCAGGACGGCCGCGTCGGCCTCCATCCGCTTGCGGTCGATCATCCCGAAGCGACGCGGCTGCCGCCCCAGGAAGATGTTCTCGGCGACCGTCAGATCGGGGACGAGGTTGAACTCCTGGTAGATGGTGGCGATCCCGAGGCGTTCGGAGTCCTGCGCACCGTGGATGTGCACCTCCTCGCCGCCGGCCAGGATCCGCCCGGCGTCGGGCCGGTAGGCGCCGGAGAGCATCTTGATGAGGGTGCTCTTGCCGGCGCCGTTCTCACCGAGCAGCACATGCACCTCACCCCGACGCAGGTCGAAGTCGACGCTGTCGAGCGCGACCACACCGGGAAAGGTCTTGCGTATGCCTTCGATGCGCAACAGTTCGTCCGCGTTGCTCACGTCTGGCTCCTGTTCATTGCTGGGGACTGCGCAGAAGGTGCCTGCGCAGGCGGCTCTGGGGGAGGGGAGGGCGTCAGGGACGTCGGCGGCCCGCCGAGCGCCGGCTCACCGCAGGAACGGCGTACGACCAGGCGGGCGGGCAGGGTGACGGACTGCGGGGGGCGTCCCTCGATGCGGTCGACGAGCGCCCGCACGGCGGCCCGCCCCAGCTCGCCCGTCGGCTGGGCGATCGCCGTGACCGGCGGATCGGTGTGCACGAACCAGGGGATGTCGTCGAACGCGGCCAGCGCCAGGTCGTGCGGAACGCGCAACCCACGCGCGCGTGTGGCGTCCAGCGCGCCCAGTGCCATCAGGTTGTCGGCCGCGAAGACGACCTCGGGCGGCTCGGGCAGGTCGAGGAAGCCCTCGGTGACCCGCCGTCCGCTCTCGGCCTGGAAGTCGCCCTGGCCTATGTAGGCGTCCGGGAGGGGGAGCCCGTACTCGGCCAGGGCGGCCCGGAAGGCCTCCACGCGCTCGCTGCCGGTGGTGGTGGCGGCCGGACCCGCGATGATGGCCAGCCGCCGGTGCCCGAGCGCGTACAGATGCGCCACGAGCTCGCGGACGGCGGCCCGTCCGTCCGCCCGGACCACGGGCACGTCCACGCCCGGGATCCACCGGTCGACGAACACCATCGGGGTCCCCCCGCGCGCGGCGTCCAGCATCAGCGGCGAGCCGCCGTCGGTGGGGGAGACGAGGAGACCGTCGATCCGGCGGTCCAGCAGGGTCCGTACGTGGTGGTCCTGGAGTTCGGGCCGTTCGTCGGCGTTGCCGATGATCACGCTGTAGCCGAGCGCACGGGCCGCCTCCTCCACGGAGCGGGCCAGCTCGGTGAAGTAAGGATTCATCACGTCGCTGATGACCAGGCCGAGGGTGCGGGTCTGGTCGGTGCGCAGCGATCGTGCGACGGCGTTCGGGCGGTAGCCCAGCGCCTCGACGGCGGCCAGCACACGCGTGCGTGCGTCCTCGCTGACCGACGGATGGTGGTTGAGGACGCGCGACACCGTGGCGACGGAGACCCCCGCCTCGGCAGCGACGTCCTTGATGCTCGCCATCGCAGGACCACCTCCTTGTGGGTGCGCATGGAATCGATTACATCGACCTGCAGAGACCATTGGAATCGATTACATGAGAGAAAGCAAGCCTTCGGCCGCATCCCGAGGCCGGACTGTGATGAACAGGACACGGGTCGTCCAGGCCCCGTCCGGGCCGCCCCGTCCGGCACGGACGGACCCGAACCGACGGGCCTGTCGGTGCCGGGCGGTACGGTCGGATCATGACCGATCAGGCGGGGGCCGCCCAGGCGGGAGAACGGCGACTGGCCACGCTCGAAGGCGTGCTCGAGCGCATCACGTACGCCAACGAGGAGAACGGCTACACGGTCGCCCGGGTCGACACCGGCAGAGGCGCCGGCGACCTTCTCACGGTGGTGGGCGCGCTGCTCGGCGCCCAGGTCGGCGAGTCCCTGCGCATGGAGGGCCGCTGGGGCTCCCATCCCCAGTACGGCAAGCAGTTCACCGTCGAGAACTACACGACCGTGCTGCCCGCCACCGTCCAGGGCATCCGCCGTTACCTCGGATCCGGCCTGGTCAAGGGCATCGGCCCGGTCTTCGCCGACCGCATCACCCAGCACTTCGGCATGGACACCCTGCAGATCATCGAGGAGGAGCCGAAGCGGCTCATCGAGGTCCCCGGCCTCGGCCCGAAGCGCACGAAGAAGATCGCCGACGCCTGGGAGGAGCAGAAGGCGATCAAGGAGGTCATGCTCTTCCTCCAGACCGTCGAGGTGTCCACGTCCATCGCGGTCCGCATCTACAAGAAGTACGGCGACGCGTCCATCTCCGTCGTCAAGAACCAGCCCTACCGGCTCGCGGCCGACGTCTGGGGCATCGGGTTCCTCACCGCCGACAAGATCGCCCAGTCGGTCGGGATCCCGCACGACAGCCCGGAGCGCGTCAAGGCGGGCCTGCAGTACGCGCTGTCCCAGGCCACCGACCAGGGCCACTGCTATCTCCCCGAGGAGCGACTGATCGCCGACGCGGTCAAGCTCCTCCAGGTCGACACCGGCCTTGTCATCGAGTGCCTCGCCGAGCTCGCGGCGCCCGCCGAGGAGGGCGAGGAGCCCGGCGTCGTCCGCGAGAAGGTCCCGGGCCCGGACGGCGGCCCGGAACCCGTCACCGCCGTCTACCTGGTCCCCTTCCACCGCGCCGAACTCGCCCTCGCCGCCCAGCTGTCGCGGTTGCTGCGCACCGGGGAGGACCGGATGCCGGCCTTCCGTGACGTGGCCTGGGACAAGGCGCTGGCCTGGCTGAAGGCCCGTACGAAGGCCGAACTCGCGCCCGAGCAGGAGGCGGCCGTCAAGCTCGCGCTGACCGAGAAGGTCGCCGTGCTCACCGGCGGCCCCGGCTGCGGCAAGTCCTTCACCGTCCGCTCGATCGTGGAGCTGGCCCGGGCCCGGAAGGCCAAGGTCGTGCTGGCCGCCCCCACCGGCCGCGCCGCCAAGCGCCTCGCCGAGCTCACCGGCGCCGAGGCCTCCACCGTCCACCGCCTGCTGGAGCTCAAGCCCGGCGGCGACGCGGCCTACGACCGCGACCGCCCGCTGGACGCCGACCTGGTCGTGGTCGACGAGGCGTCGATGCTGGACCTGCTGCTCGCCAACAAGCTGGTCAAGGCCGTGCCGCCGGGCGCCCATCTGCTCTTCGTCGGAGATGTGGACCAACTCCCCAGCGTCGGCGCGGGCGAGGTGCTGCGCGATCTGCTCGCCGACGGCAGCCCCGTCCCGGCGGTGCGCCTCACGCGCGTGTTCCGCCAGGCCCAGCAGTCCGGCGTGGTGACCAACGCGCACCGGATCAACGCCGGGCAGCACCCGCTCACCGACGGCATGAAGGACTTCTTCCTCTTCGTCGAGGACGACACGGAGGAGGCCGGCCGGCTCACGGTGGACGTGGCGGCCCGTCGTATCCCCGCCAAGTTCGGCCTCGACCCGCGCCGGGACGTCCAGGTGCTCGCGCCCATGCACCGTGGACCCGCCGGGGCCGGCGCGCTCAACGGGCTGCTCCAGCAGGCCGTCACCCCGGGCCGCCCCGACGTCCCGGAGAAGCGGTTCGGCGGCCGGGTCTTCCGCGTCGGCGACAAGGTCACTCAGATCCGCAACAATTACGACAAGGGGAAGAACGGTGTCTTCAACGGCACCGTGGGCGTCGTCACCTCGCTCGATCCGGTGGACCAGCGCCTCACGGTGCTGACCGACGAGGACGAGGAGGTTCCGTACGAGTTCGACGAACTGGACGAACTGGCGCACGCGTACGCGGTGACCATCCACCGTTCACAGGGAAGTGAATATCCCGCCGTGGTGATCCCCGTCACCACGGGAGCATGGATGATGCTGCAGCGGAACCTTCTGTATACGGCCGTGACCCGTGCGAAGAAGCTGGTCGTCCTCGTCGGCTCCCGCAAGGCGATCGGCCAGGCGGTACGCACGGTGTCGGCGGGCCGGCGCTGCACGGCCCTGGACTTTCGGCTCGCGGACCTTCGTAAAAAATGATCGATCAAATGAGTCACAAAGGTCACAGAGCACTTCCCCAACCGTGACCAAGGCGGCAGGATGAGGTAGTTGGCGGCACTGAGTGCCGCCAATAAGCCCAATGGTCGACCCCGAGTGCACTCTCCTGCGCCAAATGGGGGATGGTAGAGACAGTCAGGGCAACCTCGAAGAAGAGGCACAACGTCGGTGAGGGATGACGTGAGCGACAACTCTGTAGTACTGCGGTACGGCGACGGCGAGTACACCTACCCGGTGATCGACAGCACCGTCGGCGACAAGGGCTTCGACATCGGGAAGCTTCGCGCCCAGACCGGTCTGGTGACCCTGGACAGCGGCTACGGCAACACCGCCGCGTATAAATCCGCCGTCACGTACCTGGACGGCGAACAGGGCATCCTCCGGTACCGCGGCTACCCGATCGAGCAGCTGGCCGAGCGTTCGACCTTCCTCGAGGTCGCCTACCTGCTGATCAACGGTGAGCTGCCGAGCGTCGACGAGCTCAGCGTCTTCAAGAACGACATCACGCAGCACACCCTGCTGCACGAGGACGTCAAGAACTTCTACCGCGGCTTCCCGCGCGACGCCCACCCGATGGCCATGCTGTCGTCGGTGGTCTCCGCGCTGTCCACGTTCTACCAGGACAGCCACAACCCGTTCGACGAGAAGCAGCGCAACCTCTCCACGATCCGGCTGCTCGCCAAGCTCCCGACGATCGCGGCGTACGCCTACAAGAAGTCGATCGGTCACCCGTTCGTCTACCCGCGCAACGACCTGGGCTACGTCGAGAACTTCCTCCGGATGACCTTCTCGGTCCCCGCCCAGGAGTACGACCTCGACCCGGTCGTCGTCTCCGCGCTCGACAAGCTGCTGATCCTGCACGCGGACCACGAGCAGAACTGTTCGACGTCCACGGTCCGTCTGGTCGGCTCGTCCCAGGCGAACATGTTCGCGTCGATCTCGGCCGGCATCAACGCGCTGTGGGGCCCGCTGCACGGCGGTGCCAACCAGTCCGTGCTGGAGATGCTCGAGGGCATCCAGGCCAACGGCGGCGATGTCGACTCCTTCATCCGCAAGGTGAAGAACAAGGAGGACGGCGTCCGCCTGATGGGCTTCGGCCACCGGGTGTACAAGTCCTTCGACCCGCGCGCGAAGATCATCAAGGCTGCGGCGCACGACGTCCTCTCGGCGCTCGGCAAGGACGACGCGCTGCTGGACATCGCGCTGAAGCTCGAGGAGCACGCGCTCTCCGACGACTACTTCGTCTCGCGCAACCTCTACCCGAACGTCGACTTCTACACCGGCCTGATCTACCGGGCCATGGGCTTCCCGACCGAGATGTTCACGGTCCTCTTCGCCCTCGGCCGTCTCCCGGGCTGGATCGCCCAGTGGCACGAGATGATCAAGGAGCCCGGCTCTCGCATCGGGCGCCCGCGCCAGATCTACACGGGCGTCGTCGAGCGCGACTTCGTGCCGGTCGAGCAGCGCTGACGCCTGCCGGCGGGGGGCCGCATGGTTCCCCGCCGTTGTTGTTCGGCTGCGGGTGCGTGGGGGCTGGTCGCGCAGTTCCCCGCGCCCCTTAGGTGGCTCGACTGGTCCCTGCTTGCGCGGCCTGCGTGTGGGCATACGGAAGGCGCCCCGGCGGCGGTCCCCCCACGGGCCGACGACCAGGGCGCCTTCCCATGTCCCGGTGCGGATTCCCCCCACGGGATCCGGCCGGGCGTTGTGAGGACAGCGCCTGAATTCGCTGTTTTGTAACCATGTGCGGTTGTTGTGCCTGCGGTTGAGCAGAACGAGCAGAACTCGTCGTACTACCACCTGTGTGCGATCTGCCGGGACAGCGCACGCTGGGAGGGCCGCTCAAAGCTTCCCGGTGTACGTGCCCCGGCAACGCATCTCTGAGGAAGTCCCCCAAGACATCCTCAGATGTCAGGTCACGCCCCCCAAGACGCTTCCTGACATCGTCAACTTAGACCGTCGAGCCCCTTCGATGGTTACGTTCACATCACTGTGATCTGAGTCTCTTGCATATGTCCGTTAGATGCGCAAGAGACCGGATACGGCGATCGAGGCCCAAGCGTAAGGATGATGCGCGAGCCTTGTGAAGAGCTTATGTGAGGCACGCCCGGGACTCCAGGGGGTATGACTTTTCGGGACGGTCACTTGAAGGCGCGCAACCGCAGGCTGTTCGTCACGACGAAGACCGACGAGAACGCCATCGCCGCACCCGCGATCATCGGGTTCAGCAGCCCGGCCGCGGCCAGCGGCAACGCGGCCACGTTGTAGCCGAAGGCCCACACCAGGTTGCCCTTGATCGTGGTCAGCGTCCGCCGGGACAGCCGGATCGCGTCCGCGGCCGCCCGCAGATCCCCGCGCACCAGCGTCAGATCGCTCGCCTCGATCGCCGCGTCCGTGCCGGTCCCCATGGCCAGCCCCAGGTCGGCCGCGGCGAGCGCGGCCGCGTCGTTGACGCCGTCCCCGACCATGGCGACGACCCGCCCCTCGCCCTGCAGCCGCCGTACGACGTCGACCTTGTCCTCCGGCAGCACCTCGGCGATGACCCGGTCGATCCCGACGGCCTCCGCGACGGCCTTCGCGACCGTCTCGTTGTCCCCGGTCAGCAGCACCGGCGTGAGCCCCAGCGCGCGCAGTTCCCGCACCGCCTCGGCGCTGGTCTCCTTGACCGCGTCGGCGACCGCAAGCACCCCGCGCGCCACTCCGTCCCACCCGACGACGACGGCCGTGCGACCGCCCCGCTCGGCCTCGTCCTTGGCGCGCGCCAATTCCTCCGGGACGGACTCGAAGAGGCGCCCGACGGCCACCTCACGGCCCTCCACGAACCCGCGCACGCCCCGCCCGGGCACGTTCTCGAACCGCTCGGCCGCCGGCAGCTCGCCGACCTGTTCCTCGGCGCCCGCCGCCACCGCCCGGGCGACCGGATGCTCGGAGGCGTGCTCCAGGGCCCCGGCCAGCCGCAGCAGCTCCCGCTCGTCCGTGCCGTCCACGACGTACACGTCCTGCAGGGTCATCCGGCCGGTGGTGACGGTTCCGGTCTTGTCGAGGACGACCGTGTCGACGCGGCGCGTGGACTCCAGGACCTCGGGGCCCTTGATGAGGATGCCGAGCTGCGCGCCGCGCCCGGTGCCGACCATGAGCGCGGTGGGCGTGGCGAGCCCGAGCGCGCACGGGCAGGCGATGATCAGGACCGCGACGGCCGCCGTGAACGCGGCGGCCGTGTCGCCCGTCGCGCCGAGCCAGCCGCCGAAGGTGGCGACCGCGAGCAGCAGCACCACCGGCACGAAGATCCCGGAGACCCGGTCGGCGAGCCGCTGCACCTCGGCCTTGCCGTTCTGCGCGTCCTCGACCAGCCTCGCCATCCGCGCGAGCTGCGTGTCCGAGCCGATCCGGGTGGCCTCGACGACCAACCGCCCGCCGGCGTTCACGGTGGCCCCGGTCACCGCGTCGCCCGGACCGACGTCCACCGGCACGGACTCGCCGGTCAGCATCGACGCGTCCACGGCGGACGCGCCCTCGACGACCGTCCCGTCGGTGGCGACCTTCTCACCGGGCCGTACGACGAACCGGTCCCCGACCGCCAGCCGGTCGACCGGGATCCGCACTTCCTTGCCGCCCCGCAGGACGGCCACGTCCTTCGCGCCCAGCTCCATCAGCGCTCGCAGCGCCGCCCCCGCCTGCCGCTTGGAGCGTGCCTCCAGAAAGCGGCCGAGCAGGATGAGGGCGGTGACGCCGGCGGCGACCTCCAGATAGATCGCCGAGGCGCCGTCCGTGCGGGAGACGGTGAGTTCGAAGGGGTGCCGCATGCCGGGCATGCCCGCGTCGCCGAAGAACAGCGCCCACAGCGACCAGCCGAGCGCGGCCAGCGTGCCGACCGAGACCAGGGTGTCCATGGTGGCCGCGCCGTGCCGCAGGTTCGTCCACGCGGCCTTGTGCAGCGGCCCGCCGCCCCAGACGACCGCCGGAGCGGCGAGCGTCAGCGAGAGCCACTGCCAGTTGTCGAACTGCAGCGACGGAACCATCGCCATCAGCACGACGGGCGCGGCCAGCAGCACGGAGACGATCAGCCGGTGCCGCAGGCTGTCGAGTTCGGGATCCCGGGGCGTCTCTTCCCGGCCCTGGACCGGTGGTTCCGGCTCGGGTTCCTCGGCCGAGTACCCGGTCTTCACCACGGTCGCGATCAGATCGGCGACCTCGATGCCGGCCGGGTAGCTGACCTTCGCCTTCTCGGTGGCGTAGTTGACCGTCGCGGTGACGCCGTCCATGCGGTTGAGCTTCTTCTCGACGCGGGCCGCGCAGGAGGCGCAGGTCATCCCGCCGATGAGCAGTTCGACCTCGGAGGTCGGGAACGTTATCGGGGTGTCCGCGGTGGCGGTGCTGGTCATGTCCGTGCTCCAGGAAGCGGACCGGACCGTACGGAACCAGTATCAGCTGGTCGGTACGGCCCGGTGGGTGGAGGAGGGGGGTGGTGCGGGACGGGACGCCTCAGGCCTGGCCGACCAGCTCGAATCCTGCCTCGTCGACGGCGGCGCGTACGGCCTCCTCGTCGAGCGCGGCGGTGGAGACGACCGTGACCTCGCCGGTCGAGGCGACGGCCTTCACCGAGGTGACACCGGGGAGCTCCGAGAGCTCGCCGGAGACGGCGCCCTCACAGTGGCCGCAGCTCATGCCGCTCACCTTGTAGACGGTGGTGACGGAGCCCGGGGTGTCGATCTGAGCGGTCATGTCGTTCTCCTCGTAGCGGCAGGTGGGGCTGACGGGGCCGTGAGGGGCCTCCCGTTACTTCACACTATACCCCTAGGGGGTATTTCTCAAAGAAGGGTCCCCCGCGTCGACGAGTGCACCCGGGCCACCCCGAGCAGTGCCACCGGGGCCGTCCCGCCGATGGAGAAGAAGGCGAACAGGTGGCCCTGCTCGGCCGTCGGCCGCGGGAGGTACCCCTCGGCGAACAGCCGGCCGTCCGGGCGACGGCACGCCGGCAGTGCGCCCCGCCGGTCGGGGCGGGTCGGGGCCGGTCGAGGCGGGGTGGGTCGGGTCGGGTCAGGGGGCCGTGGTGGCTTCGGCTCCGCTGTGCACGGGCCCGTTCCCGCCCTCGCGCACCAGCGGCTCCAGGTAGCGGGTCAGCACGTTCTTCAGCTCCTGTATGTACGCGTCGCGTTCGGCGCCCTCGTGGCCCAGGATCAGCTCCAGGCCCGCCTTGTACATGCCCAGGCAGACATGGGCGGTCCGGATGAGGTCCGCGCGGGGCGCGCCGGGCAGGAAGGAGGAGAGCAGGCCCTCTATGCGGGCGAGCAGCGTCGCGTGCAGCGCGTCGTGCTCCTCGGCGATGTGGCCCGGGATGTCGGGGCCGTGCATCAGGGCGAAGAACACCGGGTGGTCGCAGTTGAAGGCGACGAACCGCTCGACGGCCGCGCCGACGGCCTCCTCCAGCGGGGTCGCCGGGTCGACGGGGGCCAGCGCCTCGCCGTAGGCCTCGCGCATCTCGTGCATGAGCCGGTCGCCCAACTCGATCGCGATCGCTTCCTTGTTCGGGAAGAACTGGTAGAGCGTGCCGGGCGAGACACCGGCCTCGCGGGCGATGGCGTTGGTGCTCGCGGCGGTGTAGCCGCTGGTGGTGAAGACGGTGGCCGCGGCCTCCAGCAGCTGCGCGATGCGCCGCTCGCCGCGCGCCTGACGGCGGCGCGGCTGCTCCTTCTCCTGGCTCTCGGGCTCCCGGCTCTCGGGCTCCTGGCTCTCGGGCACGCGTCATCCCCAGCTCTTCGTACACGGTTGACAAACGCGAGCGGTCGCTCGCATTCTGGGATCAGTCAGAACGCGAGCGATGTCTCGTGTTTTCGATTCTACGGGTTTCACGACTGTTCGCCAGGTGAAGGGGACACCGCACGATGACCGAAGTCAACCGCCCACCCCGCGCACGGGGCTGGACGCGATTCGTGACCGCCCGCCCCAGGCTGACGCTGCTGGCGGCCCTGGTGCTGACCGTGCTCGCCGTGCTGGCCGGCAGCGGGGTCGCCGACCGACTGGGCAGCGGCGGCTGGGAGGACCCGGGCGCACAGTCCACGTACGCGACCAAGGCCCTGGAGCGCGAGTTCCCCGGCTCCCAGCCCAATCTGCTGCTGCTCGTCGACTCGGGCGAGGCCTCGGTCGACGACAAGGCCGTCGCCGCCGAGGCCGACCGGCTGACGAAACGCCTGGCCGCCGAGAAGGGAGTCGTCGGCGTCGGCTCCTACTGGCAGGCGGACGCCTCGACCGCCCCTGCCCTGCGCGCGAAGGACGGCCACGAGGCGCTGATAGCGGCCCGCCTCACGGGCGACGAGAAGGCGACGGCCGAGACCCTCGACCGCATCGCGCCCTCCTACCGGGGTGCGCACGGCCCGCTGGAGGTCAAGCTGGGCGGCATCGTCGCGGTCCGGCACGAGATGCAGAAGACCATCCAGGAGGATCTGACCCGCGCCGAGCTGATCGCCCTGCCGATCACCTTGATCCTGCTGGTGATGGTCTTCGGCAGCGCCGTCGCCGCCCTGCTGCCGCTCGGCATCGGCATCGTCGCGATCCTCGGCACCAACGCGGTCCTCAGCGGCCTCACGCGGTTCACCGACGTCTCCATCTTCGCGATGAACCTCACCACGGCCCTCGGCCTCGGCCTGGCCGTCGACTACGCCCTGTTCATCGTCCGGCGCTTCCGCGAGGAGCTCGGCACCGGCGTCGATCCGGTCACGGCGATCGGCACCACCCTGCGCACGGCCGGGCGCACGGTCCTGTTCTCCGCGCTCACGGTCGCGGTGTCGCTCGCGGCGATGCTCCTCTTCCCGCAGTACTTCCTGCGCTCCTTCGCCTACGCCGGCATGGCGGTGGTCCTGCTGGCCGCCTCGGCCGCCCTGATCCTGCTCCCGGCGACGCTCGTCCTGCTGGGCGACCGGGTCGACGCCCTCGACCTGCGCCGACTGTTCCGCCGGGGCGGGCCCGCGAAGACCTCCGCCGAGGAGGGCGGCAGGGCGTGGGGGCGGACGGCGAGTCTGGTCATGCGCCGGGCCCCCTTCTTCGCCCTGGGGACCACGGCCGTTCTGGTCCTCCTCGGCCTGCCCTTCCTGGGCGTGAAGTTCGGCACGGCGGACGACCGCCAGCTGCCCTCCTCGGCCGAGTCCCACATCGTGCAGCAGCACATCAGGGACGGCTTCCCGGGCAGCCCCGGCGGCGGTCTCGAGGTCCTCGCGGAGGGCAAGGCCACCCAGGCCCAGTACGCGGCCTACAAGGAGCGCGTCGCGGCCCTGCCCGAAGTGGCCCGGGTGGACGGTCCGTCGGTCAACGGAGACTCGGCCTACTTCACGGTGCTGCCCAAGGGCGAGGCCGTCGACGACGCGGCCCAGGACCTGGTACGCGATCTGCGCGCCACCGACGCCCCCTTCGACACCAAGGTGACCGGCACGGCGGCCGTCCTGGTCGACTCCAAGCATGCGATAGGCGCCCAACTGCCCTGGGCCGCGGCCTTCGTGGCGATCGTCACCCTGCTCCTGGTCTTCCTCCTGACCGGCAGCGTGCTGATCCCGCTCCAGGCGGTCCTGCTCAACGCCCTCAGCCTGACGGCGATGTTCGGGGCGGTGGTCTGGGTCTTCCAGGACGGCCACCTCTCCGGTCTGCTCGGCTTCACCAGCCCGGGCTCCATCGAGACGACGCTCCCCGTCCTGATGTTCTGCGTGGCCTTCGGCCTCTCCATGGACTACGGCGTGTTCCTGCTCTCCCGTATCAAGGAGGAGTACGACCGCACCGGCGACCACGACCGCGCGGTCCGCCTGGGCCTGCAGCGCACGGGCGGTCTGATCACGGCGGCGGCGGTCATCCTGGCGGTGGTCATGGTCGCGATAGGCACCTCGCGCGTCACCAACACCAAGATGCTGGGCCTGGGCATCGCCCTGGCGGTCCTGATGGACGCGATGGTGGTCCGCAGCCTCCTGGTCCCGGCGGTGATGCGCCTGACCGGCAAGGCGACCTGGTGGGCACCGGGACCGTTGCGAAGGTTCCACGAGCGGTTCGGACTGAGCGAGGGGGGAGAGGAACCCCCCAAGGGCGCGCGGAACGGCGCGACCAGCCACGATGTACCCGCAGACAACGACGGCGACGGGAGCCCGGATGCGAGCGGTGATCTTCGAGAAGTTCAGTCGACCCGCTGAGGTACGCGAGGTCCCCGACCCTCGACCGGCCCCACACGGAGTCATCGTCCGGGTGGAGGCCACCGGCCTCTGCCGCAGCGACTGGCACGGCTGGCAGGGCCACGACCCGGACATCGCGCTCCCGCACGTCCCGGGTCATGAACTGGCCGGGGTGATCGAGGAGGTCGGCGCCGAAGTGCGGAACTGGCGCCCCGGCGCCAGAGTCACCGTCCCCTTCGTGTGCGGCTGCGGCAGCTGCCCCTCCTGCACGGCCGGCCACCACCAGGTGTGCGAACGCCAGACCCAGCCCGGCTTCACGCACTGGGGCTCCTTCGCCCAGTACGTGGCCCTGGACCACGCCGATGTGAACCTGGTCGCGATCCCCGAGGACCTGTCGTACGCCACCGCCGCCTCCCTCGGCTGCCGGTTCGCGACGGCGTTCCGGGCGGTCGTGCAGCAGGGCCGGGTCGCCGCGGGGGAGTGGGTGGCGGTGCACGGCTGCGGAGGCGTGGGCCTCTCGGCGGTGATGATCGCGGCGGCCTCGGGAGCGCGGGTGGTCGCCGTGGACGTCTCGCCGAAGGCCCTGGACCTGGCGCGGAAGTTCGGCGCGGCGCAGTGTGTGGACGCGACGGGGGTGCCGGACCCGGCGGAGGCGGTCCGTGAGCTGACCGGGGGCGGCGCGCACCTCTCCCTCGACGCCCTCGGTTCCCCCGCCACCTGCGCCTCCTCGGTGAACGGCCTGCGCCGCCGCGGCCGGCACATCCAGGTCGGCCTGCTCCCCTCGGCGGACGGCACGACGCCCGTCCCGATGGCCCGCGCCATCGCCCTGGAGCTGGAGATCCTGGGCAGCCACGGCATGGCCGCCCACACCTACCCGCAGATGCTGGAGCTGGTCCGGGCGGGGGTGCTGCGCCCCGACCTGCTGGTCACATCGACGATCACCTTGGACGCCGTCCCGGACGCACTGGCGGCGCTGGGCACGGCGCCGGGCGCGGGAGCGACGGTGATCGAGCCATGGGCCTGAGAGCCGGCCGAGGCCGAAGCCGAGGCTGATGTCGAGGCCGAAGCCGAGGCTGATGTCGGGGGCGTGGGCGTGGGCGTGGGCCGGCGCGGAGGGCGGCAGGTCAGCGAACCGCGGCTCCGGAAGCGACCGGCGTCGCCTGTGCGGCCGCCTGTGCCCCACGCCACGGTGGGGCACAGCCGGTTTTCGCTCCGCCGCGGGCCGGTCGCGGGTCAGTCCAGCCTGCGCCCCCGGTTGCCCGGTCGGGCGGCGACCCAGGTGCGGACGGTCTCGGGGTACCAGAAGGGCTTGCCGCCCTCGACGTGGTCGGGCGGGGGCAGCAGTCCGTGCTTGCGGTAGGACCGTACGGTGTCCGGCTGCACCTTGATGTGAGCCGCGATCTCCTTGTACGACCAGAGCCTTCTGTCGGTCATGAGCTGCACCTCCTGCGCACGCGGGGGCGGCGGCCGGGAGGCCGCCCGGGGGAGCCCGGCGCTGCGTTGGCGATCACTGAGCCTGTGCCCCGTGAACGACGCTCGGTGACTGTCGGGAGGCGGATGTCGACCGCGTGTGACGCAAGACCCGCGTACACGTGACATGTGTGACAAGAAGGGGGTGTTTGTGACAGAGGTGACGCACAGGAATGCGCGGGGCCTGTGGGAGGGGCGCGTTGACAAACGCCCCAGGACCGCCGACGGAAGCCTCGGGACCGCCGACAGAAGCCGCGGCGGGGCGTCGCCGACACGCATCGCCCGACACGCATCGCCGACGCGCGAGTCGTCGACACGTATCGCCGACAGGAGGCGGGTCGGACCCGCTGCGACGGATCCGACCCGACCCCGTTCCCCGCCATCCCCCCGGAACAACCGGATCAACTGGCGGGACCCAGCCTGTATTCAGCCAATGCGCCGGGTCTTGGAAAAATGCGCACCCGGTCCGGACCAATCGTTCGGCCGAACCGGCAGGACCAGGCTCGTCGCCTCCCCGCTCAGCCGGTCCGCCGCCGGGGACACCGCCATCGAACCCTGCCTGGCCTGCGTGAACTCCCTCGGCGTGCACCCCGTCATGGCCTTGAACTCACCGCTGAGATGAGCCTGGTCGTAGAAGCCGCAGAGCGCCGCGGTCTCGGCCGCGCTCTGCCCGTCCGCCAGCAGCCGACGGGCCCTTTGCAGCCGCAGCACCCGGGCCGCCGCCTTGGGGCCGAGCCCGATCTGCTCCCGGAAACGATTCTCCAGGTGCCGCACGCTCCAGCCGACCTCCTCGGCCAGCCGGGGCACCGGTATCGCGCCACCCGTCCGCACGAGCAGGGCCCAGGCCCGCGCCACCCGCTCCGAACTCGGCGTGCCGGCCGCCCACCACCGGGCGAACACCTCGTCGAGCAGCCCGAACCGCTCCTCCCAGCCGGGCAGCGCGGCCAGCGCGGCGGCGAGTTCGCCGACGGAGGTGGCCAGCGCGTGCGGCAGCTCGTCGGGGTCGACGGTGCGGTTGACGAGCTCGTGCTGAGGCGTGCCGAAGAGGGTGAACGCGGCCCAGGGCGTGAGCAGCACCTCGATGCCCGACATCCGCCCGCCGTGCTCGCCGACGGCCGGCGTGGTCGTCGGCCCGCAGTACACGGACACGAGCGTGTCCGGGGCCCGTCCGCCGCGAGAGATGCGCACGGGCTCGTCGAACCCCAGCAACAGGGTCGAGGCCCCGATCGGCGTCTCCAACCGCCGCCGGGGCCGGGTCATGGCCAGCCGTATCCCGCGATAACTCATCACCCCTGGCCGCAGCCGGGGATGCGGCAAGCCCATGGCGAACTCCCAGGACCCGCCTGGTCCTTGTCCCGACCGAGTGTGCACGGTGCTGGCAGCCATGGGTGCCTATGGTGCTACGGCAGGGCAACACCCTGAAAGGGGCGCGGGGCTGTATGCGTGTGCGGCTCCGCCGCGTGGGCGCGACCAGCCCCCACGACCCGCAGACAACGAACTACGCCCCGCAGGACCGCAGAAACGCCCTGGTCCGCTGAGCGATCGGCAACGGAGTGTCCGGCTCGCAGGGATACATGTCCTGCTCGACGATCGCGAAGAGATCGACGTCGAGCTTGCCGGCCGCCGCCAGGACGGGACCCAGTTCCGGCACGCCCCGAGGCGGCTCGCACATCACGCCCTGCGCGACGGCCGGCCCGAACGGCGTCCCCTTCGACTTCACGTCGGCGAGGATCGCCGGGTCGACCTGCTTGAGGTGCAGGTACCCGATCCGCGACCCGTACGTCTCGATCAGCTTGACGCTGTCGCCGCCGCAGTACGCGTAGTGCCCGGTGTCCAGGCACAGCGAGACCAGGTCGGAGTCGGTGCCGTCCAGGAACCGGACGACGTTCTCCTCGCTGTCGATGTGGGTGTCGGCATGCGGGTGGACGACGATCTGCAACCCGTACCGCTCCCGCACCTCCCGCCCCAGCCGCTCCGTCAGCGAAGTGAGATTGCGCCACTGCTCGGGCGTCAGCGTGTCGGACTCCAGCACCTCGCCGGTCTTGTCGTCCCGCCAGAAGGACGGGATGACGACGAGATGCTTCGCGCCCATCGCCTGCGCGAGCACCGCGTTGTCCGCGACGTGCGCCCAGGTCTTCTCCCACACGGCCTCGCCGTGGTGCAGGCCGGTGAAGACCGTGCCCGCCGAGACCTTCAGGCCGCGCTTCGACGTCTCCTCGGTGAGGACTGCGGGATCGGTCGGCAGATACCCGTAGGGGCCGAGCTCGATCCACTCGTAGCCGGACTGCGCGACCTCGTCGAGGAAGCGCTGCCAGGTGACCTGGGCGGGATCGTCCGGGAACCAGACGCCCCAGCTGTCGGGGGCCGATCCGATCCGGATGCGGGAAAGTGAGGACTCAGGTGACAACGACGTCATGGGCGTCAGCGTGCGGTCTCTCCGAAGGGGGTGTCAAGGGCTGGTCCGAATGTCTGGACAAAACATTGACAGGGTCCGCCGCGCGGGGCTACAAAGCCCTGAGAGCCGACACCGGACGTGGACAAAGGACGTGTGCCGGGGACGAGCCGAAGGCGAAGGGAACTCGATGGCGTACGACCTGATCACCATGGGGCGGATCGGAGTGGACCTCTATCCGCTGCAGACGGGTGTGCCACTCCCGCAGGTCACGTCCTTCGGGAAGTTCCTGGGGGGATCGGCGACCAACGTCGCCGTCGCCGCCGCCCGGCTCGGCCGGGAGACCGCGGTGATCTCCCGCACCGGCGACGACCCCTTCGGCACCTACCTGCACGAGGCCCTGCGCGGCTTCGGCGTGGACGACCGCTGGGTCACCTCCGTGCCCGGGCTGCCGACGCCCGTCACCTTCTGCGAGGTCTTCCCGCCGGACGACTTCCCGCTGTACTTCTACCGGCAGCCCAAGGCTCCGGACCTGGAGATCGACGCCCATGAGCTCGACCTCGGCGCCGTCCGCGAGGCCCGCATCTTCTGGGTCACCGGCACCGGCCTGAGCGAGGAGCCCAGCCGCACGGCGACCCTCGCCGCCCTCGCCCACCGGGCCAGGGCCGGCACCACGGTCTTCGACCTGGACTGGCGCCCGATGTTCTGGTCGGACCCGGAATCGGCCCGCCCCTTCTACACCGAGGCCCTGAAGCACACCACCGTCGCCGTCGGAAACCTCGACGAGGTGGAGGTCGCCACCGGAGTGCGCGAGCCGCAGGCCGCGGCGCAGGCGCTGCTGGACGCCGGCGTGGAACTCGCGGTCGTCAAGCAGGGCCCCAAGGGCGTCCTCGCCGTCAACAGCAAGGGCGAGTCCGCCGAGGTCCCGCCGCTGCCGGTGAACGTGCTCAACGGCCTCGGCGCCGGTGACGCCTTCGGCGGCTCCCTCTGCCACGGCCTGCTCGCGGGCTGGGACCTGGAGAAGATCATGCGCCACGCCAACGCGGCCGGGGCGATCGTCGCCTCCCGTCTGGAGTGCTCCTCCGCGATGCCGACCGTCGCCGAGGTCGAGGCCGCGATCGCCGCCGGAGCGGTGCTGTGATGGCGGGCCGCAAGCGCGGCGCCCCCGACGAGACCTACGACACGGGCTGCCACGGCATGATCGAGCAGCCCTCCGGAAGCGAGCCCGTGACCGAGACCCCGACCGCGACCTCGACCGCGACCCCGACCGGGACGGCCGGGACGACCGGGACCACGACCGTCGACGTCTCCGAACTCGTCCGCCTGCGCACGCAGTACCCCGAGGCGATCGCCGAGGCCGCCGCCCGCCGCCCGCGCAGGCCGCTCCTCGACGACTCCGGCCGGCTGATGATCGTCGCGGCCGACCACCCGGCCCGTGGCGCGCTCGGCGTCGGCGGGGACCGGATGGCCATGGCCAACCGCGCCGACCTGCTGGAACGCCTCTGCCTGGCGCTCTCGCGCCCCGGCGTGGACGGCGTCCTCGCGACCGCCGACATCCTCGACGACCTGCTCCTCCTCGGCGCCCTCGACGGCAAGGTCGTCATGGGCTCGATGAACCGCGGCGGTCTCCAGGGCGCGGTCTTCGAGCTCGACGACCGCTTCACCGGCCACCGCGCCGAGGACATCGAGCGGCTGAACTTCGACGCGGGCAAGCTGCTGCTGCGCATCGACTACGACGACCCGGGCTCCCTCACCACCCTGGAGACCACGGCCCGCGCCATCGACGACATGGCCGCCCGTAAGCTCCCGCTCTTCGTCGAGCCGTTCATCAGCCGCCGCTCCGCGGACGGCAAGCTGCGCAACGACCTCTCCGCCGACGCCGTCACCAAGTCGATCGCCATCGCCTCGGGTCTGGGCGGCACATCCGCCTACACCTGGCTGAAGGTTCCGGTCACCGACAACCCCGACGACATGGCCGAGGTCATGGAGACGTCCACGCTCCCCGCCGTCCTGCTGGGCGGCGAGGTCGGCGACGACCAGGACGGCGCGTACGAGAAGTGGCGCGGGGCGCTGCAACTCCCCACCGTGCGAGGTCTGGTGGTCGGCCGTTCGCTGCTCTACCCGGCGGACGGGGACGTCGCCGCCGCCGTGGACACCGCCGTCGGACTGCTGTGAGGGCCGCATGACGAACAACGACCTGTACGTCCCGCGCGGCGCCACCGCGGACGGGAACTACGTCCTCGACATCGACCCGAAGCGGGCCGGCTGGACCCACAGCAGCCTGCGGATCGTCGAGCTGGAGCCGGGCGGCACGCACCTGTTCACCACCGGTGACAGTGAGTGGATCGTGCTTCCGCTCGAAGGCGGATGTACCGTACAAACAGACGGAAATGAGTTCCAACTCCTGGGCAGGGAAAGCGTGTTCGCGTCGGTCTCCGACTTCGCGTACGTTCCCCGAGACGCCCGGGTCCAGATCGCCTCCGGCGCGGGAGGCCGCTTCGCCCTGGCAGGAGCGAAGTGCGAGCGACAACTCCCCGCCCGCTACGGCCCCGCGCCGGAGGTCCCCGTCGAAGAGCGCGGCAGCGGCAACTGCGCCCGTCTGGTGCGCAACTTCGCCTCCGCCGACGCCTTCGACTGCGACAAACTGATCGCCGTCGAGGTGATCACCCCCGGCGGCAACTGGTCCTCGTACCCGCCGCACAAGCACGACGAGCACCGGCCGGGCGAGGAGGCCGAGCTCGAGGAGATCTACTACTTCGAGATCGACGGCCCGGGCGGCTTCGGCTATCAGCGCGTCTCGCCCTCGCGCGAGGGCGGCGCCGACGTCCTCGCCGAGGTCCGCTCCGGTGACGCCGTCCTCGTCCCCGACGGCTGGCACGGCCCGGCCATCGCCCAGCCGGGCCACGCCATGTACTACCTGAACGTCATGGCGGGACCGGGCCAGACCCGGGAGTGGCGGATCTGCTTCCACCCGGACCACGTAGAGAGCACAGGGGGTTACCGATGACGTCGACCTCGACCACCAGGCTGACCGTCGCCCAGGCGCTCGTCCGCTTCCTCGCCGCCCAGTACACGGAGCGCGACGGCGTACGGCAGCGGCTGATCGGCGCGACCTGGGGCATCTTCGGCCACGGCAACGTGGCCGGCCTCGGCCAGGCGCTGATCGAGTACGGCGCCGAGATGCCGTTCCACCAGGGCCGCAACGAGCAGTCCATGGTGCACGCGGCGGTGGGCTACGCCCGCCAGTCGAACCGGCTCTCCACGCACGCGGTGACGACGTCCATCGGCCCCGGCGCGACGAACCTCGTGACCGGCGCCGCCCTGGCGACCGTCAACCACCTCCCGGTCCTCCTCCTCCCCGGCGACATCTTCGCGACCCGCGTGGCCGACCCGGTGCTCCAGCAGCTCGAAGTCCCCTACGCGGGCGATGTGTCGGTCAACGACTCCCTGCGCCCGGTGTCGAGGTACTTCGACCGCGTCACCCGCCCGGAGGCCCTGATCCCGGCGGCCCTCCAGGCGATGCGGGTGCTGACGGACCCCGTGGAGACGGGCGCGGTCACCCTCGCGATGCCCCAGGACGTCCAGGCCGAGGCCTACGACTGGCCCGACGAGTTCTTCGCCGAGCGCACCTGGGTCGTCCGCCGCCCGGGCGCCGACCCGACCGAACTCGCGGAGGCGGTCCGCGCGATACGCGCCGCCCGCCGCCCCCTGATCATCGCCGGCGGCGGAGTCCACCACAGCCGCGCGGAGGAGGCCCTCGCCGAGTTCGCCGAGGCCACCGGCATCCCGGTCGCCTCCACCCAGGCCGGCAAGGGCTCGCTGCGCTACGACCACCCCCAGGACGTGGGCGGCGTCGGCCACACCGGCACCGCCACCGCCGACGAACTCGCCCGCACCGCGGACCTGATCATCGGCGTGGGCACCCGCTACACCGACTTCACCACGGCCTCGGGCACCCTGTTCACGGGTGACGGAGTCCGCTTCCTCAACCTCAACATCGCCCCCTACGACGGCCACAAGCTCGCCGGTCTGCCTCTCGTGGCGGACGCCCGCAGCGGCCTGGGCGAGCTGACGCAGGCCCTCGGACTGCACGGCCACCGCGTCGCGGACGCCTATGTCACCGAGTACTCCGAGGACAAGGAGCGCTGGGAGCAGCGCGTCGACGCCTGCTACGAGGCCGACGAGCCCGACGTGCGCCCGACGCAGCCGCAGGTGCTCGGGGCCCTCGACGCCCTCGCCGACGAGTCGGACGTCATCATCAACGCGGCCGGTTCCCTCCCCGGGGACCTGCACAAGCTGTGGCGGGCCCGCTCCCGGGACCAGTACCACCTGGAGTACGGCTACTCCTGCATGGGCTACGAGATCCCGGCGGCCATCGGAGTGAAACTCGCCGCCCCCGAGCGCAACGTCTGGGCGCTGGTCGGCGACGGCACGTATCTGATGATGCCGACCGAGATCGTGACGGCCGTGCAGGAGGGGATCGCGATCAAGATCCTGCTCATCCAGAACCACGGCTACGCCTCGATCGGCGGTCTGTCGGAGTCCGTCGGCGGCGAACGGTTCGGCACCGCGTACCGCTACACCTCGGACGACGGCACCTTCACCGGCGCCCCGCTGCCCGTCGACCTGGCCGCCAACGTGGCCAGCCTCGGGATGCGCGTCCTGCGCGCGAAGACCGTCCAAGAACTGCGCGAGGCCCTCGCCGAGGCCCGCCGCGCCGACACTCCCACTTGTGTCTACGTGGAGACCGAAACGGCCGACACTGTGTCGGGCCCGCCGCCCGCGCAGGCCTGGTGGGATGTACCTGTGGCCGAGACCGCGACACGACCGTCCGCGGTGAAGGCACGTGAGCTGTACGAACGGCACGTCTCTACCCGACGCCGCCATCTGTGAAGGAGCACTCGGTCATGACGAAGATCGTCAACCACTGGATCGGCGGCAAGACCGTCGAAGGCGCGTCGGGCAACTACGGGCCGGTCACGGACCCGGCGACCGGCGCGGTCACCACGAAGGTCGCGTTCGCCTCCGTCGAGGAGGTCGACGCGGCGGTTGCGGCCGCGAAGGACGCGTTCGCGACCTGGGGCCTCTCGTCCCTCGCCAAGCGCACCACGATCCTGTTCAAGTTCCGTGCGCTGCTGGACGCGCACCGCGACGAGATCGCCGAGCTGATCACCGCCGAGCACGGCAAGGTGCACAGCGACGCGCTCGGCGAGGTCGCGCGCGGCCTGGAGATCGTCGACCTGGCGTGCGGGATCACCGTACAGTTGAAGGGCGAGCTGTCCACCGAGGTCGCCAGCCGGGTGGACGTCTCCTCCATCCGTCAGCCGCTGGGCGTCGTCGCGGGCATCACGCCGTTCAACTTCCCGGCGATGGTCCCGATGTGGATGTTCCCGATCGCGATCGCGACCGGCAACACCTTTGTGCTGAAGCCGTCCGAGAAGGACCCCTCGGCGTCCCTGAAGCTCGCCGAGCTCCTCGCCGAGGCCGGTCTGCCGGACGGCGTGTTCAACGTCGTCAACGGCGACAAGGCGGCCGTCGACCGCCTCCTGGAGCACCCGGACGTCAAGGCCGTCTCCTTCGTGGGCTCGACCCCGATCGCCCGGCACATCCACACCACGGCCTCCGCGAACCACAAGCGCGTCCAGGCGCTCGGCGGCGCGAAGAACCACATGCTGGTCCTCCCCGACGCGGACCTGGACGCGGCCGCGGACGCCGCCGTCTCCGCCGCCTACGGCTCGGCCGGCGAGCGCTGCATGGCCATCTCCGCGGTCGTCGCGGTCGGTTCGATCGGCGACGAGCTGGTGGAGAAGATCCGCGAGCGCGCCGAGAAGATCAAGATCGGTCCCGGCAACGACCCGACCTCCGAGATGGGCCCGCTCATCACGGCCGTCCACCGCGACAAGGTCGCCTCCTACGTCACCGGCGCGGCGGCCGAGGGCGCCGAGGTCGTCCTGGACGGCACCGGCTACACCGTCGACGGTTTCGAGGACGGCCACTGGATCGGCATCTCGCTCCTCGACAAGGTCCCCACCACCGCGAAGGCCTACCAGGACGAGATCTTCGGCCCGGTGCTGTGCGTGCTGCGCGTGGACACCTACGACGAGGGCGTGGCGCTGATCAACAGCTCCCCCTTCGGCAACGGCACCGCGATCTTCACCCGGGACGGCGGCGCGGCCCGCCGCTTCCAGCTGGAGATCGAGGCCGGCATGGTCGGCGTCAACGTCCCGATCCCGGTCCCCGTCGGCTACCACAGCTTCGGCGGCTGGAAGGACTCGCTGTTCGGCGACCACCACATCTACGGCAACGACGGCACCCACTTCTACACCCGCGGCAAGGTCGTCACCACCCGCTGGCCCGACCCCGCCGACGCCCCCACCGGCGTCGACCTGGGCTTCCCCCGCAACCACTGAGGCCCGAACACCCGCAGACCCGGACGCGCCCTGTCCTCTCTCGCTCTCGCGAGGGGGCAGGGCGCGCTCGTGTCACTGTGCGCCGCCGCCCTGCTCGACGGCCTCGGTGAGATCGCCGGTCTGCGCGGCCGGCGGAGCCTGCACCGCGGCCGTCCCGCCGAACTTCACGAAGTCCATGGTGACGGTCACCTCGCCGACGGTCTGCTTCAACCGCACCGGCAGCTCCTTGCCTCCGACCCAGACGTCCACGGTGACCGAGTCCGCGCCGCCGGTGACCGAGTCGTACAGGCTGCCGCCGTCGAGCACGGCCCGGTAGTGGGTCGTGCGCTGACCGCCGACCGTCTCCTTGCCGAGCTCCTCCACGTCGTCGGCGTACTTCAGGCTGCTCAGGGAGGCCACCGGGCCGGCGCTCTCGGAGGGGGCCTGCGGGCCCGCGTCGCCGAACATCGCCGACGCGTCCACCTTCATCCACTCCTTGCCCGCGAGCGGGCCGGCGGGCTGCGGATCGACGTCGTAGTAATAGACGCCGTCGACGAACAGCGCGCGGATCCGCGGGGCGTCCTGGAGCCTCTGCAGCCGGGCGGCCGCGGTGTCCATCTCGACGTCGAAGGCGTAGCCGTCACCCCAGGTGTACAGGCCGTCCATGGCGACCGGCTGCCCGGCTCCCAGGTCGGTCGTCATCCTGACCTCGGCGGATCCCAGATCCTGGCTCAGGTCGCCCGCCCGGGTCAGCACCGACAGGATCCCGGCGGTGTCGTCCACGACCTTGGACGACGCGTCGGCGGCCTCCGCCGCCCGCCTGCCGCACCCGACACCGGCCAGCAGCGCGGCCGCCGTGATCGCCACCCAGACAGCCCTGTGCCCCGGTCCCATATGTCCCCACCCCTGTGCAACGTCTGTGCCCGCACAACCCTGACGGGACACACTTTGCACGCCCGTACGTCGAACGTCCGCACGTTTTCCCTGAATTCAGGCGGGCGCCGTGTACCGCGCCTGCGGTACACGCGGCCGGTCGCGTACGCCCTCAGGAGGTCGGCCAGTTCGGTCTACGGTCGACATCTTCACGACAGGTTGACGCCGTACCGTTGAAGCATGGATCTTCGATTGCCCGGTCTGCGAGGACCATGGCGGCCGCGACGGATCATCTCCGCCGCGGCCGCAGTGGTCGTACTCGCCGGTGCCGGTACCTGGACGGCCGTCGCCGCCGACGACGACACGCCCGCGGTGCACCGCGCCGACCGGGTCATGGCGGTGGACGGCGTACGCCTGGACACCTCCTACTTCACCGCCGGCGGATCGGGCCGCCGCCCCGCCGTCCTCCTCGGACACGGCTTCGGCGGCAGCAAGGACGACGTACGCGCGCAGGCCGAGAAGCTCGCCCAGGACGGGTACGCGGTGCTGACCTGGTCGGCGCGCGGCTTCGGCGAGTCCACCGGCAAGATCGGGCTGAACGACCCCAAGGGCGAGGTCGCCGACGTCTCGAAGCTGATCGACTGGCTCGCGAAGCAGCCCCAGGTCCAGCTCGACAAGACCGGCGACCCGCGCGTGGGCGTGGCCGGCGCCTCCTACGGCGGCGCGATCTCGCTCCTCGCCGCCGGGTACGACGACCGCGTCGACGCCATCGCCCCCGCGATCACCTACTGGAACCTCGCGGACGCCCTGTTCCCCGACGGCGTGTTCAAGAAGCTGTGGGCCGGCATCTTCTTCAACACCGGCGGCGGCGCCGCCAACTTCGAACCCGCGCTGGCCACGATGTACGAACGCGTCGCCGAGTCCGGCACCCCGGACGCCGCCGCCCGCGCGCTCCTCGAACAGCGCTCCCCGTCCGCCGTCGCCGACCGCATCAAGGTCCCCACCCTCCTCATCCAGGGCCAGACGGACTCCCTCTTCACCCTCGCCCAGTCCGACGCCGCCGAGAAGGCGATCAAGGCCAACGGCGCACCCGTCGACGTCGACTGGATCGCGGGCGGCCACGACGGCGGCGACCTGGAGAGCAGCCGCGTCCAGGCACGCGTCACCTCCTGGTTCGACCGGTACCTCAAGAAGGACACCTCCGCCGACACCGGCCCCGCCTTCCGCGTCACCCGCACCGGAGGCGTCGACTCCACCGACGGCGCCGCCCTGCTCAGGGGCGCGAGCGCGGCCGGCTACCCCGGCCTGACCAGCGGCGACCGCTCGTTCCCGCTGACCGGCCGCCGCCCGGAGCAGTCCTTCGCCAACCCGGCCGGCGCCAGCCCGCCCGCCGTCTCCGCCCTGCCCGGCCTCGGCGGCGGCGGCCTCTCGCAGCTCTCCTCCCTCGGCGTCGGCATCTCGCTCGACTTCCCCGGCCAGTACGCCTCCTTCGACTCCGCCCCGGTCACCGGCGACCTGCGCGTCACCGGCTCCCCGACGGTCACCGTCCACGTCAAGTCGACGACCGACCAGGCCGTCCTCTTCGCCAAGGTCTACGACGTCGGCGCCGACGGCGCCCAGCAGGTGCTGCCCTCCCAGCTCGTCGCCCCGGTCCGGGTCGAGGGCGCCAAGGCCGGCAAGGACGTCACCATCACGCTCCCGGCGATCGACCACGAGGTCGACGAAGGCCACCGGCTGCGCCTGGTCCTCGCCTCCACCGACCTCGGCTACGCCTCCCCGCTGACCCCGGCGACCTACACGGTCTCCCTGAAGAGCGACCTGTCGGTCCCCACCGCCCCGGCCGTGACGACGGCGGCGGCCCCGCTCCCGTCCTGGGTCTGGTGGCTGCCCCTCGCCGGCGCGGCCGTGGCGCTGGCCCTGCTGCTGACCGCCCGCCGCCGCGTCACCACGGCCCCCGCGCCCGACCCCGAGCTCGCCGAGGTCCCGCTGCAGATCACCGACCTGAGCAAGAAGTACGCGGGCGGCGACCGCTACAGCGTCCGCGACCTCTCCTTCCAGGTCGAGAAGGGCCAGGTCCTCGGCCTGCTCGGCCCGAACGGCGCCGGCAAGACGACGACCCTGCGCATGCTGATGGGCCTGATCAAGCCCGACGGCGGCGAGATCCGCGTCTTCGGCCACGCCATCCGCCCGGGCGCCCCCGTCCTGTCCCGCGTCGGCTCCTTCGTCGAGGGCGCCGGCTTCCTCCCGCACCTGACCGGCCGGGAGAACCTGGAGCTGTACTGGCGGGCCACCGGCCGCCCGGCCGAGGACGCCCACCTCGAAGAGGCCCTGAAGATCGCCGGCCTCGGCGAGGGCCTCGCCCGCGCGGTGCGCACCTACTCCCAGGGCATGCGCCAGCGCCTCGCCATCGCCCAGGCCATGCTCGGCCTCCCGGACCTGCTCATCCTCGACGAGCCGACCAACGGCCTCGACCCGCCGCAGATCCGCGAGATGCGCGAGGTGATGATCCGCTACGCGGCCGCCGGCCGCACGGTGATCGTCTCCAGCCATCTCCTGTCCGAGGTCGAGCAGTCCTGCACCCACCTCGTGGTCATGGACCGGGGCCGGCTCGTCCAGGCCGGCCCGGTCGCCGCCATCATCGGCTCCGGCGACACCCTCCTCGTGGGCACCGGCACCCCGGTGGAGGAGCCGATCGTGGAGAAGATCTCGGCGCTGCCCGGCATCGCCTCCGCGGTCGTCACCGACGACGGCCTCCTCGTCCGGCTGGACACCGACGGCACCGCCCAACGCCTGGTCGCCGAACTCGTCCGGCTCGACGTGCCGGTGACCTCCGTCGGCCCGCACCGCCGCCTGGAGGACGCCTTCCTCACCCTGATCGGAGGTTCCGCATGAGCACGCTCACCGAGGTCGCCTCCGGCTACCAGGCCCGCCGCACCCTCCCGCTGCGCGTCGAGCTGGTCCGCCAGCTGGGGCGCCGCCGCACGATCGTCATGGGCGCCGTCCTCGCCGCCCTCCCGTTCGTCCTGCTCATCGCCTTCGCCATCGGCGGCGAGCCGGGCGGCCGCAACAACACGGTGTCCCTGATGGACACCGCGACCGCGTCCGGCGCCAACTTCGCCGCCGTCAACCTGTTCGTCTCGGCGGGCTTCCTGCTGGTCATCCCGGTCGCCCTGTTCTGCGGGGACACGGTCGCCTCGGAGGCCGGCTGGTCCTCCCTGCGCTACCTCCTGGCCGCGCCCGTGCCCCGGGCCCGGCTGCTGTGGTCCAAGCTCGTCGTCGGCCTCGGCCTCAGCCTGGCCGCGATGGTCCTGCTGCCGGTCGTCGCCCTCGCCGTCGGCTCCGCGGCCTACGGCTGGGGCCCGCTGGAACTGCCCACCGGCGGCGAACTCGCCCCGGGCACCGCGGCCGGGCGGCTGCTGATCGTGATCGGGTTCATCTTCGTCAGCCAACTGGTCACCGCGGGACTGGCGTTCTGGCTCTCCACCAAGACCGACGCCCCGCTCGGCGCGGTCGGCGGCGCGGTCGGCCTGACCATCGTGGGCAACGTCCTGGACGCCGTCACGGCACTCGGCGACTGGCGCGACTTCCTGCCCGCGCACTGGCAGTTCGCCTGGGCCGACGCCGTCCAGCCCACCCCCGAGTGGTCCGGCATGATCCAGGGCACCGCCGTCTCGGTAACGTACGCGCTCGTCCTGTTCGCCCTGGCCTTCAGGGGTTTCGCCCGCAAGGACGTCGTCTCCTAGGTCACCGGAGGATCACCCACCGGTCTCGAAGACCGGCCGTCGTGCCCTCTTCGAGACGTATCCGCAACGCCCCGTGCCGCACGTTCCGGCCCCCTGCCCCGTCACAGTCACAGACATCGACGGACACAGGGGGCACGGGACATGAAAACCCACCGGACAGCGCGACTCCTCGCCGCCGCGGCGGCCACGGCACTCCTGCTCACCGGCTGCGGCGCGGGCGCCGACTCCGACAGCAGCAAGGCCTCGGACGGAGCGGCGAACCGCAGCGACGGCTTCCCCGCCCCGAGCGAACCCCGCGCGGACGAGGACCTCACGGACGGGGACCGCAAGGCCGCCCCCGACCACCTCTCCACCTTCGCCCTCGACGTCGACACCGCCTCCTACGGCTACGCCCGCCGCACCCTCGCCGAAGGCCGGCTCCCGGACCCCTCGACCGTCCGCCCCGAGGAATTCGTCAACAGCTTCCGCCAGGACTACGAACGCCCCGACGGCAACGGCTTCTCGGTCACCGTCGACGGCGCCCGCACCGGCGACGACGACTGGTCCCTGGTCCGCGTCGGCCTCGCCACCCGCAAGGCCGCCGGATCGGGCGAGCGCCCGCCCGCCGCCCTCACCTTCGTCATCGACGTCTCCGGCTCGATGGCCGAACCCGGCCGCCTGGACCTCGCCCGGTCCGCCCTCGGCACGATGACCGACCGGCTCCGCGACGACGACTCCGTGGCCATCGTCACCTTCAGCGGCGAGGCCGAGACCGTCCTGCCGATGACCAGGCTCGGCGACCGCCGCGACCGCGTCCACGACGCCATCGACGGCCTGGAGCCGACCGACTCCACCAACCTCGGCGCCGGCGTCGAGACCGGTTACGAGACCGCCGTCGAAGGCCTGCGCGAGGGCGCCACCAACCGGGTCGTGCTCGTCTCCGACGCCCTCGCCAACACCGGCGACACGGACGCCGACTCCATCCTGGAACGCATCGCCGACGCCCGCGAGGAACACGGCATCACCCTCTTCGGCGTGGGCGTCGGCAGCGACTACGGCGACGCCCTGATGGAACGCCTCGCCGACAAGGGCGACGGCCACACCGCCTACGTCTCGAACGAGGCGGACGCCCGCAAGGTCTTCTCCACCGACCTCCCCCAGAACGTCGACCTGACCGCCCGCGACGCCAAGGCCCAGGTCGCCTTCGACCCCGAGACGGTCGCCGAGTTCCGCCTCGTCGGCTACGACGACCGCCGCGTCGCCGACGACGACTTCCGCGACGACGGCGTCGACGGCGGCGAGATCGGCCCCGGCCACACCGTCACCGCCCTCTACGCCGTGCGCACCAGGTCCGGCGCCGACGGCCACCTCGCCACGGCCACCGTCCGCTGGCTCGACCCCGACACCCGCACCCCGCACGAGGCCACCGGACAGCTGGAGACCGACGCCCTGCACGATGACCTCACCGACGCACCCGTCCGCTTCCAGGTCACCACGACGGCCGCCTACTTCGCCGACGCCCTGCGCGATTCCGAGCGCTCACTGCCCGACGCCCCGTCACTGAGCGAACTCGGCGAAACAGCCGACGCGTTGGCGAGGAAGACCGAGGACAAGGAGGTCGCCGACCTCGCCGAAGCCATCACCGACGCAAGCCGCCTCGACCTCTAGCACCGCACCTCAAGGGACACACGAAACGGCGGGCCACCGGAGTTCCGGTGACCCGCCGTCGCGGTACGTCAGGCGGTGGCTCAGCCGTTGCCCGCGCCGTTGCCCGACAGCGCGGAGATGTCGTCCAGGATGTGCGACAGCGGCTCGTCGCCCTTGGCCTGGGTGCTGTTCTCGACGCACTGCTGGTTCTGCGGGGAGGACAGGACGTTGATGTCCTGGACGTTGATCGGCACAGCGCCGACGAGGCCCTGCAGGTTCAGCTTGGCGGGCAGGCCGAGGCACGGCTTGTTCAGCGAGCCCTGGACCAGCGAGAGCTGCGGGCTCATGTCGCCGAACGTGGCCGAGTTGCCGAACTCCGACGAGGCGCCGTTGCCACTGGCGGAGGTGGTGCCACTGTCGTCACCGATGGCCAGGGCCTGCGGCGCGGAGGCGACCGCGACACCGGCCAGGGAGGCGGCGACAACCGCGGTTGCCCACAGCTTCTTCATGTTCTTTCCCTTTCGAAAAACGGACTCCGGGGGAGGCGCTGGGTGATCGTCGCGCCTGCGCCGAACAGCGGGCCGTCGGTGGTCCGTCGACCCGCTGTCGGGGTGGAACGTCAGTGGTTGGCGGCGCCGTTGCCCGCGAGGACCGAGATGTCGTCCAGGATGTGCGAAAGCGCCTCGTCGCCCTTGGCCTGGGTGCTGTTCTCGACGCACTGCTGGTTCTGCGGGGAGGACAGGACGTTGATGTCCTGGACGTTGATCGGGACAGCGCCGACGAGGCCCTGCAGGTTCCCCTTCACCGGCAGGCCGATGCACGGCTTGTTGAGGGAGCCCTGGATGAGCGCCATCTGGGGGCTCATGTTGCCGAAGGTGGCCGAATTGCCGAACGACTGGCTGGCGCCGTTGCCGCTGGCGGAGGTGGTGCCGCTGTCGTTGCCGATGGCGAGCGCGGGGGCGGCAGCAGCTGCGGAGACGCCGACGACGGAAGCGGCGACCGCGGCGGCGGCCAGAACCTTCTTGATCACTTGCTAGTCCCTTCTGAAGAAACCCCGTCCACCGGAGCGCTCTGATCAACTGCCCAGGTGACGTTTGGTTGCCCCCCTTCACTCTGATGGCCCATTCCTGCCGGGGCCCGAAAAAAATGGGGGGCGAACTCCTATCGGGTGAAGTGCCGCAACCATTGCCGGCGTACCGGGTTGAGTCGGTGGCAGGCACATGGTCCTGGCGCGAGGCCAGGACAGGGAAAGGAAAAAAGCGAAATGCTGAAGAAGGCAATGGCCGTGGCAGCGGTCGCCACGTCCGTCATCGGTGTGTCGGCGGCGGCCGCGCCTCAGGCGCTTGCCATCGGGGACGACGCCGGCACCACCTCCGCCAGCGGCAACGGTGCCTCGTCGAAGTTCGGCAACTCGGTGACCAAGGGCGACATGAGCCCCCAGGCCACGCTGGTCCAGAGCTCCCTGAACAAACTGTGCATCGGTCTGCCGGTCAAGGGGAACGTGCAGGGCATCCTCGGCGCGGTCCCGATCGACGTCCAGGACATCAACGTCCTGTCCTCCCCGCAGAACCAGCAGTGCGCGGAGAACTCCACCCAGGCCAAGGGCGACGAGCCGCTCTCGCACATCCTGGACGACATCTCCGCCCTCTCGGGCAACGGCGTGGCCAACGGCTGACCTTCGACCGCCGACGTCCACCGGCGCTGCTCGCCGGACGGTCCGTGTCTTTTCGGCGGGCCGTCCGGCGGTGGTGTATTTGGCGAAGCGTTTTTTCTGCAGTAGGCCTGACGCGTCAATCTTATGAATGCGTTCGAGTGAATTCCCGGGCGACGCGCGTTTCTCAGTTGCTTCGGCTGTCTATCTCTCGTTTGCAGCTTGCGAGTCGTGCATCCGGGCACGGCCGCGGAGAAGGGAAACCCATGAAGAAGAGTGCTGCTGTTGTCGCGGGTCTGATCCTGGCGCTGGGCGGGGCCGCCCCCGCCTTCGCCGACGCTGATGCCAACGGTGCGGCCATCGGCTCCCCGGGCGTCCTGTCGGGCAACGTCGTTCAGGTTCCGATCCACATCCCGATCAACGTGTGTGGCAACTCGATCAACGTCATCGCGCTGCTGAACCCGACCGCCGGCAACGTCTGCATCAACGACTGACGACGCATCACACCAGCCGTACGGCTGGGTCGAGGCCGGCCTTGGACGACTCTTCGGTGGTCCAGGGTCGGCTTTTCCCACTTCTTCACGCAGGATCAAGCAGGAAGACAACGAGATTGCGCCAGACCCTGAGCAGGGGAATGGTCGCGGCAGCCGCCGCGACGAGCATTCTGTCCCTGTGCGGCAGCGGTACCGCCCTCGCCGACTCGCACGCCGACGGGGCCGCCAAGGAATCGCCCGGACTCCTGTCGGGCAACCATGTCGAGGCCCCGGTGAACATCCCGGTGAACGCCTGCGGCAACTCGGTCGACGCCGCCGCCGCGCTCAACCCCACGTTCGGCAACTCCTGTGCCAACCGGTCGGCCGAGCACCGGCACCGCGCCCACTTCACCGACGGGACGTACGGCCCACACGGGACGCCTTACGGCGACGACGACTCCGGATACGGGGGGTCTCGCCACGGGGACTCGGGTCACGGGGGCTCGGGTCACGGGGTCCAGGGCTACCAGGACTCGGGATACAAGGACTACTCGGGCTACGGGGACAAGGGCTACGAGGACAGGGGCTACGAGGAATCGGATCACTGGGGCACCGGGTACGGCGACTCGGGTTACGGGGGTCCGGATCGAGGGGGCTCCGGGCACGGCGACCACGGGTACGGAGACCACGGTCCGGGCGACGACTGCGGGGGCTACGGCGACTCGTGCGGCGGCGGAGATCACACGCCGCCGCCTGGTGGCGGGGAGCACCCGCCGCCTCCGCCGGGCGGCGAGCACACTCCGCCGCCTCCTGGTGGGGGCCACACCCCGCCTCCACCCGGTGGCGATCACTCGTACCCGCCTCCCCATGGTGGGGGCGGTACTCCGCCGGGTGGTGATCACTCGTCGCCGCCTCCGCACGGCGGCGGGGGAAGCACTCCGCCCGGTGGAGATCACTCCATCCCGCCTCCGCACGGTGGGGGCGGTACTCCGCCGGGTGGTGATCACTCGTCGCCGCCTCCGCACGGCGGTGGGGGCGGTACTCCGCCCGGTGGTGACCACTCCTCCCCGCCCCCGCACGGCGGCAGCAGCGCTCCGCCCTCCGGTGGCGGGCACTCGACGCCTCCGCACGGTGGGGAACACTCCACGCCTCCCTCCGGCGGTGGGCACTCGACGCCGCCCCAGGGCGGCGGACACTCCGTGCCCCCGCAGGGTGGCGGTGGCGGGCACGCGACGCCGCCGGAGTTGGCGCACACCGGCAGTGACAAGGCGGCGCTGCTCGCCGCGTCCGGGGTCAGCGCGGTGCTCATCGGCAGCGGCGCCCTCCTGTACCGGCGAGGCAGGGCCGCGTCCCGTCGGTGAACGGCACCGGGTGCCGGACGCCCTCGCGCCCGGCACCCGCGTCGCTCAGCCCCGTACCGCCGGCGCCGTGTCCTGGCGACCCGGCGCCGGGATCGCCCCGCTCGGCATGCCCGTGCGCAGCCGGCGCCGGACTCCCCGGACCAGGGACCCCGCCGTGAAGGTCGCGCCGTAGACGAAGCGCATCGCCGGGCCGAAGCCGGCCGCCGTCACCAGGCCGGCCATGAACAGGCCGGGGCAGGACGACTCGAAGTCCCGGCCGATCTCGGGGGAGCCGTCGGGCACCGTGGCCAGCGAGTCGCGCAGGTCGCCGGAGAGGAGCCCGAGCCGGTCGCGGGTCGCCTTGAAGCCGGTGGCCGCGATCACATGCTCGGTCTCGAAGGAGCCCGTTCCGGTCACCTCGAGGCGCACCCCGCCCGGGACCGCCCGCGCCGCCGTCACCTCGTGGTCGAGACGCACCTCCACGGCGCCCTCCACCCGGTCCCGCACCCACCACGCGCCGGCCGGGCCGAGCGCCGTCGCCGCGATCCGGGCCCGGGTCGGTTCCCGGAGCCGCCGGTAGAGGCCGGGGCGTTCCGCGTAGAACCAGTTGCGCCAGCCGCAGCCGAGGCCGCTCAGCGGGGAGCGGGCCGACTGCCACCACGGGCGTTCCCAGGCCGGCGGCACATCGTTCCAGCACAGTCGGTCGGCGCGGGCCAACACCCGTACCCGGGTGCCCTGTTCGGCGAGCAGGGCGGCCGTCTCCAGGGCGGCCTGGCCGCCGCCGATCACCGTGACGTCCCGGCCGCGGAAGCGGTCGAGGTCGCCGTGGTGGCTGCTGTGCGAGACGAGGCCGGAGGAGAGTCCGCGCAGGGCGGACGGGATCTCGACGAACGGCATCACGCCGACCGCGAGGGCGATCGTGCGGGCGTGCACGGTCTGGCCGTCCTCGGTGACCGCCTCGAAGCCGCCCGGCCGGGACGCGATCCGGGTCACGATGCGCTCGTCCACCTCGGGGACGGCGTTGCGGGCGAACCACCGGCCGTACTCGGCGAACATCTCCACCGGGATCGGCTCCCCGTGCCGGGCCGTCACGCCCTGGGTCGCGCAGTAGGCGTCGAGCCGCCAACGGGCTGCGGGGTCGGAGAGATTGGAGGCCCAGGGCTCGGACTTCAGGAACATGCCGCCCGGCATGTTGTCGCGCCAGGAGGCCATCGGCCGGCCGAAGACGCGCAGGCTCAGCCCGGCGGCCGCGGCATGGGACGCGATGGACAGGCCGTACGGGCCGGCGCCCACTACCAACAGGTCGTACATCAGCAACTGCTCGCTTTCTCGTCGTCGGTCGGTTCGGTCAGGCCCGTCAGGGACGGCGGCGGTGGCGGGGACTGACGGACCACGCGGGGCCGCACCCCGGCCGCGCCCGCCGTGCCGAGCCGGTGCAGCCGGCCGAGCAGCCGACGGGCGACATGGGCGCCCCACAGCCCCCACATGGCCCGGCCGGGGGCGGTGTCGTCGCCCGCGTGCCAGGCCAGCTCGCGGCCGGGGCCGCGCCGCGCGGGCCGCAGTGCGGCCAGCGGCGCGTAGTTCTCCACCACGAACGCCCGCCCCGGCAGCGGGGACCCGGCGGGCAGCGGACGGTGGGTCAGATCCAGGTGCTGGGCGCGGACGACGTCCAGCCCGCCGCCGTCGGCGAAGAGCCGGAACTGGGCGCCGGGCCGGGGGTTGAAGTCGAGCAGGTGGTAGTCGCCCGTCATGCCGCAGCGCCGGAAGTCGAGGTCGAGGATGCCCCGGTAGCCGAGTTCGTCGGTGAGCCGCTCGGCCAGCGTCCGCACCTGCGGGTTCTCGGTCCACTCGCCCACCGCGGTGAGTCCCGCGCCGCGCGGCCAGGCGCACAGCTTGCGGCCCGCACCGCCGCCGCCGACCGCGCCGGAGCGGTCGGCGTACCCGTGGAAGAACCAGTCGCGGTCCGGCCCCGGCGGCAGGAAGGCCTGGAGCAGCAGTCGGCTGCCCGCCTCCTCGGTGCGCATGTACAGGTCGCGCGCCTCCTGGGTGGAGCGCACCACGAGGGTGCTGCGCAGCCCCGAGTCGGCGGGCAGCAGCCAGGGCCGGCTCCACTTGGCCACCACCGGCAGGCCGAGCCGCCAGGCGGCGGAGGCGGCCTGGGCCGCGCTGTCCGGGACCACGGTGAGCGGGTGCGGCACGTCGGCCGCCGCGCACAGCTCGGCCAGTTCGGCTTTGTCGGCGACGCGTTCGGGCACCGTGCCGGGCTGCTGGGGCAGCAGGTAGGCGGGCGCGAGTTCCGCGCGTAGAGCGCTGACCGCGATCGCGCCGGCGTCGTCCATCGGGATCAGGACGGCGGGCCGTTCGATGCGGGCGGCCACCCGCAGCAGGACGGCGGCGATGTCGGCGGGGGCGGCGCCGGGCGGCGGCGGGGGATGCAACTGGCGTACGAAGCGGGATGTGCGTACGGGACTTCCCGTCGAGTCGGCGACCACGTGCACATCGACTCCGGCTCTGCCGAGCGAGCGCACGGCACCCAGCGTTCCGTGGTGAAAGGGATTCCGGTCGATCCGCAGGAGTACGGCGGGGACGCGGGTGTCGAGCAACGACTCGGGCATGGTTTGCCGGTCCTTCGGTTCAGTTCACCGGTATGGGCGATCGAGGCACTCGAAAGCCCTAATGGCGGTGGCGTAATTCCTTTTCGTGTGACTTTCATATGACTGTGTGTCAGTAATGCGCGGACATTGCGCGTTACGTGAGAGTGGAGAAAGGAGCAGGCATGACCCCACAGCAGCGAACCGCGCGGTCCCGACGGCTGGCCGTTGTCGCGGCGTCGGTCGCGGCGTCGGCCGTTCTGGCGTCCGGACCTGGATTCGCCGCGGGCGCGGGGGTGGTGCGGGTCGCCGATCCTCCCGCTCCCACCCCGACCGTCCCGAGACCCGCGGTGGTCGAACCGGTGCCCGAGCCGGTGCCCGAACCGGCCGCCCTCGTGCAGACGGCGACGACCCTGCCGACCACCGCGCCCCTGCCGCCCGTCGCACCGGTCGCACCGGTCGCGCCCGTTGTACCGGTGACCCCGACGCAGACCCCCGCGCCGTCCACCACGCCGTCCACCGTGCCGACGAAGGCCGCAGCCTCCGCGTTCGGCGCCTACCTCGACTACGGCGCCCGGGGCGTGGCCCGGATCGCCGAGCTCAGCGAGTGGCTGGGCGGCGCGAAGCTGCGCGTCGGCCACACCTACCTGCCGGGCGACCGGTGGCGCAACATCGCGGGCCTGCCCGGCTTCCTCGACGCGTGGGCCAAGTGGAGGCTGGAGCGGGACGACCGGATGTTCGTCCTCAACGTGCCCATGATGGAGCGCAACGAGGAGGGCGTCTCCGACGCCGAGGTGCGCAAGCTGCTGCGGCAGGGCGCGGCCGGGGAGTTCGACCACCACTACCGGGCTCTCGCCGAGCGGCTGGTCGCGCTGAAGGTGCCGGACACGGTGATCGTGCTCGGCTGGGAGATGAACGGCATCACGTACACCCATCGGTGCGGGCCGGACCCGGAGGCCTGGAAGAAGTACTGGAACAGGATCGTCTCCACGATGCGTTCGGTGCCGGGTCAGAAATTCAAGTTCGACTTCGCGCCGAGCCGCGGCAAGGACGCCGTTCCCTGGACCCAGTGCTACCCGGGGGACGACACGGTCGACATCCTCGGAATGGACTCCTACGACCAGCCGACCGGTCTGTCCTTCGACGAGCAGGTGAAAGAACCCTACGGGCTCCAGGCCCACGTGGACTTCGCCAAAGCGCACGGCAAGCCCATTTCCTACCCGGAATGGGGACTCTTCCGTAACGGTGACAACGCCGAATACATGCGGCGCATGCTCGCCTGGATGGACGAGCACAAGCCGCTGTACAACACGCTGACCGACTACTGCCCGCACGGCGTGTGGCAGTGCCGGCAGAACCCTCGGTCGTCCGCGGTCTACCGCTCGCTCCTGTCCGGCCGCACCGACGAGCCGGGCACGACGCCGACGACTCCGGGGCCCTCCGCGGAACCGTCCGTCGAGCCGACGACATCGTTGCCCACCACGGTCCCCACGAAGGAGCCCGCTGAGGAACCCACGCCCGAGCCCAACGCCGAACCCCAGGTGAACTGCCTGCCGATGGACCTCGGCGACTGGGTCGAGTACTGGCTCGGCGGCAAGCTGTGCCTCCGCCTGGACTGGTGGTCGCGCAGCGGGTGAACCGCGGTGCCGTGGCGGCAGGCCCGCGTCAGGACCTGCCGCCACCGGCCCGCTCCTTCCGCTGCTCCAGCCGGAGCAGCAGCTCCTTGCCCCGCCGCCGCGCGGCCACGTCGCACAGCGCCGCCGACAGCAGCGGCGCGGTGCGCCGACGGGCCAGCAGCAGCCGCTGGTTGACGACCGGTTCGGGCCGCCAGTGGTGCTTGTAGGGCTCGTTGCCGCGCAGCAGGCTCAGCGCGGCGTGCCCGCCGCCCCGGGTGTGCTCGGCGCACGCGTCGAGCAGCATCACCGCCACGTCCGCCTTGCGCTCGCGCAGCTGCGGATGGGCGCCGTAGAGATAGCCCCCGGCCAGCCGGCGCGACAGCAGGGTCAGATCGACGGCCACGACGTCGTCGTCCAGCCGGAACTCGGTGACCACCGCGTCCCCGGAGCGCACCATCGGCGCCACCGAGCGCACCAGGTGCTCGCAGAACCGGGGCAGCAGGTGCTCGCCCGTCACCTTCCGGCCCTGCCACTGCAACTGGTGCAGTTCCAGCAGCCGTCGCAGCGCCGGGTCGACCTCCTCCGGGCGCACGACCTGCCGCTGCACGCCCAGCGCGGTCAGTTTGCGCAGCTTGGCGCGCACGCGCTGGGCCTTCGCCGAGGGCAGCCGGGCCACCAGCTCGTCCATCGGGACGGCGGGCAGCTCCAGGCACACCGAGTCGTTCACCCGCCGCCGCGGCCCGTGCCACAGCTCGTAGACCTGCTCCACCGCACCGCCCGGGCGCACCTCGCGGAAGTCGATCAGCGCGGTGCGGGCGGCCGCCGCGAGGCCCTCGGTGAGCGCGGCCACGGCCCGCTCGCCGTGTTCGTCGTCGACGAGGACGTCCCCGTAGTCGGAGATCGCCCCGCCGAGCGGCACCAGCGCGGGCAGCGGTCGGCGGACGGCCGTCAGCGGGGCGGCGGCGACGAGTTCGGCGCCGTCGCGGACCAGCAGCAGCCGCAGCTGGCCGGGCCTGCCGTACGAGAGCCACCACGAGTGCAGCCAGGCGTGGCTCTGGAACGGGGTGGCCGTCGCGCACCGCTGGTACAGCCGGCCCCAGGCGGGTGCGAGGGCGGCGAACGCCTGTTCGTCGGTGACGACTTCGGCCGTGAACGTCGGCTTCACAGCGCTCCGTGGGCTTCGGCGGCGAGGGCCGGGCCGGGGACGGCGGCGGGGCGCACGGCCTCCTCCTCGCGGTCCCGCCTCGGCCGCACCAGCAGCGCCAGCCCGCCGAGCAGCCCGCCCGCGCTCGCCCCCACCAGAGTGGTCACCGTCGGGGACGCCGAGGACGGCGCGGTCGGCCGGACGGCGCGCGCGAACTGCTGGAGCTCGACGTTGGTGGCGGACCGGGAGCTCTTCGCGTGCTGGGTCAGCGAGCGGGAGACCGCGTTGGCCATGTCGGCGGCCAGGTCGGCGCGCGTGGAGGTCGCCGTGATGGCGACCATCGGGGCGTCCGGCGAGGTCGCCGTCTGCACGTTTCGCCGCAGCGTGTTCACCGGCACGCCCGCCCAGACCTGCGCGTCCCCGAGCACCGCGAGCTGGGTGGCGACCCGGCCGTAGGCCTGCGCGAAGCCGAGCGCGGACGCCGGGTCGGACTTCGCGGTCGGGACGGCGACGACATAGGCGGTGGCCGAGTAGACGGGCGCCTTGACGGTTCCGTACGCGCCGCCGAGCAGGCCGCCGGCGACGGCGCCGGCCGCGAGCAGGGACCAGGGCGGGAGCGCCTTGGTGCGGCGCAGTGCGGCGGGACGGCGGGGGTTCTCGGTCATGGGGAACTGACTCCCTGGGGTGTCGGGGAAGCGGGGGAGAGCCGGGTTGGTCCGGAGACGGTGGCCGCGTACACGTCCATGAGCTGGGCGGCGCTGCGGGCGATGTCGTAGTGGCGGGCGGCGCCCGGGGCGGTGCGCGGGCCGGGGGGCCGCGCGCGGGCTTCGGCCAGCGCGCGGACGAACGCCCGGGGGCCGCCGGTCACCCGGCGGGCGCCGGCCGCCTGCGCGGGCAGGTGCTCGATCGCGGGGCAGGAGGCGTAGAGCACGGGCAGTCCCGAGGCCAGGGCCTCCACGACCGCCAGGCCGAAGGTCTCCTCGGGGGAGGGGGACACGAACAGGTCCATGGCGCAGGCCAGGGAGGGCAGGTCGGGGCCGGGCGTGCCGTCGGAGACATAGGGGCGTTCGCCGGTGAACAGGACGCGGTCGGCGACGCCCGCCTCGTGCGCGGTGCGCCGCAGCACGTTCTCCTCGGGACCCCCGCCCACCAGCAACAGCCAGTGGTTGTCCGGGAGTTGAGCCAGGGCCTGGATCACGACGTCGAAGCGTTTGCCGGCCGTGAGCCGTCCGATGCCGCCGACGACATAGGCGTCGTCCGGCAGTCCGAGGCGGCGCCGGGTGGTGTGGCGCGCGATCGGATCGAAGCGGAAGCGGTCCAGGTCGATGCCGTTGGGGACGACCTCGATCCGGGGGGCGGGCACCCCCCAGTTCCGCAGCCGGTCGGCGACCGTGGGCGAGACGGCGACCGTGGTGCGGCCCAGCCGTTCGCTGGCCAGATAGAGCGCGCGGACCCCGGAGGTCAGCTTCCGCCCCTCCAACTGCGAGTCGCCCAGGGAGTGTTCGGTGGCCACGACGGCGCGGACCCCGGCGAGGCGCGCGGCCAGCCGGCCGTAGACGCAGGCCCGGTAGAGGTGGGTGTGGACGAGGTCGTAGCCGCCGGAGCGGATGATCCGGACCAGGCGCGGCAGCGCACCCAGATCGCGGTTGCCGGCCATGCCGAGGTGGACGACCCGGACCCCGTCCTCGGTCAGCCCGTCGGCCACCGACCCCGGGTTGGTCAGCGTCACCACATCGCAGTCGACCGGCAAGTGCCGCAGCAGCAACCGCAGTTGCTGCTCGGCGCCGCCGACGCCCAGCCCCGTGATGATGTGCAGGGCCTTCACCGCAGCCCCTCGACGGGACGCCGGCGCAGGCTGTGCAGCCGGTACTTGAGGAACAGGCGCAGCGTGTTGTCGTCCTGCCCGATGTGCACGCGCGGCAGGGCGTGCAGGCCGTTCAGCTCGCCGGGGTCGATCGCGCAGCCGTAGCCGTAACCGGCTTCGCGCACGGCGTCCATGGCCCGTCGGTCGATCGTCCCGTACGGGTAGCAGAAGCCGTCGATCTCGGTGCCGAGCAGCGCGGAGAGGGCGGCGCGGCTGTCGACCGTCTCCTTCTTGAGGGTGAGGTCGTCGGCCTTGGTGAGATCGACGTGGGTGAGGCCGTGCGAGCCGATCTCGACGCCCTCGTCGGCCGCGCAGCGGATGCCGTCGGCGGTCAGCAGGGGCTTGCGCGGGCCCAGCGGGTCCCAGGCGTTGTCGCCGCCGAGCCGGCCGGGCAGCACGAAGAGGGTGGCCGTGCAGCCGTGCCGGCGCAGGACGGGCAGGGCCTCGGTGAGGAAGTCGGCGTATCCGTCGTCGAAGGTCAGGCCGACCAGGTCGTGGCCCCGGCCCTCGGCGCGGGCGGCGAGCAGCCGGGCCATGGAGACGCCGTGCAGTCCGCGCCGCCGCAGCCACGTCAGCTGCTTGTCGAGCCGTTCGGGGGTGACCGTGATGCGGTAGGGGTCCTCGGTGCAGTCGTTCACGGAGTGGTACATCGCCACCCACGGGACGGAACTGCGTCGGCGGTTGTCAGGAGCGGCCATGGGAGAGCCTTCGGGTCGCGGAACGTACGGAACGGAGTGCGGAGACGATGCCCTGGGCGCCCAGGGCGCGGCCGAGCAGCAGGAAGACGACGGTCACGGTGCAGCCCCCGGCGGCGAGACCGGCCATGGGGTCGGTGAACTGCGCGGCGGCCAGGGCCCCGACCGGGGTCGCGACCAGGGCCGCGCGCATCGGCCGGCTCAGCTCGCGCAGCACGCCCCGGACGCCGATCGGGACGCTGCGCGGACCCATCCCGGCCAGCAGCACCAGGGCGGTGACGGTGATGCCGGTCGCGTTGGCGGCGGCGATCCCGTACACCCCCCAGGCGTCGACGCTCAGTGCGCCGATCCAGGCGGTCACGGCGATCCCGGCGGCCATCGCGCCGACCGGGTACCAGGAGCCGCGGCCCGCCGAGAAGTAGGAGCGGGCCAGCGCGCCGACCATGGTCTGGCCGAGCAGCCCGAGCGCGTACACCCGCATCACGCCCGCCGTGGCCGCCGTGTCCTGTGCGGTGAACGCGCCCCGCTGGAAGAGTAGTTCGATCATCTGCGGCGCGCAGGCCACCACGGCGGCGGTGCCGAGCAGCACGATGCAGGCGGCCAGTGCCAGATCCCGCTCCACCCGGTTGCGGGCCCGCTCGGTGTCCCCCTCGGCCAGCGCCCGCGCGACCACCGGGAAGGTGACCGTGCACACCATCACCGACAGGATCATCGGCATCTGCGCGACCTTCTGCGCGTAGTTGAGGTGCGAGATCGCCCCGGCCGGCAGATTCGAGGCGAGGAACCGCTCGACGAGGGTCTGGGACTGCCGGCACAGCGCGAACAGCAGGACGGTCGTGAGCAGCGCGGTGTCGAGGGGCCGGGGCTCCTCGACGAGCTCCGTCCCGTCCGCCCGGCGCTTCTTCCTCAACTGCCCGCACAGAGAGGGCAGTTGGACGATGACCATGAGCAGCCCGCCGACCGCCACCCCGGCCGCCGCCGAGCGCACCCCCCAGCGCCCGCCGAGCACGAACATCCCGGTGATGATGCCGACGTTGTAGGCCACATAGATCGCCGCGGGCGCCACGTACCGCCGGTGCGCGCGCAGGGCCGCGCTGCAGTACCCGGCGAGCCCGAAACTCACCACGCAGGTCGCGGTCAGCCGGGTGCAGTCGACGGCGAGCGCGGGGTCGGGCAGACCGGGGGCGAGGACCGCGACCAGCTGGGGGGCGATGCCGATGAACAGGGCGCCGACCGCGACGAACGCCAGCGACAGCCGGGGGAGCGTGCCGGCCACCAGGGCCCGGACCGGGTCGCCGGGGTCGCCCTGGGAGCGGCGGGCCAGCGCCATGCTGAACGCCGGGATCAGCGCGAACGCCAGTCCGTCCTCGATCAGCAGCGTGGCCGCGAACTCGGGCACGGTCCACGCGACGAGGAACGCGTCGGTGTCGCTGCCCGCCCCGAACAGCCGGGCCAGCGCCTGGTCCCGCACCAGGCCGAGCAACGCCCCGGCGACGGAGAGGGCGGCGGTGACGGCCGCGGCCCTGGCGAGGAAACCCCGTGATGCCGGGGGAAGGTCGCCGGCCTCCCCGGCAGCTTCCTCGGCCGTCTCCCCGGACCGTGCGGTCGGCCCGGCGGTCCGCGCCGACGGAACGGACACGGGTCCGTCCGTGCGAGGCGTCCGAGGAGGCTTCACCGTCATCGCGCGAGCGCCCCCTCGCGCCCGCCGCTGCCGTCACGGAAGTTGCCGCCATGGAAGTCGCCGCCATGGGATCCGTCGCCATGAGGGCCGTCACCATGGGAACCGTCGCTCCCGCCGTTGCCGCCCACCAGCGCCCACCAGGCCACAAGCCCGAAGACGACGGCGGTCAGCACGGTCGACGGCCCGCCGATGTCGGCGTACATGAAGTCGATCAGCTGCCAGACCAGCAGCCCGCAGGCGACGAGCGCACAGTCGAGACCGGGACCGCGGTCCCCGACCCGGAGCCGGCCCCGCAACGCGCACGCCAGCAGCGCCAGCCAGCCGCCCGCGAGGGCGAGCAGCCCGATCAGGCCCTGCTCGCCGAGGATCAGCAGATACATGTTGTGCGGGGACAGCAGCGGCTGCCGGACGAAGCCGGTGCCCGCGCCCGCGGTGTCGCTGCCGGAGGACAGCGCGAGCGACGCATGCGCGTCCCGGTGCTCGGGGAAGCCCTTCAACCCGACGCCGGTGAGCGGCTGTTCGCGCCACATGCCGACCGCGGCCGCCCACATCGTGAACCGGTCGGTGACGGACTGGTCGGGCGCGTCCGCGACCTGCGTGATGCTGCTGACGCGCTCCTGGAGCATCGCCGAGCCGACGCCGAACCCGCCCACCAGGACCACCCCGGACAGGGCCACTGCGGCGCCGACCTTCAGCGCCCGCCGCAGCCCGGCCAGGGCCAGCTGGAGGGTGCAGGTCAGCGCGGTCGCGATCCACGCGCCCCGGCTGAAGGAGAGCGCCAGCGGCACCAGCAGCGCGAGCGCGAAACCGGCGGCGATCGCCCGCTGCCGCAGGGAGGCCCGGCCGAGCGCCAGCCCGACCGCGCAGACCAGCCCGAAGGACACGACGGTCGCCATGCCCATCACGTCCTGCGATCCGAAGGTGCCGACCGCCCGGATGTCCTCGCCCTGGTAGGAGGCGCCGGTCCCGGTGACGAACTGGTGGACGCCGACCGCCCCCTGCCACCCCGCCAGCCCCACGAACGACCAGGCGAGCATCCGGAAGTCCGACCGGCCCCGGATCAGCAGCAGCACGGCCGCCGGAACCAGCACGAACACCTGGAGATAGCGGCCGAGGCCGGTCAGCCCGGCGCCCGGCGAGGAGGCGTTGAGCGCGGCGAGCGTGAGCCCGACGACCGGCAGGCCGAGCACCACCGCCGCGGAGTGCGACAGCCGACGTCTCGGGTGTCGCAGCTCCCGGACCACACACCACCCCACGACGAGCGCGGAGAGCGCGTCGGCCGGTCCCGCGCCGCCCTCCCCGCCGGGGGAGGCGGGCAGCGCGAGCAGGGCGACCACGGCGACCACCGGCAGCACCGGCGACAGCGACCGGGCACGGGACAGCGGGAGGGGAAGAGTCGGGGGCGGGGCGAGGGGCGGGGGCGGGGCGAGGGTCATCGGTTCGGTTTCAGCTCCCGGTCGGTCGCACGAGGGCGGCCGCGGTGCGCAGCAGCAGGCACACGTCCTGCCACAGCGACCAGTTGTCGATGTACGCGTTGTCGAAACGGGCCCGGTCCTCGATCGAGGTGTCGCCGCGCAGCCCGTGCACCTGGGCGAGGCCGGTGATGCCGGTCCGCATCCGGTGCCGGGCCGCGTATCCGGGGTAGGTCTGGCTGAACTGGCCGACGAAGAAGGGGCGTTCGGGCCGCGGCCCGACCAGGCTCATGTCGCCGCACAGGACGTTCCACAGCTGGAGCAGCTCGTCCAGCGAGAACCGGCGCAGGAAGCGGCAGAAGGGGCTCATCTCCCGCTCGCCGGCCACGCTCCAGCGGGTCGCGGCCTCGTGCTCGTCGACCGGCCGGTGGGTGCGGAACTTCAGCAGGGTGAAGGGCCTGCCGTCCTTGCCGATGCGCTCCTGCCGGAACACCACCCCCGGCCCGTCGGACAGCCGCAGCGCCACCGCGCACACCAGCAGCAGCGGGCTCACCAGCAGCAGCAGCGTTCCGGAGACGGCGATGTCCAGCAGCCGCTTGCCCAGGCTGCCCCGGCGCCGGACGCCCATGTCGAGACGCCGGCAGGAGAACCCGGCGAGCTGCTCGCGGCTCGCGTACGAAGGGGTGTCGGCGTCGATCTCCCACACCGTGCAGCCCGACTCGGCGAGCGCCCGCAGCAGCGGGCCCTGCACACTGCGCACGGCGGGGTGGACGCACAGCACGTCCCGGACGCCGTTCTGGATGAGGGCCCGCTGCACCTCCTGACCGGTGGTCAGCACCGGCAGTCCGTCGGCGCCGTCGGGCTGTTCGGCCACGATCCCCACCGGCTGCACCCCGCACCGGGGGTGGCGCAGCACGGCGGCGGCCACCCGCTGCGCGGTCGTGGCCGGGCCGATGACGAGCGCGGCGCGCGGACGGCGCAACAGCGCCCGGTGCCGCCGCAGATGCACGAGCGCGCGAGCGACGCAGCCGGCCGCGGCCTGCGCCGCACACCCGAGGAGCAGGGTGCGGGCCGACAGCGCGTGCGTCGGGTTCCATGCCGCCACGAGCGTCCCGAGCGCCAGCCAGGCCACGGCGATCCGGCCGCACACGAGGGGCAGTTCGTCCAGCACCCCCGCCACCGGGCGCTGGTGCTGAGGGCGCAGCAGCATCGTCGCCGCCACCAGCAGGGCCACCAGCAGCGGGCGGCGCTGTGCCCCGGTCAGGGCCAGCGCGCCCACGAAGGCGGCGAGGCCGTCGGCGAGCAGCAGCGGGACCGGCGACGCGGGCCGCGCCACGGGCCGCCGGGTGGGGAACCGGAATCCCGCTGCGCTCTCCCGCCGCGGAATGACCGAGACGGGCGAGTATCCGGGCTGCGCGCCCGGGGAGGGGACGGTGCTTTCCGCAGTCACGAGTGGATGGACTCCCTGCACTCGGTGGGCGCGACGTGCGCCCCTTCCGTGGTCGTGAGCAGTTCGCGGTACACACCCGCGACCGCCTCGGCCGCGCGCCGCACGTCGTGGGTGGCCAGGACGTGACGACGCCCCTGGTGGCCGAGCGACTCGCGCAGCAGCGGGTCGAGCAGCAGTGCGGCGACGGCGTCGGCCAGCGCCGCCGGGTTCTCGGCGGGCACCAGACAGCGGGCCGCGAGCGCACCCGGGAGGCTCTCCCGGGCGCCGTTCACCTCGGTGACCACCACGGGCCGCCCACAGGCCAGCGCCTCCAGCGGGGTCAGCGCCATGCCCTCCCAGCGGGAGGGGAGCACGACCAGATCGGCGGCCTGGTACCAGGGCGCGGCATCGGCGACGGCCCCGGCGAACAGCACGGACTTCGGTGCGCGGGCCCGCAGTCGCTCCCCGTCCGGCCCGTCGCCGACCAGCACCAGCCGGGCGTCGGGCGCCTTCGCCGCGACGGCGTCCCACGCCCGCAGCAGCACGTCCTGCCCCTTCTGCCGGCACAGCCGCCCCACGCACACCACCAGCGGGGCGGCCGGGTCGAGCCGGGGGAGCAGGGCGGCCCGCACGGTGTCGACGGGAGCCGGGTGGAAGCGCTCGGGATCGATGCCGTTGGGGATGACGCTCCACCGCCCGGCGATCCCGGCGCGCAGACCGGTGTCCCGCTCCGCCTCGCTCACGCACACCACGCGATGTGCCCAACGCGCCCCGAACCGCTCCCACTTGAGCGCCAGGGCCGCGGTCGTGCCGCCGACCGCCTCGAAGGACCAGGCGTGCGGCTGGAACACGGTCGGGATCCGTCCGCGCACCGCGAGCCGCCCGGCGAGACCGGCCTTCGCGCTGTGCGCGTGCACCAGGTCGGGGCGTACCTCGTCGAGCACGCGTACGAGCCGCCGCACCTCACCGGGGACCGAGGGCCCCGGCGACCGGGTCGCCGCCCAGTGCCGTACGTCGGCCCCCAGGGACCGCAGGTCCCCGGCGAGCCGGCCGGCCGGACAGGCGACGGTGACGTGCAGGCCGGCCGCGAGCTGGGCCCGCGCCAGGTCCGTCACGACCCGGGGGACCCCGCCGTCCACGGGTTGGGTGAGGTGCAGGACCCGGGTTCTGTCGTCGGGTTCTGGCTGGTGCATTGCGCGGTTTCCTCGCTCACGGTGGCGCTCGGGACGTGCGGGAACGCGCCTGACTACTTCTTTCGTGTGTCGACGGCGACGAAGAGCGCCCCGGCCCACGCCGCGTCCCGCTGGGAAACGAGCCGAACGGTCAGCTGGTCACCGCCGCGCCGCAAACCCCCGCCTAGATCGAACACGTCGGAGTCGTAGCCGAGGGTGTTGACGTACGCCGGTACACGCGCCGCCGGAGCCTCCCCCGGTTCGCTGATCGTGGAGTTCAACACATCGTCAGATGGATTGACCGGATCTTTGAGCGCGACGGCGGCCCCGCTTCCGGTCGAGAGGGTGAACGAATCACCCGAACGGCCGAGGTCGCCGCGGTCGCCGTCGTAGGCGACGAGTCCGGCCCGGCCGCTCGCGCCCTTGGGGATGTCGAGCCCGCGCAGCCGGAGTTCCTTCCCGGCGGCGGCCTCGAGGGTGTCGAAGCCGTCCCAGAGCGACAGGTCCCGCAGCGGCTCGGCCGCGTTCTCGTAGGCCACGACCAGCGTCCAGCCGCCCCAGGCCCCGGCCGCCGACTTCCCCATGGCCACGTTGATCTGCGCGACCGTGTACAGCCCCCGACCGCTCTCGCGCACCAGCTTCGTGACGTCCGCGGAGGCCTGGAAGGCGTCGGCGCCCTGGGCCACGCGGTGGCCGACGACCGTGTCCGCGAGCACCTCCTTGTACTCCCCGCCCGGCTCGGCGATCAGCACCCGCCCGTTGTCCTTCGGCGGCTTCTGCTCGCCGACGCGCAGGTTGCCGCCCCAGTACAGCCGCGCGTACGACACCCGCGCGCCCTGCGGCAGACGGACCTCGGCGCGGGAGGAGTTGTAGGTGTTCGGGTCGCTGTCGACGTCGACGTAGAACATGTCGAAGTCGTTGTTGGCGGCCGCCTTGCCCTGGCGCACGGCGGGACAGGCGGGCGCCGCGCCGATCGCCGGGGCGGCCCGGCAGCTGATGGCCGCGTTGGCCGCGCGGACGATCCCGCCGTGCTGTGTCGCGTGGTAACGCTGCGCGAAGGCGAGGCGCGTGGCCTCGGCGGCGGGCGGCGCGGCGCTCGGCGCGCCGGTCGCACGGGCGCCGGCCGACGCCCCGAGCGAGGCCAGCGCGAGGACACCGATCGTCGCGCGGCGCAGCGACGGACCCAGGGAATTACGCATGAGCGGCGGTGCCCTTTCGTGCGATTTGCTTGCTATAAGCGTGGGTCGGACGGTTCGCAACTCTAGCCGATATCAGGATTAATCCTGCGAAACCGGACAAGTGTGTCGGAATGGTGAAGTCGAGCCTCCGGTGACATCACTCATTTGGCGGCACAACCCTCGTGAGTCCCGCGCGTTGACTTCAGCGCCGGGCATCCCCGCCCGGGTGTTTGTGTCAAAACCCCAAGGAGCACCTCTCCATGTCGCGTATCGCGAAGGGCCTGGTCCTGACCTCCGTTGCCGCCGCGGCCGTCGCCGGCGCCTCCGGCATCGCCGCCGCCGACAGTGACGCGAACGGCGTCGCCGCGCACTCCCCGGGCGTGCTGTCCGGCAACGCCATCCAGGTTCCGGTTCACATCCCGATCAACCTCTGTGGCAACACGATCAACGTGATCGGCCTGCTGAACCCGGCCTTCGGCAACACCTGCATCAACGACTGACGTCGTCCCTCAGAGGTCACGACACGTCATTCGCCGAACGGCCGCCCTCCCGCCAGGAGGGCGGCCGTTGGCGTTGTTCGGGGCACTGCCCCGAACGGGGGATGGGGCCGCGACACGCTCGGCGGGCCTTGTGTTGCGGAGTGCGACGGCGGTTTGCACCGTGGGCTCGAGACCCGACGCAATCGAGAGGATTTCCCATGCGTGATCTGCCCGTACGGCGTATCGCTTCCACCGCACTCTGCGCCACCCTCGCCCTCGGCATCGCCGCACCCGCCGCCATGGCGGCCGACGGAGCCGCGGCCGGTGAGCGCATCACCGCGGCCTCCGATGCGCCCGTCCCCGGCGTGGCCGCGCTGCTCGCCCAGGCGGAGGACCTCGGTGTATTCGGCACCGACTTCACCCCGGTCACCGACCTGATCGACATCGTCCTCGAACTCGACGACGGCCAACTCACCGCCGCCCAGGCGACCGAGCTCGCCGACGCCATCAAGACCTTCGTCACCAAACTCACGACAACCACCCCACTGGCCCCGCTGACCCCACTGAACCCGCTGAACCCGCTGAACCCGCTGAACCCGCTGGCCCCACCGGCCCTCCCCGCAGAGCAGGCGACGACACTCCCGGCCGCCCCGGCGACGACGCTCCCGGCCGCCCCGGCGATACCGGCGGACCCGGTGACGACGCTCCCGGCCAAGCCCGTACTGCCGGCGGAGCCCGCGCTCCCTGCGAAGCCCGTCGCCGCGGCCGAACCCGCGCTTCCGGCGAAGCCCGAGCTGCCCGCGCTCAGCAAGATCGGTGACGTCGGAAAGGTGCGGGCGGCCGCGGCAGCCGCAGGGCTCGGCCCGACCCTGCCGAGCCTGCCGGTGGAGGCGCCGGCGTCGCCCGTCGACTGACGGCCGCCCACCGGTTCCGGCACCCCCCATTCCCGCACCCCGGAGTTCCCCCGGGGCGCGGGAATTTTCTGTGTACGGGGTTTCCGCATCCGACAGGGATCGTTATGCACGGCGTCAGAATTTCCCCGGAAAGGAATCCGATGAAGTCCCTGAAGGCTGCCGCTGTCGTTGCCGGATCCCTGGTCCTCGCCGGTGCCGCCGCGCCCGCGTTCGCCGCCCCCGCCGACCTCACGCCCACCAGCCTCAACGGAGCCGTGGACACCCTCGCCAGGGGGCCCATCAACCTGGAGGACGCGTTGCCGCTGCAGCACCAGTCAAACGCGCTCGACACCGAGAACAAGGACTCCGTCCTCAGCACCGTCAAGGGCGCGACGGGCGCCCTCAACAGCCACAACGCGCTGCTCGGCGGACTGCCGCTGCAGGGCTGAGCCGCTCGCCCCCGAAGGGCCGGTCCCGTCACCGACGGGACCGGCCCTCGGTGCTGTTCGAGCCGGGTCGAGCGGCGCGTACCTCGTTCGTGTGGCGCAACGGATCGGCGTCCCCCGGTCGGGTGAGAACGCGCCCGGAGGGCCTGCGCTGCGCCGATAGGGTCGCGCGGTGACCTCAACCCCCAGCACCACCCGCCCCTTCCGCGTGACCGACCTGGGCACCCTCGTCGTGATGCCGTGGAGCGGCGAGGCCCCCGACGGCAGCGACATGCCCTACCTCCTGGCCTACTCCCTCGGCGACACCGAGGACGGCCCCGAGGGGACGGCCGCCGCCGTCCGGCGACTGCTCGCCGACCACGGCATGTCCGTCGGCGGGGACGTCGTCGACGGCACCGAGCGGCCGAGCCTGCCGTTCAGCCTGCTCGTCCAGTCCGGCGCGGCCGTCCTGAACATGCCGAACCTCAACGCCCAGTGCCTGCCGCCGCCGGAGTGGCTCGCGGCCGTCGAGCAGCGCGGCTACGCCTACTTCGTCCTCACCGCCCGCGCCTGGCCGGAGGCCACCCCCGGGCGGGCCGTCACGCCCGAGGCGCTGGCCGCGTTCGCGGGCGCCGACGAGACCCTGACGGCCGCGGCGCACATCGTCCTGCCCGCCCGCCGCCTGCGCGGCTGATGCCTCAGCCCCAGCCTCAGCCCCGGCCCCGGCCGCAGCCGGTGGTCGCGGGCGGCGGCCGCGCGTACGCCCTGCTGCTCGTCCTCGCCGGTGCGGCCGGACTGCTGGCCGCGTGGGTCATCACCCTCGACAAGTTCAAGTTGCTGGAGGACCCCGGTTTCACCCCCGGGTGCAGCCTGAACCCGGTCGTCTCCTGCGGCAGCGTCATGACGAGCGACCAGGCCTCGGCGTTCGGGTTCCCCAACCCGATGCTGGGCCTGGTGGCCTACGGGATCGTCGTGTGCGTCGGCGTGAGCCTGCTGGCCGGCGCCGCCTTCCCCCGCTGGTACTGGCTCACCTTCACCGCCGGCTGTCTGTTCGGCGTCGGGTTCGTGTCCTGGCTGCAGTTCGAGTCCCTGTACCGGATCAACGCCCTGTGCCTGTGGTGTTGTCTGGCGTGGGTCGCCACGATCCTCCTGTTCTGGTACGCCGTCTCGTACGACGTACGCCACGGCTTCCTGCCCGCTCCGGCCGGAGTACGGAGTTTCCTCGCCGAATTCACCTGGGTTCTGCCGCTGTTGCACATCGGAGTGGTCGGCATGCTGATTCTGACCCGATGGTGGGATTTCTGGACGAGCTGATCATTCGTAGCACTAATACGGCACCCGGGGGAATTGTGAACTGATGCCGTTTTCCGGCTCGTTACCCGGTACGGACGCACCCCCCCCGTACACCTCCGAAAGGGCCCGTACCCGAGATGAAGTCGACCACCCGAGGAACCCTCGCCGCAGTGATCACGTGTGTCGCGGCCGCAGCCGGCGCCGCCGCCGGTGTGGCGCCCGCCGCCGCGATCGGCACGGTCCCCGTCCCCGTACCGCTGGACGGCGTCGAGAAGTCCCTCAACGTGGAACTGCCCAGGATCGGCGGCGAGATCCCGCTGCCGACGCCGGGCGCGCCCGAGGGACCGCGCTTCGTCGAGGGCCGTCTCATCCCGGAGCGGGTCGTACCGCAGCTGCCCGTCGCCGCCGGACTGCCCGGACTGGGAGTGCGGGCGCCCCTGCCGGAGATCCTCGGGAACGAGTTCAACCACATCGGCCTCGACGCCCCCGCCTCCGACCTGCGCACCGTCGGCCCGGGCCTCGACGTCGACGCCCCGCTCACCGCGCCCAACCCCGACCACTTCGGGCTGCCGGACCTGAAGCTGCCCGAGGCGGGCGTGCTCACGCCCGTGCTGCAGACGGTGCCGACCGCGGACCTCGGGCTGGGCAAGGGGCTGTAGGGAGACGGGGAGAGCCGTAGCAGAACCGCCAAGACCACGGGCCCGGACGCCTCGTCCGGGCCCGTCGTCATGCCCGTCCTCCCACCCGTCCTCCCACCCGTCCTCCCACCCGTCCTCATGTCCGCATCCGGTGCCGGGTGGTGACCAGGCGGCCCACTCGACGGTTACCCCCAGGGAGAACCGAACCGGACGAGGAGAACACCATGGTCGTCAGCGTCGACGGAGTACCCGCGACCACCGAGTCGGCGGGCGCGGACAGACCCGGCCCGGCGAACCACACCCGACGGCGTGACCTGCTGCGCGGGCTGCTCGGCGGCGCCGTCGCCCTCGCGATCGTCCCCGTCGTCGCCGCCTCCTGGCCCTCGAGCCCGGCGGACGACAACCCCGCGGACTCCTTCCCCGACTCCCACGGCTCCCTCGACTCCCTCGACTCCTTCGACGAGATCTACCGGGGCCGGCACATCAGCGGGGCCCTGACCTCGACGGGGCGCACGGCCACGGCGTCCGACGCCCGGTGGACGGTCACGGTCGACGGCCGTCCGCTGCACCTCATGCGGCGCGCCGACGGCACCTGGCTGAGCATGGTCGACCACTACCGCTCGTACACCACCCCGCTGGAGGCGGCCCGCGCCGCCGTCGACGGACTCGGCCCGGGCGAGCGACTGCGCGAGGCGGTTCCGGCACACCACGACACGCACATGGGGGGACACCATGGCCTACATCCGTAAGGACGTCAGCACGCTCACCGCCGCCGAGCGGCGGCGCTTCGTCAACGCGCTGCTGGAGATCAAACGGCGGGGGGAGTACGACGAGTTCGTCCGGATGCACATCGACCACTACGTCTCCGACGGCGACGGCGGTCTGCGCACCGCCCACATGACGCCCTCCTTCCTGCCCTGGCACCGCAGGTTCCTGCTGGACCTGGAGGAGGCGCTGCGCCGGGTCGACTCCTCGGTGACGCTGCCGTACTGGGACTGGACGCGCGACCGCGCCTCGACCTCCACCCCCTGGACCGAGGACCTCCTCGGCGGCAACGGACGGCCCTCAGACCACCAGGTGACCACCGGCCCGTTCGCCTACGCCAACGGCGACTGGACCATCACGGAGAACGTGACCGACGGGGCGTTCCTCACCCGCGACCTCGGCCGCGCCGGCGCCCCCATCGACCTGCCCGTCATGAGCGACGTGGACCGGGCGCTGCAGGACCCGGTCTACGACACCGAGCCCTGGGACTCGACGGCCGCCCAGGGCTTCCGCAACAAGCTGGAGGGGTGGGGGAGCGGTTCGGGCAGCGCCGCCTGGCGCAACCACAACCGGGTGCACCGGTGGGTCGGCGGGGTCATGCTCGGCGGCGCCTCCGTCAACGACCCCGTCTTCTGGCTGCACCACGCCTTCGTCGACCTGCTGTGGACCCGCTGGCAGAGCCGGCACGGCGAGCACCGCTATCTGCCCGCCGAGCCGCCGGGACCGCGCAGCCGCCAGTACCGCCGGGTCGTCGCCCGGCACGAGAAGCTGGCCCCGTGGGACGTGACCCCGGACCAGTTGGAGGACGCGTCCGGGACGTACCGGTACGCCTGACCGTAGGGGACGCGGGACCCCGTAGGGGACGCGGGAGAGCCCCGGCGCTCGAGGTGCCGGGGCTCTCCTGGTGGTGCTGGCCGTGCTGGTCGTACTAGTGGTGCTGATCGTGCTGGTGGTGCTGGTAATGCTGGTGGTGCTGGTGGTGCGTACGGAGGTCGGCTCAGCCGCCGTAGCCGCCGTTGTGCTTGTCGCCGCCCTTGTCGTGGTCGCCACCCTTGTCGTGGTCGCCACCCTTGTGGTGGTCGCTCACGTTGGCGCAGGTGTTGCCGAAGGCCGGGTTCAGCAGGCCGACGACGTTGATGGTGTTGCCGCAGACGTTCACCGGAACGTGCACGGGAACCTGGATGATGTTGCCCGACAGGACACCCGGCGAGCCCACGGCCGCACCCTGCGCACCCGCGTCCGCCATGGCCAGGCCGGCTCCGCTGACCACCACGGCGCTGGTGCCGAGGGCGACAGCGGCCACCTTCGCGATGCGAGACATCACGTTCTCCTTAGTGACTCGGTTCATGCGGCGGCAGGGGGCGCCGTCGCACTCCCCGTTCAACGCAGCCACCCCGCACGGGTCACGGCACGGCCGTACGGATCACCCTTTTTGAACAGGAGGGACGTACAGACGGGTGGCTAGTGCGACTGGAGGTGTGTCGTGACGAAGTCGGACAGCGTGGCGATCGACTGCAGGCTGTCCAGGCTCAGGTCCAGCGCGGCCACGTCGACGCCGAAGCGTTGGTCGATCGTGCCCAGGAGGGTCACGCCGGCCAGTGAGGTGAGGCCGATCCGCGGGCCGAACAGGTCGGTGTCGGCGGGGAGTTCCGCGACGAAGGCCTCGTCCAGACGGGCGGCCTCGGCGATCATCGAACGGAGCTCCCGCTCCACCGCGACCCGGTCCTGGGGGGCTCGGGAGGCTTGAGGGGCTTGAGGGGCTTGGGGGGTCGGGGTGTGCTGGGTGTGCTGGGCGTCCGTCACGCCTCGGCGTCCTCTCGGTCGGATACGTGCAGCCATGCGGGCGGCGCGGGCAGATCGCCATGGAGCATCCGGCCCAGGACCGCGGAATCCGCGGCGGTCGCGGCGCTCGCCGTGGCGGGGCCGGCGGAGGTGTCGGCGGCGTCCGTGCGGCGCAGGCCCGCCTGGCGGAGCAGGATGCGCATCTCCAGGTTGGCGTCGGTCGGGCGCAGGGTCACCCGGAACTCCTCGGCGCCGGCCTCCCGGGCGCGCTCCATCAGCCGGAACAGGAAGGCCGCCGCCGCGCCCCGTCCGGCGACCCGGCAGGAGAGGGCGAGCAGCGGAACGGACCAGGTCGCGGGAGCGGTGCGGTCGACGAGCGCGGCGCCGATGATCCCGTACGCGCCGAACCGGTCCGCCATCCGGGCGGTGTACACCTCGTGCCCGTCCGAGGCGGCCAGCTCGCGCAGCCGGTCGGGGGTGAGGCCGGAGGAGTTCAGCCGGTGGGTGCGGGCGGCGAGCTCCAGCGCGCGCGGGATCTCCTCGGGCGTGGCCGCGCCGACGGTGAGGCGCATGTCGCACCAGCGCAGGAACTCCTCGCGCGAGCCCTGGAAGCGCTCGCCCTCGGCCCGCCGGGTCTCCTCGGTGCGGTAGCGGCGCACGCGCTCGCGGGACTCGGGGGTGACCTCCCGGCCCTCGAACGCGGCCAGCAGCTCCGGCACGTCGGCGGGGTCCAGGGTGCGGACGCCCGGCAGCAGGGCCTCGACCTCGGCGCGCTCGTACGGCGAGTCGTCGACCAGGAGCAGAGCCTCCACGGCGATGCCGAGATCCTTGGCGATCCTGCGCAGCGACTCGCTCTTGTCCTGCCAGGACACCTGCGGCGCGAGGAAGCGCTCGCGCACGTCGGGACGGCCGGCGGCCAGCCGCTCCAGGACGGCGGGCGCGCTGCGGCTCGCGATGCCGGCGAGCACGCCGTGCGCCGCCAGCGCGTCGATCGCGGCGAGCATCTCCGGGCGGGGGGTGGGGAGTTCGTCGGTGGGCGTCTCCACGGCGACGTCGTCCCAGAGAGTGCCGTCGAGGTCCCAGACGACGCACTTGACGCCCTCGGCGTCGAAGACCGTCATCGCGCCTCCTCGGGCAGGAAGAGCTTCATCGACAGGCTGGTCGGGTCGAAGCCGAACTTGCGGTAGACCGTGCGCATCGGGACGTTGCCCACGTGGACCCGGCCGACGACCTCCGTGATCCCGTTCGCCAGGCAGAACTCCAGGCCGGCGGTGAGGAGGAGTTCGGCGACGTCGCCGCGGTTGTCCACCGGGGACACCGCCAGGGAGCGGAAGTTGGCGTAGCGGTCGCCGGTCATCGCGTTCTGGTTGATGCTCACCCAGCACCAGCCGACGGGCTCCTCGCCCGGCCCGTGGGCGACGATCATGCCCTCCTTCGACTTCTCCATCGCCCTGCCGAGGCGCGCCGCCCAGCGCTCCGGGTCGTCGATGGCGTCCTCGCCGAAGGAGACCCGGGCGATCTCGGCCTCGAACCTGCCGATGGCCGGCAGATCACGCTCGTCGGCCTGACGGGTGACGTACGGCCGCGCCCGCTCGGCGAGGGCGGCGCGGTCGGCGTCGGCGGGGCGATGCCAGCCGTGCGTGCGCGGGGCTGGAGTCACGGCTGTGGCGGGGGCCTTCTGCGTGGGCGTGGGCGTGGGCGTGGCCGCGGGCGTGGGCGTGGGCGTGGGCGTGGGGGGAGAGGCCGGGGCCGGAGTGGTCGGGAGCTGAATGGCCGGGGGCTGCTCGGTCGGGCGCTGCTCGGCCGGGGGCTCCTCGGTCGGGACCGGCGGCGTCGGTTCCTCCGCCGGGACCAGGCGGCCAGGGCGGAAGGGGCCCTTGCCGCAGTTGGGGCAGCCGTCCTCGCGCAGGGCCGCGACCGAGGTCCAGCGGGCGCCGGGGCCGACGCGGACCCGTGCGTCGCAGGCCACGCACGTGTACTCGCGCTGCCGGGTCCGCTTGTCGCCCGTGTAGAGGGGACCGCTGAACTCGCCCTGGTGGGAGGGGGCGGTCGAGGTGGTGGTGAGGAGGTGCTGGAAGAAGCCGACACCGCCGAGGATGCCGCTGCCCTCGTACTCGTTGAAGTTGCGGATGTAGCCGTTGGTGACCAGGCCCAGCCCCATGATCTCCCGCTGCACCTCCAGCATCTCGTCCGGGCTCTTGCCGCCGAAGGAGAAGAAGACGCTGTGCGCGGGACCGGACCGCAGCCCCTCCACGGCACGGGAGAGGAAGAGCCGGGCGCCCTCGGGCGTGTACGGCGGGTCGGTCATGGCCACGTCGTGCTGCCCGTGAAGCTCGGCGGGCAGCGGCAGGCGCAGATCGTGCTGGACGGTCTCGACGCGGGTGCCGAGTCCGGCCGACACCTTCTGGATGTAGTCGAGGATCTCCGACGAGATGTCCACGACCGTGACCCGCTCGACGATCGGACCGCCGAGCACGTCGCCCACCACGGCGACGGCGAGGGAGACGAGGTCGTCGTCGCCGATCAGCAGCAACGAGCCGCCCGGCAGCGCGCCCGCGGTGAGCAGCGCGAGCACCCGGCGCACCTTGGTCTCGGCCGTGCAGTGCGACTGGTCGATGGCCATGTCGGCGGCGGGTCCCGACTCCATGAGCGCGCGCAGCCGCCGCACGGCCTCGTCCAGCACGTCGGGGATGACCAGCTCACGCCCGTCGCAGGTGCCGCAGGTCGCGTCCAGGGAGAGATCCATGCCGAGCTCGGCGACGAGGTCCGTACCGGCCTCGGTCAGCCGGGACGGACGCTCCTTGGTGACGAGCCCCCGACGGCGCAGTTCGTTCCCCATGGCCGCCACGATCGGCACCGGCAGGCCGGTCGCTCGGCTGAGGTCCTTCGTGGAGGCGGGGGCCAGCCGGCGCAGGGCGCGCAGGACGGACCGTACTCCGGGCGGACCCTCCTGGAGCCGGACGGCGTCCGCGACTTCCGTGAGCACAGAATCGGCGGTGGTACTCCGAGGGTGCCGACGCGCGTTCGTCACAATGCTGCTCCAGGCAAGCTGATTGGTGGATTCCGGGACTATCGAGTATACGGGCTGGCGGACAGCCGGCCCGACCCGCTCGGGGGATGCGGAAACGGTGGGTGATTCGGGTATGCGGCCGATATGTAAAAGAAAAATCCGCAATGTTTCGCGCGAAGTTCTCCGAGGCGTTCTCCGGAATTCTTTCCGGGCGGATTCCGAGGCGATTCGGGGGTGATTCGGGGACGGATCGGGGACGGATCGGGGGTGCTTCGAAGGTTATTCGGGAATGATTTTATGGTGGTTCGGGGATGCTTTCTGGAATGATTCACGAAACGGTCGAGGTGGGTTTTCGGCCAAATCCATCGGACACCCCCTGTCCCCCTTGACGCAGTGCGCGCGCGAGCCCTAGAGCGCCCCGGATGCTACGCTGGGCACCATCGAGGGCCGTTTACCGGCCTCGCAACCTTCCCCTTCGGCCGCGCGGACCAGCGCAGACCTATGTGAAAGGAGACGGGGGCAGCGGTTCGTCACCCCCGGTTCCCCATGACCAACTCCGCCAGCCTCGCCACCGAGGGCATAAACGTCGACGATCTGTGCTCTTATGCCGTCGATGTGTGGGTGAGCGATCACAGCATCCTGACCGACGAGGAGCGCCTCCTCCAGGTGCTGCGCACGGCCGCCGAAAAGGGAAACGCCACGGTACTCGGTGAGGCGTCGCACGTTTTCCCGAACGGCGCCGTCACCGCGATTCTCCTGCTTTCCGCCTCGCACCTGAGCATTCACACCTGGCCCGAATTCAGCCTGGCCAACGTGGATCTGCTCGCCTACGGCCGGCTGAACGGCGAGCGGATGATGCAGAGCGTCGAGCTCGGTCTTTCGCCGACGCGGATCAACGTGACGCGCATGCTGCGCGCGGTTCACTAGCCGTTTCCGAAGCCGTTTGCCGGTCGGCGTCGTGCTTTCCGCGCAGGTACAGGTGCAGGCAGCGGCGCAGATGCCGGTGCAGGTCTCGTGGGCGCGCCTCGGCGATGCCCACGAGGGCCTGCTGAATCTGCTGGACCCCGTGGAACGGGGTCGCCACGACGCGACCGTCGACCCGGCCAATCGGGCCCGCTTCCTGGTCGGCTGCGCCCTGAGCCGACTGCTTCTTGGCGAACTTCTCGACGTGCCCCCGGCGAGGGTGCCGCTGCGGCGCGAGTGCCCGCGCTGCGGCGGACCGCACGGAAAGGTCCGGCTCGACGCCCGGGATTCACCGGGTGCGCCTGCGTCGTACGAGTTCTCCGTCACGCACAGCGGCGCGATCGTCGGCGTGGCCGTGTGCCGGGGCGGCCAGGGCGTCCAGGTGGGCCTGGACGTCGAGGACGCCGACGGGTTCGTCGACGTCGAGAACGCGGCGCGGACGGCTCTCTCCGGCACCGAGCTGGCCGCTCTCCACGCCCTCCCCGCTGCCGAGCGGCAGGCTGCCTTCCTGCGCGTCTGGACCAGGAAGGAAGCCGTGCTGAAGGCCCTCGGCGTGGGCCTGCGCGTCCCGCCGAGCGGTCTGGAGGTGTCGGCGCCCGATGTACCGCCGGCCGTCCTGTCCTGGCCGGACCGACTGGCCGCCCCGCCCGAACTGGCCCTGGCGGACATGGTCGTCGCCGGGGTGCATCCGGCGGCTGTGGCGGCGACGGGGACGGGCCCCGGCACGGTGCGGTTCGCGCAGCGCGACGCCTCTGCCCTGGTGGCCGGATATGGCCGCTGAGGGCGTGCACAGCAGCGCCCCTCGACCAACAAAAAGCCCTCCCGGAGGGAGGGCGGAGACTTGCGCCCCCGGCAGGACTCGAACCTGCGGCCAAGCGCTTAGAAGGCGCCTGCTCTATCCACTGAGCTACGGGGGCCGGGTGTGGTGGCCTCGTACGTGCTGCCCGGGTGTGGGCTGATCCGTGACGTTGCCGGGGACAAGGATAGGGCTCCCGGTTCCTTGTCCTGGTTGCTTCGCCTCCGTGGCTCAATGTGGAGGTTCGGTGAAGCGGTCCTGATAATCGCAGGCAGGTGCGAATCGTGCATCGCTTTTGCCCTCCAGGGCTACGGGTGTTGTGCACTCGTTATGCCTGCGCTGTGCCTCTGTCCCAGTCGTACCTTCCGTCCCTTGTGTCCTATCGGCGCGCAGACATGCCTATATGCTTCATAAATCCCCTAAAATTGGGCATTCTTCGCGTGTGGTGACCTTGGACGTACGGCCTCAGCTGCTCGACGCACTCTCCGCCCTGCGCGACCGTGTCGCCGCCGCGCGCTTTCCGCTCCCCCTGGCGGGGGCCCCACGCGCGCGTGCCAACCGCGACGAACTGCTCGCCCAGCTCGACGACTACCTGGTTCCCCGGCTCAGGCAGCCTGAAGCGCCGCTTCTGGCCGTCGTGGGCGGGTCCACCGGCGCCGGCAAGTCGACGCTCGTCAACTCCCTGGTGGGGCGGCGGGTCAGCGAGGCGGGCGTGTTGCGGCCCACGACACGGACTCCGGTGCTCGTGTGCCACCCGGAAGACCATCACTGGTTCAGCGGCATGCGGGTGCTGCCCGGCCTCACACGCGTGTGGGCGCCTCATCAGGAGTCGGCGGACGACCTGTTGCTCCCCGGCGAGGACGGCAGACGGGTGCTGCGGATCGAGACCGCCGACACCCTCCCGCCCGGCCTCGCCCTCCTCGACGCGCCCGACATCGACTCCCTCGTCGCCGGCAACCGCGTCCTCGCCGCAGAACTGATCTGCGCCGCCGACGTCTGGGTGATGGTCACGACGGCCGCCCGATACGCCGACGCCGTGCCCTGGCATCTGCTGCGCACCGCCAAGGAGTACGACGCCATGCTCGTGACCGTCCTCGACCGGGTGCCCCACCAGGTCGTCTCCGAGGTGTCCCGGCAGTACGGCGCCCTGCTCACCAAGGCCGGGCTGGGCGACGTACCGCGCTTCACCGTGCCCGAACTGCCCGAGTCCGCCTGGGGCGGCGGGCTCCTCCCGGCCACCGCCGTCGCGCCGTTGCGGACCTGGCTGGTCCATCACACCCAGGACCCCGGCGCCCGCCGCCACGCGTTGGCCCGCACGGCCCACGGCGTGCTCGCCTCGCTCAAGGCCCGGATGCCCGAACTGGCCGGTGCCGCCGCCGCGCAGTACGCGGCCGCGCTGCGGCTCACCTCCGCCGTCGACGGGGCGTACGACAGCGAGTACACGCGCGTGCGGGGGCGTCTGCAGAGCGGCGCGGTGCTCGCCGGCGACGCGCTCAAACGCTGGCGGGCCTTCCCGCTGGACTGCACCGCAGGCGAACTCCTGGACGCCCTGGTGGAAAGCCTTGGCGCGCTCCTGCTGTGCGCCGTCACCGCGGCCGACGAGCGCATCGACGAAGCCTGGCGGCGCGAACCGGCATCGAGCGCACCGACGCTGACGGACCGGGACACCTCGCAGGAGAACGCCGAACACCGGATCGGCCTGGCGGTACGACGCTGGCGGCGCGAGCTCGAGGAGTACGCCGAGGACGAGGTACGCGGCCTGGAGCGCGGTCTCGCGCCCGATCCGGACGTGGTCGCCGCCCTCGTCGCCACCGCCCTGCTGGGCGGCCGCAGGGCGCGTTCCGCGGGCGAGGGACTCGCCGAACGGATCGGCGCCCATGGCGCGCTGCGGCTGCGCGACCGGGCCGGACGGCTGCTCACCGAACATCTCGACCGTGTGATGCACACCGAACGCGAGCGCCGCCTCGCCCCGCTTGACGCACTCGAAGTCCACCCCGAACCCCAGGCCGAACTCATCGCCGCGCTGTCCGTACTGCAGAAGGAGAGGTGACCGGTGACCGCCGTCACTGACCAGGACCACACGGACCACACGGACCGCACCGATCACACCAACCAGACAGGTCATACGGATCACACAGATCACACGGATCACATGGATCACACGGACGACAGGACCTCGGGGGAGCGGGAAGGCGACGGCGCGGGTGCGGGTGCGGGTGCGGGTGCGGAGCTGAATGTGGAAGGCGGGGGTCAGGCGCAGGGCCGCAGAGGTCCCGAGGAGGTCGGCATGGCGGAGGTCGGCACGGCGGAGAACCCCGCGAACCCCGCGCGCGTGCCCGACGCCGGCGAAGACGCCCCGTCGCGTCCGGACGCCCGCACGGACTCCGCCGGAGCCTGGGACGACGGTCTCATCGCCCGTCGCGTGAGCGAGGCCTCGGCCGCCGAGCAGGCCGCCGTCATGGACAAGCGGCCCGGCGGCGGTGGCGTCGCCCCTCTGCCCTCGACCCCGCTCGCCTACGACGGAGCCCTGCGCTCCCGCCTCGACGCGCTGCGCGAACTCGTGGGGCTCTCGCGCACGCGCCTCGACAGCCGGACGCTCGCCCAGGCCGGCCGGGTCCTCGACGAGGCGGCGGCCCGGCGCAGGCTCTCCGGGCAGCACACCGTCGTCGCCATCGCGGGCGCCACCGGCAGCGGCAAGTCACAGCTGTTCAACGCCCTCGCCGGAGTGACCATCTCGGAGACGGGCGTCCGTCGGCCGACCACCTCCGCGCCCATCGTGTGCAACTGGAGCGACGGCGCGTCGAGTCTCATCGACCGGCTCGGCATCCCGGGCCGGCTGCGCCGACGGCCGGTGCAGAGCGCGGACGCGGAGGCCCAGTTGCGCGGGCTCGTCCTGGTCGACCTGCCCGACCACGACTCGGCGGCCGTGCAGCACCGCGAGCAGGTCGACCGCGTCCTGGGGCTCGTCGACGCCGTCATCTGGGTCGTGGACCCGGAGAAGTACGCCGACGCCGTCCTCCACGAGCGCTATCTGCGGCCCATGGCGGGCCACGCGGAGGTCATGTTCGTCGTCCTCAACCAGGTCGACCGGCTGCCCGGCGAGGCCGCCCACCTGGTCCTCGACGACCTGCGGCGGCTGCTCGACGAGGACGGCGTAGCCCTCGGCGAATACGGCGAACCGGGCGCCACCGTGCTCGCCCTGTCCGCGCTCACCGGGGACGGCATCGGGGAACTGCGCGAGCTGCTCGGTCAGTTCGTCGCGGAGCGCGGTGCCGCGGCCCGGCGCATCGCCGCCGACGTGGACGTGGCCGCGTGGCGACTGCGGTCCGTCTACGCCACCGGGCGGCGGACCGGGCTCAGCGAGGAGGCGCGGGACGAGTTCGCGGCCCTGCTCGCGGACGCCGTGGGCGCCACCGCGGCGGGCGAGGCCGCCGAACGCGCCTGGCTGCGCCACGCGGGCCGCGCGTGCGGAACGCCGTGGCTGCGGCTGTGGCGGTGGCACCAGGAGCGGCGCGACCCTCCCACCGGACGGCTCCCCGTGCGCGCCCAGGCCGACGAGGAGGCCACCGCACGGCAACGGGTCGAGCAGGCGGTGCGCACGGTGTCCGAGCGGGCCTCGGCGGGGCTGCCCATGCCGTGGGCGCAGGCCGTGCGGGAGGCGGCCGTACGCGGTGCGCAGGGGCTGCCCGAGGCGCTGGACGAGCTGGCGGAGCGCGCCGGACTGCCGCCCGGACGGCCGCCGCGGCCCGGCTGGTGGCCGGCGGCCGTTCTGGCGCAGGCGTCCATGACCCTCCTCCAGGCCGTCGGCGGGCTGTGGCTGGTCGGCCAGATCGTCGGGGTCATGGCGCCGAACCTCGGGGTTCCGGTGCTGCTGATGGTGGCGGGCATCATCGGCGGTCCGCTGGTCGAGTGGAGCTGCCGGCTGGCGGCCCGGGGACCGGCCCGGCGGTACGGACAGGACGCGGAGCGCCGGTTGCGGGAGGCGGCGGCAGGCTGCGGCCGGGCGCGCGTCCTGGACCCCGTGGCCGCGGAACTGCTGCGGTACCGGGAGGTCCGGGAGCAGTACGCGCGGGTCACGGGCGTGGGGGCGGGCACACGGTGAGGACGCGCGGTGCGGGCACGCGGGGAGGGCGCACGGTGCGGGCACGCGGTGAGGACGCACGGTGTGGGCACGTGATGCGGGCGCACGGTGAGGGCGCGTGGGACCGGGTGATCATGGGGAGCGGGGCGTAGATCACTCGTCCGGGTGGTGGAGTTTTCCACAGGCGGACGGTGATCCACAGCGCTCGGCGGGCCCGGCCCGACGGAGGCAGTCTGGCTTCGCGGCGATCGCGACGGACGCGGTCGCAGCGAGGGCGGTGACGGTACGCGGTGAACGCGGCGACCGTGACCGCCGAGGCGGACGCAACCGTACGGGACGGGCCCGTACGCGTATCCGGGCGGCGCGACCGTCCGGCGAGGGAGTGGTCGAAGTGAACGACACGATCATCTGCGCGGTGGGCAACGTGGCGACGCAGCCGGTCTACCGGGACCTGGCTGCGGGCGGGTCGGCGAGGTTCCGGCTGGCGGTGACCTCGCGCTACTGGGACCGCGAGAAGAGCGCCTGGACGGACGGGCACACCAACTTCTTCACGGTGTGGGCCAACCGCCAACTGGCCACGAACGCGACGGCCTCGCTGAACGTCGGCGACCCGGTGATCGTCCAGGGCAGGCTGAAGGTGCGCACGGAACTGCGCGAGGGACAGCAGAGCCGGACGTCGGCGGACATCGACGCGGTGGCGATCGGCCACGACATCTCGCGGGGCACCTCGGCCTTCCGGCGCTCGGGCCGCCCCGAGCCGACGGCCGTCGGAGCGCCCACGCAGCCCGAGCCCAACTGGGAGACACCGGCCGTGGATTCCACGGGTGCCATGGACTCCACGGGTGCCATGGACTCCATGGGTACCTCGGATTCCATGGGTGCCTCGGATTCCGTGGATGCCATGGACTCCAAGCAGCCGGAGCCCGATACCGCGCGCCGACGCGAGCCGGTGGCGGTGTCGTGAGGCGAGGCCAGGCGCGGCCACGCGACTGACGTGAGGTGAGTTGAGCGGACGGGCGGGGTGCGTGGGGGCGCGGAGGGGGGCGCGCAGTGGTGACGGAGTGTCAACGGTCGTGACCGGGCCCCCGAGGTCGAACTGCGGCTTATCGACGAATGCGTTCCAAGCGACCGAATGGATTTGTCGATAAGCCGGGCCGGTGGACGATCTTGGGGATAACGATTCCGAGTCGGATCGGCGATCCGATGAGATGACCGGTAAGCGTGGTGCGCGGCGTCTCTAGGATGCCGGACGTGGCTCACGGGGCTTCTGATTCTGCTGGTGGGACCGTACCCCCCACATCAACGGGTCCTGCTCGAAGGGGAATTGCGTGATTTCTTCGTTCTCCGCGCCGTTCGTGCGTGGACGGGGGGCGGTCTGCCTCACGGTGGCGACGCTGGTGTCCGGCTTCGTCGCCGCCGCCTTCGGCGTGCTCGCGAGTGCAGGCCCGGCCGCGGCCGCCGAGATGACACAGAGTCAGGGCGGAGCCACCGCGACCATAGGCGGCCTCAAGACCTTCGGCGCCGCCGTGATCCATGCCGAGAGCGGGGACCAGGAGGTCTCGGCCGGCCTGTTCGAGATGTCCGTCGAGGGCGGCGGCACTCTGCAGACCTACTGCGTCGACCTCTTCAACCCCACGCAGCGGGACGCCAAGTACCACGAGACGCCGTGGAGCGGCACCTCGCTCGGCGCCAACCAGGACGCGGGCCGCATCCGTTGGATCCTGCAGAACTCGTACCCCCAGGTCAACGACCTCGCCGCGCTCGCGGACAAGGCGGGCATCGACGGCGGTCTCACCGAGCAGGACGCGGCCGCCGGCACCCAGGTCGCCATCTGGCGCTACTCGGACGGCGCGGCCGTCGACGCCGTCGACCCGCAGGCCGAGCGGCTGGCGGACTACCTCCAGAAGGCCGCGCGGGTCCTGGCCGAGCCCAAGGCCTCGCTCACCCTCGACGCACCCGCCGTCTCCGGCCACCCCGGCGAACTGCTCGGCCCGGTGACGGTGCACACCAACGCGAGCGGCGTGACGGTGACGCCCCCGCTGGACGCCGCCACCAGCGGGGTACGGATCGTCGGGAAGGACGGCAAGGAGGTCACGTCGGTGACGAACGGCAGCCAGCTGTTCTTCGACGTGCCCCTCGACTCGGCCGACGGCTCGGCCGAGCTGACCGTCCAGGCCTCGACCACCGTTCCCGTCGGCCGCGCCTTCACCTCCGACAGCCGCAGCCAGACCCAGATCCTGGCCGGCTCCAGCGAGTCGACGGTGTCGGCGACGGCGAGCGCGACCTGGGCGAAGCAGGGCGCCATTCCGGCGCTGTCGGCGGCGAAGAACTGCGCGAAGACGGGCGTGGACATCACCGCCACCAACCAGGGCGACGCGGCTTTCGTCTACGAGCTGATGGGCACCGAGTACGCCATCCCCGCGGGCGAGTCCCAGACGGTGACGATCCCGCTGCAGGAGGACCAGGCCTACGACTTCACGATCGACGGGCCTCAAGGCGACGAGAACCGCTTCACCGGCGTCCTGGACTGCCAGACCCAGGCCGACGAGACCGCCGGCCTGACCACCCAGACCCTCAGCGAACCGAGCCCGGCCACGGTGGGCGGCACCTCCGTCACGAACGACACCGACCTCGCCGCGACAGGCGGCACCAGCGTCACCCCCCTCATCGCGGGCACGGCCATCGGCCTGGTGGTCATCGGCGGAGCGGCACTGATCCTCACCGGCCGCAAGGAGAACAGGGCGCAGGACTGATCGTTTGCGTTCCATGGCGTCGACCCCGTCAGTGACGGGGCGCGTACGCCGGTCCAGGCCGGTGGCTTGAGAAGAAAACGCCGTGCCCATCATGCTTCTCAATCCGGCAATTCCGCAGATGCGGAGCCCGAACGCTTAGCCGAGCCATCTGCGTCTTCTACGCCATCTCCGTCATCCGTGTCAGCCGGAAGCGATGAGCAGTCAAGTCGAGCCGGAGCCGGTGACGATCGCCTCCTTGCGGACAGGGGAAACGGCGGGCGAGGATTCCACGAGAGGGAGTGGGGTCGGTGAAGCGAAAAACGGGCACGTGATCGAATTGACCGTGCACAACGGCGGCGATACCGATGAATTGGTGAAGGCTGTTCATCTGACGGTCCCCTCTGATTACGCGATCCAATGTTCGGCAAGCGGCGATCACTCGGCCACGCTCGACAGCGAGGCCACCGTTGTACGCGGGGGCTCGGAGGTTGAATTCTCCATCCCGGTCTCTGTCGCCCTACCGCCTCACAAGTTCACCCGAATCAATGTCGAGTTGCCCTCGGAGTTCCAGTGGTCCGGTAATCGTTACATGGGGCCCTGGACAGTGAATGTCATTCTGCCGCGCGGAAGCGCTGCGGCAGATTCTGGAGCGGCAGCGGATCGCATTCGTGTCGACCTGGAGATCACGGGCGACAGGGTAGTGGTCTATCGAGAATGAACTCCGTCGGTCGAATGCCCCGGACCGATCGTGGTCCGGGGCATTACAGGTGGTGGGGCTGTGGTCGGCGACCGCTTGGGTCAGGCCGGGGCATCGGCGTTCTGTGTGGAGGCCGCGAACGCCTCGGGGCCCTGCTCCACCGCCGCCGGGTCCATCCACATGACCTGCCAGCCGTGGCCGTCGAGGTCGAAGAAGCTGCGTGAGTACATGAAGCCGTAGTCCTCTGCCCCGTCCGCCTCGGAGCCGCCCGCCGCGAGTGCAGCGGCGCTGACCGTATCGACCTCGTCACGGGAGGACACGCTGAAGCAGTACAGCGCCAGCGTGTGCGTGGTGGGATCGGCCATCGGCAGTTTCGCGAACTGCGCGAACTTCTCACGGCTGAGCAGCATGACGAAGGCGTGCTCGCCGACCAGCATGCAGGCGGCGGTCTCGTCGGTGAAGTTCGGGTTGAAGCTGAACCCGAGACCAGCGAAGAACGCCTTGCTGCGTTCGAGGTCGGCCACGGGGATGTTCACGAACAGCATGCGGCCGGGGTGCGCGGGATTCGTCATGGTGGGTCTCCAGTCGGCGTCTCGATGACGTACGTCCTGTAGACCGGCCCGGCCGGCGGAACTCATCGGTGCATCTCATCGGTGCATCTTCTCGGTGCATCTCCGCTGCACGGAGCCTGCCGCAGTCCGCCCCGGACGCCGAAGACCTGGTCCGCGGACCACGGGTGTCCGACGTCCTCCGAGGCCACTCGTCGGCAACCGGCGACCGGCAACGACGGACGAGCCCCAGCCGTCAACCCCGAACCCCCAGGTCAGCCGCCCCCGACCATATGGGTTACCACCCGGGGGTGGACCTCAGGCAAGATGGGGTGTATCTGCCCACTGCCTGATTTCAAGCTGCCGGACGGTTTCTCTTGGCTGAGTACATCTACACCATGCGCAAGACGCGCAAGGCGCACGGCGACAAGGTCATCCTTGACGACGTGACGCTGAGCTTCCTCCCCGGCGCGAAGATCGGTGTGGTCGGGCCGAACGGTGCCGGTAAGTCCACCGTTCTGAAGATCATGGCGGGGCTGGAGCACCCCTCCAACGGTGATGCCTTCCTGTCGCCGGGCTACTCCGTCGGCATGCTGCTGCAGGAGCCGCCGCTCGACGAGGCCAAGACGGTCCTGGAGAACGTGCAGGACGGCGCCGCCGAGATCATGGGCAAGCTCAAGCGCTTCAACGAGGTCGCCGAGCTGATGGCGACCGACTACTCGGACGCGCTGCTCGACGAGATGGGCAAGCTGCAGGAGGACCTGGACCACGCCAACGCGTGGGACCTGGACACCCAGCTCGAGCAGGCCATGGACGCCCTGGGCTGCCCGCCCGGCGACTGGCCCGTCACCAACCTGTCCGGTGGTGAGCGCCGCCGGGTCGCGCTGTGCAAGCTGCTGCTCGAGGCCCCCGACCTGCTGCTGCTCGACGAGCCCACCAACCACCTGGACGCCGAGTCCGTGCAGTGGCTGGAGCAGCACCTCGCGAAGTACCCCGGCACCGTCGTCGCCGTCACCCACGACCGGTACTTCCTCGACAACGTCGCCGAGTGGATCCTGGAGCTCGACCGCGGTCGCGCCCACCCCTACGAGGGCAACTACTCCACCTACCTCGAGACCAAGGCGACCCGCCTCAAGGTCGAGGGGCAGAAGGACGCCAAGCGCGCCAAGCGGCTGAAGGAAGAGCTCGACTGGGTGCGGTCCAACGCCAAGGGGCGTCAGGCCAAGTCCAAGGCCCGTCTCGCCCGGTACGAGGAGATGGCGGCCGAGGCCGACAAGATGCGGAAGCTGGACTTCGAGGAGATCCAGATCCCGCCGGGCCCGCGGCTCGGTTCCATCGTCGTCGAGGTCAACAACCTCTCCAAGGCATTCGGGGAGAAGGTGCTCATCGACGATCTCTCCTTCACGCTGCCGCGTAACGGCATCGTCGGGGTCATCGGCCCCAACGGCGCCGGCAAGACCACGCTCTTCAAGATGATCCAGGGGCTCGAGACGCCGGACTCCGGCAGCATCAAGGTCGGCGAGACCGTCAAGATCTCGTACGTCGACCAGAGCCGAGAGAACATCGACCCCAAGAAGTCGCTGTGGGCCGTGGTGAGCGACGAGCTCGACTACATCAACGTCGGTCAGGTCGAGATGCCGAGCCGCGCGTACGTCTCCGCCTTCGGGTTCAAGGGGCCGGACCAGCAGAAGCCCGCCGGTGTGCTCTCCGGCGGTGAGCGCAACCGTCTCAACCTCGCGCTCACCCTCAAGCAGGGCGGCAACCTGCTCCTCCTCGACGAGCCGACCAACGACCTCGACGTCGAGACCCTCAGCAGCCTGGAGAACGCGCTGCTGGAGTTCCCCGGTGCGGCCGTGGTCGTCTCCCACGACCGGTGGTTCCTGGACCGAGTGGCCACGCACATCCTCGCCTACGAGGGTGACTCCAAGTGGTTCTGGTTCGAGGGCAACTTCGAGTCGTACGAGAAGAACAAGATCGAGCGTCTCGGCGCGGACGCAGCTCGTCCGCACCGCGCCACCTACAAGAAGCTGACCCGGGGCTGATCGATCTTGCGGCACATCTACCGCTGCCCGCTGCGCTGGGCGGACATGGACGCGTACGGCCACGTCAACAACGTGGTCTTCCTCCGCTACCTGGAGGAAGCCCGTATCGACTTCCTGTTCCGCCCGGAGAAGAACTTCAAGCAGGGGTCCGTGGTGGCGCGCCACGAGATCGACTACAAGCGGCAGCTCGTCCACCGGCACACGCCCGTGGACATCGAGCTGTGGGTCACGGAGATAAAGGCGGCGTCCTTCACCATCACCTACGAGGTGAAGGACGGGGACGTCGTCTACGTCCAGGCCTCCACTGTCGTGGTGCCGTTCGACTTCGAGACTCAAACGCCGCGCCGGATCACCGCGGACGAGCGTGAGTTCCTGAACGAGTACCGGGACGACGACCAGGCCGCCGAGAAGGAGGCCGTCGCCGCATGACGGTGCTCCACCTCGCCGACGAGGGGGAGGCTGCGGACCTCGCGGCCTTCCTCTCCCGGCTGCTCCACTACGACCGTGGGGCCGCGGTACGGCTGCAGGCGGCCGGCACCGCGCTCGCCGTCTTCGGCCGGCCGCCGTCCTTCGAGGTGCTCGCGATCCGCGCGGTCCGGCTGGCCAAGCCGTACGAGAACGGCCTAGACGTCACGCTGGACGTGACCGTCTCGGCGGGCGAGCTGCTGGAGTCCGTCGACGACGGCGCGGCCACCGCCGTCGTCCCCGCGGCCGTCACCGGGCCGCCGTGGGCCGGTGTGCTGCCGCCGCGCGGTGGCTGGCGGCCCGAGGCGGGGCTGCCCGCGCCGGACGCGCTGCGGACGATGGTCGGTGCGGCCGTCGCCGAATTCCGGTCCCGTACCGAGGAGTTGGCGGCCGAACTGCGGACCCGGGCCGAACTCGACCGGATCGGGCGGGAGATCTGGTCCCGGACGGTCGGGGAGACCGGTCTTCCCGTGCGGGCCGTGCACGCGGCCCAGTCGCTCGGCTTCCTTCGCCCCTCGGCGGGCTCGGGGGACCTGGCGTTGCTCTCGCTCGGCGGGTGGCTGCGGCTGCGCACCCCGTACGGGTCGATCGCCGTACGGCGTGCGGGCTCGGGGCTCGGGATGCCGTCCCTCAGCGTCCGTCGACAGCACCCCTGAGAGCCGGTCCCGAGGGGCACAGCTGACAGTCACAGCCGAGAGTCGGCCCCGAGGGTCACTCCGGGGTGTTCACCATCGACGCCGCCGCGTACGTCAGGTAGTTCCACAGCGTCTGCTCGTGCTCCTCGGGCAGGGCGAGCTCGTCGACCGCGACGCGCATGTGCTTCAGCCAGGCGTCGTGCGCGGCTCGGTCCACGGCGAAGGGCGCGTGGCGCATCCTCAGGCGCGGGTGGCCGCGGTTGTCGCTGTAGGTCGTCGGGCCGCCCCAGTACTGCATGAGGAAGAGCGCGAAACGCTCCTCGGCCGGGCCCAGATCGGCCTCGGGGTACATGGGCCGCAGGATCGGGTCCTCGGCGACTCCCTGGTAGAAACGGTGGACCAGTCGGCGGAAGGTCTCCTCCCCACCGACCTGCTCGTAGAAGGTCTGCTCCTGAAGCGTGCCGCGCCGAATCTCTTTCACATCCCCCATGGTCTCAGACGGGGAGACGGAGGACCCGAGGCTTAGGACCACCGCCAGGGCTTGTCCCGGGGCTTACCTCAGGGCTTACCTCAGGGCTTGCCGCGGGGCTCGCTCCAAGGGTCGCCGTGGGGCTCGCTTCCCGGGGCCGCGCGCCGCACAGTGGAGTCATGGGCGCCCATGAAGTCGACCGGGGCGGCGAGCCGCTCGCGGGCCTCGCCGTCTCCGCACGTGCCACGCTGGTACGCGTGATCGAGGCGAGCGGGGCCTTCGACGCCGACCCGCGATGGCGGGAGGCCTTCGCGAACGTCCCGCGGCATCTCTTCGTGCCGTACTACTACGTCGGAGGCGTAGGCGGCTCCGGCGTCGGCGGCGTCGGCGGCGGCGGTTACGAACGGCGCTGGGGCGAGAGCCCCGACCCGCGCACCCGGGAACGCTGGGTGCGCGGCGCGTACGAGGACGTCCCCCTGGCCACCCGGATGCGCGACGGTGTGCTGGTCTCCTCCAGCAGCCAGCCCTCGCTGATGGCGCTGATGCTGGCCGAGCTGCGGGTCGAGGACGGGAGCCGGGTCCTGGAGATCGGCGCGGGCACGGGCTACAACGCGGCGCTGCTGTCGTACCGGCTCGGCGACGGGAACGTCACCACCGTCGATCTGGATGCGGAGATCACCGAGTCCGCCCGTCGGCATCTCGCCGCCGCCGGGTACCGGCCCACCGTCGTCACCGGGGACGGGGCGCGCGGGGTCCCCGAACGCGCCCCCTTCGACCGGATCATCGCGACCTGCACGCTGACGTCGATCCCCCGGGTCTGGCTGCCCCAGTGCGTCCCCGGCGCCCTGATCCTGGCGCCGCTGGCCACCGGGCTGATCGCGCTGACCGTCCGGGACGCCGACCAGGCCGAGGGGCGCTTTCTGCACACCCCGGCCTACTTCGTGCCGCTGCGTGGGTCGCCGCCGTGCGGGTCGGAGCGGCCCGAGCCGGAGCCGGTGGCGCTCGCCGGGGTGCCGCGCCGGGCCAGGGAGAGCGAGCTGTTCCACTTCTTGCTGGCGCTGACCCGGGACACCCTCGAACCGCAGGAGGCGTTCGCCCTGTGGGAGCGCGAGGGCAGGCCGGGGCGGGAGCGCTTCGGCGTCACGGTCGGCGTCGAGCACGCCTGGGCCTGGCTCGACGAACCGGAGGGGCCGTACGCCTGGCCCCTGCCCGGTTCGTTCGACACCGGCCTGGTAGAGCCCTAGAGGTCCAGAGCCTGTCCGGGCCTGAGCGGGTCGGGCGAAGTCGGCAGCGCCCCGAAGGGGCGCGGGGAACTGCGCGACCAGCCACGACGGCACCGCAGCGGAACGACGGCACAGGCACTTCGCGGCACCCCCGGCGGAGCGCCTGGCGGCGCTCCTAGCCGCGGCGGACCGTGATCGTCGTCCAGGCGCCGACGTGCACTTGGTCGCCGTCCTGCAGCGGTACCGGGACGAACGGCTGGATCGGTTCTTCGGAGCCGTTGACCGTCGTGCCGTTCGTCGAGTTCTGGTCGACGACCGCCCAGCTGCCGTCCGGCTGCTGGACCAGCACCGCGTGCTGGTGCGAGACGCCCGGGTCCTCCGGCGGCACCGACAGGTCGATGTCGGGGGTCTCGCCCGTGGAGTGCCGGCGGCGGCCGATGGTGATCTGGTTGCCGGTGAGCGCGCGCTGCTGCTCGGGCGAGTACGCGGGCAGGTTCAGTCCCGCGGCCTCGGGGCCCGAGCGGTGCATCATCGCCATGAAGTACGCGCGGTCCGGGCCGATCGTCGCGGACCAGGTCGTCGGCTGCTGTGGGAACGCCGGGCCGGGCGGGGGCGGCGCTTGCGTGGTGCCGGGCTGCGGGTAGCCGTAGCCACCGCCGCCCTGGGGCGCACCGGGACCGCCGGGGCCGGTGTGCGACGGCGGGGAGAGCACCCAGTCGTCGTCACCGCCGCCGAAGGGCTGGCCGCCCTGCGGTCGGCCGGTCTCCTGCGGGTAGCCCGGCTGGGCCGGCGGACCGGACGGCTGGAAGGCCTGCGGAGCCCCCGGACCTCCGGGGCCTCCCGGACCGCCCTGGCCGCCGCCATGGCGACCGTGGCCGCCCTGACCCGGCATGCCGGGGCCGGCCGTGGGCGTGGGCCCGGGCGGCGGCGGAACCGGCCGCGAGGGGTCGCCGCCGAAGCCGGACGGGCCACCCTGGCCGGAGCCGGGCGGGCCGGGCGGACGACCGCCGGGACCGGAGGGCAGGCGTCCGAAGGGATCTGCGGACGGCTCGCGGTTGAAGGGGTCGGCGGACGGCTCACGGCCGAAGGGGTCGGAGGACTGCCCGGTCTGCTCCCGCCGGTAGGGGTCCTGCGGGGGACCCGACGGCGGGCCTGCGAAGGGGTCGGCGCCGGGCGGGCCGGGGGGACGGCCGCCGCCGGGACCGGGCGGGCCGCCGGGCCTGCCGGGTCCACCGGGACCGCCCTGTCCACCGGGTCCGCCCGGACCCGAAGGCTCGCGGCCGAACGGCGGGGGGCCGCCCGCTCGTCCCGAGGGACCTCCCGGCTCGCCGCCGAAGGGCTGCAACGGTTCGGCGGGACGGTTCACCTGCGACGGGCGGGAGCTCTGGTAGTCGAACGAGTCACTGCCCCCGTAGGACGGAGGCGCCGGCGGGAACTGCCCACCGGGGCCGCCGGGACCACCGGGGCCGCCGGGACCACCAGGTCCGCCCGGAGCGCCGGGGCCGGGGGCCGGGGGCCGCGGGGCGGCCGGCATGTACGAGGTCGCCGTGTTGGTCAGGAAGTTCCACCGGCACTCCTCGCAGAAGGGCGCGCCGCCCTCACGGGGCGTACGGCACTGCGGGCAGAGCTCCGGCTCGTGGTCCGGTACGGAGGACAGATGCCGTCCTCCACCGGGCTGGCCGGGCTGGCCGGGCGGGCCCTGGCCGGGCGGGGGCGGCGGGAAGCCGTAGCCGGCGGTGGGGGGCGGCGGGGGCGGAGGTACGGCACCGGCCATGCGGTGACCGCAGACCTCGCACCAGTCGTCGGAACCCGACTGGTGTCCGTTCGGGCAGGTCGGCATGTCGGCGCGTCCCCCTCTCTGCTTCGGTGTCCCAAAAGCTCGTTCAGGTCACTTCTTTACACGAACAGTCTTTGTGGACCGGGTCTCGAGCGTCATCTCGTCGGCGTCCGCGACCTTCGCCTTCAGTCGCACAGTACCTGTCGTGGCATCGACCACGTCCACCACCTTCGCAAGCAGTTTCGCAGTATCCGCGTTCCCCGAGACGCTCGCGAGCTGAACGGCCCGGCCCAGTTTGGCCGTTGCTCCATCCATATCGCCCGCTTTGCGCAGATCCAGCCCCTGTTGGATGACCTGTGCCAGTTCGGCCTGGCCCGTGTAGTGCGCGACCTGAGGGTTGATCGACGTCGAGGCGGCCATGTCGTCGGTCCACACGGCCCGGACGAGACCCTGCGCGCCCAGGTTCTGGACGCTGCCCTCGGGCTGCGGGATGACCAGCGAGACCCGCGCGGCCAGCATCTCCTGGCCGAGGCTCGCGGCCGGGACCTCGACGCAGACGTGGTAGTCGCGGGACTCGTCGCCCCAGGAACCGGTGGGGTAGTCGCCCGCGCGCGGGCCCGCCTCGGTGCGGCGTCCGGTCAGCTCCTCGACCGTCGGCGCGACCTGCTTGACGAACTTGACGGTGGTGCCGACCGGGGTCCACAGCCGCAGCGCGACGTCCGCGACCTCCTTGCCCATCGCCGTCTCCATCATCTGCGTGAAGTCGGCGGCGAGGCCGGCCGGGTCGGCGACGATGTCGGCGGTGCCGAGCATGGCGGAGGCGATCCCTGTGACTTCTTTCACTTCCCAGTCGGTGCCCACGCCGCGGGCGTCACAGGTGAAGCGTCCGGCGCAGGAGTCCAGGGCGGCCTTCAGGTCCTCCGGGGCCTCGTGCTCGTTGCGGCCGTCGGTGAGCAGGATGCCGTGCCGGATGGCGACGTCCGCCGTGGACAGCAGCCGGTCGGCCAGCCGCAGCCAGGTGCCGATCGCCGTGCCGCCGCCCGCGCTCAGCCGGCGCAGCGCCTGCTTGGCCTGCTCGCGGGTGGTCGCGTCGGCGACCGCGAGCCGGCCCCCGCCCGGGTACACCTCCTTGGCGACGTGCGTGCCGCCGATCACCGCGAAGTGCACTCCGTCGCGCAGGGTGTCGACGGCGGCGGCGGTGGCGTCGCGGGCGTTGCGCATCTTGGTCGGCGGGTAGTCCATCGAGCCGGAGCAGTCCACCATGACCGCCACCGCGGCGGACGGGCCCTCGCCCGGCGAGTAGAGGTGCGGCGCGGCGACCGCGCTGCCCACCGTGCCGCCGCCGGTGGAGGTCACCGTGACGATCGCGCTGACCTCGCGGCCGCCCTCCGGGAGGTACTCGTTCTGGTAGACGTCCACCGAGAACTGCGGCACGTTCGACTTCGAGAAATTGGCCATGCCTACTCAAATCCCCCTCGAAAACCCTACGTTCGCAGGGCGATGTCTGGGTAGGGGCCGGTCCCCACCGGCCCCTACGCGTGCTTCCCCGTGCTTGCGCGTGTTACGCCGTGTTGCTCCGCGTTACCCCGCGTTACCCGTGTTTCCCCGTTTTGCGGCCTCAGGCCGATCCTGCCCCCTGTACGGGGGCGGGGAACGGCACGACGGCCACTGTTACGTTGTCGTGGCCCCCGCCGTCCAGGGCGTGACCGACCAGGACGCGTGCGCTGTGCAGGGGCCGGACGGCGGCGTCCGGCGGGACGACCTCGGCCATCTCCTCGGCCGCCTCCGCGTAGTTCCACAGGCCGTCCGTGCACACCACGACCACACCCGGCCGGTCGGGTTTGAAGGACGCGGTGTGCGGCTCCAGTTCATAGGCGTCGGCGCCGAGCCAGCCGGTGATCGCGTGGGCGCGCTCGTCGGCGTAGGCCTCCGCCTCGTTCATCAGTCCCGCGGCGACCATCTGCGCGGCCCACGAGTCGTCCTCGGTGAGCCGGGCCGCGGGCGAGGTGCGGTCCGCCGGGATCCAGTAGGCACGGCTGTCGCCCACCCAGCCGACGACCAGCAGCCCGGGGGTGACGACCGCCCCCACCAGGGTGCAGGCGGGAGCGTTCTGGTGCGGGGCGTGCTCACGGGCGGTGGCGGGCTCGGTGGCCAGCGCGTTGACCGCGTGCGACGCGGCGACGATCGCCTCGTGCATGGCCGCCTGTGGATGCGTGCCCTGCGGCAGGGCCGCCAGCAGCGCCGCGCTCGCCGCCCTCGACGCGGCGAGCGAGGCGTCGTCGGGGCGGGTCGCGGAGGACACGCCGTCGCAGACGATCGCCACGAGGGCCGGTGAGCCGTCGGGCAGGGCGGTGCAGCCGAGGCCGAAGGCGTCCTCGTTGCGGTGGTGGCGCAGGCCGCGGTCGCTGACGGCGGCCAGCGGGCCCGACTCCAGTTCCATATGGTCCCGTTCGCGCGGCTGGGCGTGCCCGCAGTTCTCGCAGTAACCGTCGTCGTCCACCCGGCCCGCACGGCAGGCCACGCACACCTTGGCGGGCTCGGCCCCCGCGGCGGCCTCGGCGGCCACGCGCGGGTCCGGCGCCTGCAGCGCGTACTCGTCGGGCTCCGGGGGCCGATCGAAGCGGACACCGGTGGCAGGGGTGGCGGGGGCGCCGGGGGAGGCGGCGGACGGCGCCGGGGCCCTGGGGGGCGGCGGGGGAGGAGCACCGGGGCCGTCCGGCGGCGGCAGGGCCGCACCGGTGGCGCCCGGCAGGCCCGAGCCGGCGCCCGGTACGGGCGGACCGGTCATTCCCACGCCCACCCCTGTGTTCATTCCCAGCCCCTCCGGAGGAGTCGGCTGCGTCGAGCCGTTCATCGTGAGGGTCGGGTGGTCGTCCGGGCGCGGTGGCACGGCGGACAGGTCGTATCCGCAGGCGCCGCAGAAACGGTCACCCGCGTCGAGCGGCTCCGCGCAGCTCGGACACGTCGGCAGGGCGGCCTGCCGGGGCATCTGCGACATCAACTACACCCACGTCCGGGGGCGGTAACGATTGGCACGTTCCACCAGGTCGATCCTCTCATCGCCGCCGGTCGCCAGCCGGGCCAGCGTGCGGTACGAGCGCTCCAGGCCGAAGCGCAGCCCCCGCTCGTCCAGTTCGCTGCCGAGCAGCGCCCGGGCGGCCGGGCCGGTGCCCTGGCCACCGGAGAGTATCCAGTCGAGGGCGCTGCCGAGGACTTCCGCGGACAACTGCTCGCGCCGCGTCGGATCCAGACCGTAGGCGTCCAGCGCCTCGACCTGGGCCGCGGCGGCGGTGAGGTCTTCCAGGAAGGGTACGTCGGTGGCGAGGGCGGTCCGCTGCCGGAGCCGGGCGCGCACGGCCGCCACCCGGGCCGCCGTGTAGTGGATGGAGGACTCCGGCACCGACTCCAGCGTCCGGACGGCGCTCCGGCGGTCCCCCGCGGCGAGCTGCACGCGCGCGAGGCCGAACGCGGAGCTCACATAGCTCGGGTCGGTCGACCACACCAGGCGGTAGTACTCGGCGGCGTTGTCGAGCTGCCCCAGCACCTCCGCGCACAGGCCGAGCGCCAGCTTGGGCGCGGGTTCGCCCGGGAAGGCGTCGTAGATCGCGTCGAAGGAGAGCGCGGCGCCCTCGTGGTCGCCGGTGACCAGCGAGGCCACGCCCCGGTACCAGACCACCCGCCAGTCGTCGGGCCGTTCGTCCTCCAGGGTCCGGAGGGAGGTGAGAGCGGCCTGGTGGTCGCCGTTCTCCAGCCAGGCGCGGATCTGTCGCAGCCGGGTCTCGACCGACGGCGCCGGCGCGGCCGTGAGGGCCGTGATCAACTCGCCGGGACCGGACGTCAACAGGCCTGCGAGGAAGCCCGCGTTGGGGTCGGCGGGGTCGACGTGCGGCACGGGCAGCGCGAGGGCCGCGGCGGGCGCGGGCACGGTCTTGACGATGCCGGGGGTGGCGCCGGGCACGACGGTCGGCGAGGAGCCGGCCGACGCGACGCCGCCGGCACTCGGCAGTGACGGGACGGTGTCCGCGCCGGCGCCCGTGCTCGGCAGCGAGGCTCCGCCCGCGAACGCGGGAGCCACGACAGGAAGGGGAGCGGCGCCGAGCGAGGGCGTGGCCGAAACGCCGGTACCGCTGCCGCCGCCCGCACCGGCGAGGGCCGCCGCCGTCCCCGAACTACCGAACAGTCGACGGGACTTGACCGCGGCGACCCGGGAGCCCAGCCGCGACACCTCGCCGTCCAGCTTCGGGAACAGCTCGCTGTCCGTGACCTTGACCTCCGGCCCGAACAGGGTCGACAGCGCGGGCCGCGCCCGGCCGCTCTGCAGCGAGACGACCTCGCGCAGCACGCCCGTCAGCTGCTCCGCCATCTCCTGCGCGGAGGCGAACCTGCGGGCCGGATCGGGGTCGGTGGCGCGGACGAGGAGCCGGTAGAAGGACTCGTACTGGCGGAAGACCTCGATGTTGTCGGGGTCGGGCAGGGAGTCGACGAAGACGGTCGTGTAGCCCTGGAAGTCGAACGTCAGGACGGCGAGCGTACGGCCCACCGTGTACAGGTCGGAGGCGACCGAGGGACCGACCTCGGCGACCTCCGGCCCCTGGTAGCCGACCGTGCCGTAGATGGCCGACTCGTCGTCGTCCATCCTGCGGACCGCGCCCATGTCGATCAGCTTGAGCTGGTCCTCGGTCTGGATCGCGTTGTCGACCTTGAAGTCGCAGTACAGCAGGTTGCGGCTGTGCAGATGGCCGAGCGCCTCCAGGGCCTCGATGCCGTACGCGCACGCCTGCTCCACCGGCAGCGGATCCCGCTTGCCCGCCGTGGTCCGGCGGTCGTTGGCGATCTCCTTGAGGGACTTGCCGCCGACGTACTCCATGACGATGTAGCCGTCGAGCGAGCCGGTGCGCTGGTCGAGGTGCTCGACGAAGTTATAGATCCGCACGATGTTGGAGTGCTCGATCTCCGCGAGGAAGCGCCGCTCGGAGATCGCGGCGGCCATCGCGTCCTGGTCGCCGGTGTCGAGGAGGCCCTTGAGGACCACCCACCGGTCGGAGACCGCGCGGTCCACCGCCAGGTAGACCCAGCCCAGGCCGCCGTGCGCCAGACAGCCCGCGACCTCGTACTGGCCGTGCACGACGTCGCCGGACTTCAGCTTCGGGACGAAGGAGTACGGGTTGCCGCACTTGGTGCAGAAGCCCTCCGTGCGGCCCTCGCGCTCGCCGCGCGAACGGCCCACCGGCGCACCGCAGTCGGAGCGCGAGCAGAACCGCTTGCGCTCGGGGACCTCGGGGTTCTCCAGCACCATCGCGCGCGGGTCGGGACGCGGCACCTGCGGCACCGAGACCAGACCGACGCCGAGCCGGGCGCGCCCGGAGGAGCCGGCCGTCGAACCGGAGCTGCGCACCGACACCGAGCGGCCCGTCGACCTGCCCGAGAGCGAGCGCGACAGCCGCCCGGACACCGAGCGGCGCGACTTCGACGACTGCGACGACGTCCGGGAGCTGCGCGCGCTCTGCCCGCTGGAGCGTGAACTCGCGCTGCCCGACGAGCCCTTGCCGCCGCGGGTCACCCCGGTCGGCGGGGAGCCGACCATGCCTTTCGAGGACACGACCGGGGCCAGACCGCAGGTGTCGCAGTACAGCTCGCCGCCGCCCACGTCCTCGTACGAACCCTCGCAGCCCGGCCGCTGACACGACTGTCCCGCCTGACTCATGGTTACTGCTCCCCCCTACGGTCCTGAGGTCCGCCCTGGTCCGGCACGCGCGGTGCCGTGAGCAGTTCGGCGGCCGCCTGCTGGTAGCGCAGGACGGCCTGTTCGGCGACGCGCAGATCGCACGGCGCGCTCCACAGCATGCGGCGCGCCGCGTCGTAGCGCTCGATGAGGAACGGGTCCTCGGCGAGCCCGTGCCGGGCGACCTTCGCCTTGTACGCGTCGAGCCGGCCGCGCAGCTCCGCGCGGACCGCCAGCGGCTGGGTGACCTCGGTCAACGACTCGCGGGCGCGCAGCAGTTCGTCCTCCGCCTTCTCCTCCAGGGACTCCAGGAGCGGCGACAGCCGGTGCCACTGGGCGTGTCTGCGGTACTCGGCGGCCGTCGCGAGCTGCTCCTGCAGCACGGTCGGCGGGCCGCTGACCACCGGCACCTCGGTCGCGGCGATCTTCGCGAGCACCTCGCCGCGCGCGGTGCGCGCCTCGGCGAGGGTGCGGTCGGCGCGGCTGAGGATGTCCCGCAGCTTCACCAGCCGCTGCTCGGCGTCCTGCCGGACCGTCAGGACGGCGTCGATCTCCCGGCGTACGTCCTCCAGGGCGCGCGCCTCACGGTCGTACACCGTGGTGTCCGGACGGCCGCCGCCCGGCGCCGAACTGCCCTGTGTGGGCGCCCAGTAGGCGAGCGGGTCCGACACGACCTGCTCGCGCAGGGCGGTCAGGGTGTGCGTGATGCGCTCCAGGTCGTCGCCCGCCGGGTGCTCGCCCGGGCGGACACCGACGGAGTGCGCGAGCCGACGCGTGCGCTGGAGCTCCGCGGCCAGTAAATCTATCCGCGCGGGCAGCGCCGACCACACCGCGTCGGCGGCGACGACCATGTCCAGCGACGACGCGTACAGCTCGTTCATGCGGTCGACGAGGGTGCTGAGGGAGAAGCTGTGGCTGAGCTTGCCCGTGCCGTGCAGCGTCGGCGCGTGGGCGGTCGCGGCGGCCGAGCCGGCGATCGATCCCGCGACCGATCCCGCGACCGTGACGGACTCGCCGCGCAGTAGTTCCGTCAGCTCCACCAGGTCCTCGCGACTGGACCAGCGGCGGCGCGAGCGGATCTCGCGGGCGCCGCGCAGCGCGTCGGCGTACGCGTCGAAGTACGCCCACAGCAGCGTGATCGACGCCTCCGCGGACGCCCAGCGCTCCTTGGTGACGCCGGTGAGCTCGGCGCCTTCGAGGAGCCTGCGGCCCGCGTGGTCCTGCAGGGCGAGGAGCGAGGTCTCGATCGCCTCGTGCTCCGCACCGAGCCGCGCCAGCGCACGGTCGACCTCGTCCCGGTCCATCACCGGCCCGGGAGGTCCCGTGACGCCCATCGATCACCTCTCGCTGCCGTGTCGTCCTGTGTCGGTTGTCTGCTGCTCTGCCCTGCCCGGCGGTCCGCCCGGTGTTCCGTCCGTCAGCTCGTGCGCAGGTACTGCGGCGGCGTGGGCGGCTGCGACTTCGCCGTGTCCGTGCCCAGTGTCGCGGACAGCCACTTGTCGTACGACGCCTGCCAGCCGCTCGCGCGGTACTCCACCAGGATCTGGTTGACCCGGCGTACCAGATCGCTCGCGTCCTTCTTCATCGCCACGCCGTAGTACTCGGTCGTGAACGGGGCGCCCTTGAGCTCGACCGTGGGGTCCTGGGCGGCCTGGCTGGCCGCGAGCGCGCCGTCGGTGACCACCGCGTCGACCTCGCCGAGCTGCAACCGGACCAGACAGTCGAGCTGGTTGGGGACGGTGGTGGAGATGTCGACGGTGGAGGCCAGCTTGTTCGCCTTCTTGTCGTCGGCCAGCTGGGTGTTGGCCGTCGAACCGGTCGCCGTGCAGACCTTCTTCTTCGCCAGCGTGTCGTTGTAGCCCGTGATCGTCGAGGACTTGGGGGCGAGGACCTGCTGCCCCGTCTTGAAGTACGGCGCGGAGAAAGCGACTTCGTCCAGACGGGTGCACGAGATCGTCATCGTGCGCACGATCATGTCGACCCGGCCCTCCTGGACGGCCGGGATGCGCTGGTTGGTCGGGATGGCCTTGAACTGGACCGCGTTCGGGTCGCCGAGGATGTCCTGGGCGATCCGGTGGACCAGGTCGATGTCGAAGCCCTCCAGCTCCGCGCCGGTGTTGTTGGGATCGCGGTAGCCCCAGCGGTAGCTGTTCTGGTCGACGCCGACGATCAGCTTGCGCTTCTCGCCCTGCCGGGCCTTGATCGCGGCGATCGTCGTGCCGTCGGCGGTCGACGGCGCCAGCGTCTGCTTCTCCGGGGCCGTGCAGGTGGCGTCGGCCGCCGGGCTGCCCTCGGCGGCGCCCTGGCCGCCCTGGTCGGTGCTCCCCTCGCCGTGGGACTGCGTCCACGGCAGCAGCAGCACGAACGCCAGCGCGAGGGCGCACACGGCCGCCATCGCGCCCACTCCGCCCCAGCCCTTCAGGCCGGCCCGCACCCGTCGCACACGCATCGTCACGCCTCCTCCCACCGGTCCGTTACCCGGTGCCCGCCCGTTCACCGGTACTCCGACAGCCTGCGGCCGATGCCGAGGACCGCTCCGGCGGCGCCCAGCACGGCGAGCACGGCGGCGCCGATCGACAGACCGGTCATCGCGCCCAGGCCGTCCCCGGCCGCCTGCTTGAACTCGGTCTGCTCGTGCGCCAGCGCGTCCGCGAGGTTCTTGTCGACGTTGTCGAAGCACGCGCCGGTCGCGTCCTTGCCGCCGATCACCAGGGCCAGCGCCTGCTCGTAGTTGCCGTTGTCGTCCTGCGCGCGAGCGGTGGTGTGGCGCTTCTTCCACTCCGCCATGTTGCTCTCGGCCGACGCGACCGGCTTCTCGCCCGACTGGTCGTCGGCCAGCTTCGCCGCCTGCGCGAGGCCCTTGCCGAGGGTGGTCATCTCGGTGTCGAACTCGTGGTCGTACTTGTCGAGCGTGACCTCGTCGCCGTCGGCCGTCACCTTCACCGTCTCGGCGCCGCGCGCCACCAGGGTGAGGTTCTCGTTGCCGCGCGCCTTGAGGGAGGCGATCCGCGCGTCGTGCAGGACGTTCAGCGAGCGGACGCCGTGCTCGTAGGAGTCCTCGAGACCCGCGCGGGCCACGGTGTGGCCGACGACCAGCCAGAGGAGGACGACGGTGGAGGCCGCCGTCGCGGCGACCAGACCGTGGTTCAGGACGCGGTTCGTACGGCGGTAGTTGCGGGCCTGCGCCCAGGCCAGACCGGCCAGCGCGAGGACGCCGAGCGCGATCGCCGCCCACGGGTAGGGCGTGGCGTCGCCGTAGTCCGCCTGCAGGCGCTGGTTCTCCGTCTTGTAGAGATCCTCGGCCGCCGGGAGCATCTCGCCCTGCATCTTCTCGTTCGCGTACCGCAGATAGGCGCCGCCGACCGGGAAGCCCTGCCGGTTGTACGTCCGCGCGCGCTCCACCAGGCCCTTGTACTCGGGCAGCAGCTTGTTCAGCTTGGTGATGGACGCCGTCGAGGCCGAGCCGGGGTCGGCGTTGTTGGCCGCGGTGACGAGCTTGGCGGCGGCCGTGTCGATGTCCTCCTCGTACCGCTGCCGGGACTCCGCCGTCTCCTCGCCCCCCGCGAGGAAGCCGCTGGAGGCGGCCGTGTTGGCGTCGGCCAGCGAGCGGTAGATGTCGGCCGCGGCCGTGCTGAGCGGCTGGCTCTTGTGCAGCACGTCGTCCGCGGCGGCCGCGCGGTCGGTCGTCTGCCAGGCCGTCACGGCGCCGAAGGCGACGACGAGGAGGGCGAGGACGGCGCCGATGATGCGCAGCCGTCCGGGCTCGGTGTTCGCCGCGGCACGCGCCAGATCCACGCCCTCGGCGAATGCCGTGCGGCGCGTCGGCGGTCGTGTCGTTGTTGCCGGGTTTGCCACGTTGTTGACCTCCCCCATGGTCATCTCTCGCCGCAAGTATCGCTGGCGGGAGTGACATTGCGCACCGGCCTTCACTGGATCTTGATCAGATCGCAGTCACCCCTGTTCATGAATACGCCGTGAGGGGATGTTCGGTTCCCCGGGGGCTGCCGCCCCCGGACCCCGTTTCGGCCCTGAACGGGCCTCGTCCTCAATCGCCGGACGGGCCGGGTGTCTCGAAGTGAGCCCGCACTCGTTCGTGCACGTCCGCTCGCGCCCCCAGTCTGTCCAGGCCCAGCAGCGCCGCTCCCAGCACGGGACGTGCCCGTACCACCTGAGGCACCGCCTTGGGCGCCCGCGCGGCGAGCAGCTCCCGTACGCCGTCGTCCAGCTGGTCGTGGCCGGCTGCCAGGACGCCTCCGCCCAGGAGGACGGGTGTCTCCTCCTCAAGGAGTTCCAGGCGGGTCAGGGCGACCACCGCCATCGTGACCACCTCCTGCGCCAGGCGGTCGACGATCCCGCGCGCGATGCGGTCGCCGTCGGCGGCCGTCCCGAAGAGGACCGGGGTCAGTTCGTGGCGGCGGCCCGGTTCGATGTCCTCCAGGTGCAGGGACTCGATCAGGGCGTACATGGTCGGGAGGCCGAAGTGGGCCGGGAGCGTGTGGGCCAGGGTCGTCGCGTCGCCCCTGCCGTCCTCCGCGCGTGCCGCGTGCCAGATCGCCTCCTCGGCCAGGCCCCAGCCGCCTCCCCAGTCACCGGAGAGGCGGCCGAGGGCCGGGAAGCGGGCGGTGCGGCCGTCGGGGCGCATGCCCACGCAGTTGATGCCGGCGCCGCAGACGACGGCCACGCCCCGGGGTTCGGCCACGCCGGCCCGCAGGATCGCGAAGGTGTCGTTGCGGACGTCCACGGACGCGCCCCACGCGCGTGCGTGCAGGGCGGCCGCCAGCTGCTCCTCCTCCACCGGCAGGTCCGCGTTGGCCAGGCACGCCGAGACATGGGTCGCGGCGGTGACCCCGGCGGCCCGGTACGCGCGCGTGACGGTGTCCGCCAGCGCGTCCACCGCCGCCTCCACGCCCACCGCGGGCGGGCGGAAGCCGCCGCCGCGGGCCGTGCCGAGGATCTCCCCGTCGGCCGCCACGACGGCGACGTCCGTCTTGCTGTTGCCCGCGTCGATGGCGAGAACGCTTGCCGTCAGGCCCACGCGAGGTGCTCCCGGTTGTGTGCGATCAGTCGGTCGGTCAGCTGCTCGGCGTACTCGTACTGGCCGATCAGGGGGTGCGCGAGGAGGGCCTTGAACACCCGGTCGCGGCCGCCGTGCAGAGCGGCCGAGAGTGCCAGGTCCTCGTAGGCCGTCACATTGGCCATCAGGCCCTGGTAGAGCGGGTCGAGGGACGGTACGGGCAGCGGGGACGGGCCCTTCTGGCCCACCGCCGCCTGGACCTCGATCACCGCGTCGTCCGGGAGGAAGGGGAGCGTGCCGTTGTTGAGGGTGTTCACCACCTGGTAGGGGCTGCCCGAGCCGGTGAGCAGCGCCGCCGCCAGGTCCACCGCGGCCTCCGAGTAGAACGCGCCGCCGCGCTTGGCGAGCAGCTCCGGCTTCTCGTCGAGCGTCGGGTCGGCGTAGAGCGCCAGCAACTCGCGTTCCATCGCTGCCACTTCGGCCGCCCTGGACGGCTTGTCCCGCAGTTCCCGTACGACCTGATCGTGCGCGTAGTAGTAGCGCAGGTAGTAGGACGGGACCACGCCCAGCCGGTCCAGGAGCGGGCGGGGCAGCCGCAGGTCGGCGGCGATCGCGTCGGCGTGGTCGGTCAGCAGGCCCGGCAGGACGTCGTCGCCCTCGGGGCCGCCCAGCCGCACCCCTGTCTCCCAGGTGAGGTGGTTGAGGCCCACGTGGTCCAAGTGCAGATCGGCCGGTTCGACGTCGAGCAGCGCCGCGAACTTGCGCTGCAGCCCGATCGCCACGTTGCACAGGCCGACCGCCTTGTGGCCCTCCTTCAGCAGGGCGCGGGTGACGATGCCGACCGGGTTGGTGAAGTCGATGATCCAGGCGTGCGGGTTGGTGCGGCGGACGCGTTCGGCGATGTCCAGGACCAGCGGGACCGTGCGCAGCGCCTTCGCCAGGCCGCCCGCGCCGGTCGTCTCCTGTCCGACGCAGCCGCACTCCAGCGGCCAGGTCTCGTCCTGCTCGCGCGCCGCCTGGCCGCCGACCCGCAGCTGGAGCAGGACGGCGTCGGCGCCCTCCACCCCCGCGTCCAGGTCGGAGGTGGTGACGACCCGGCCGGGGTGGCCCTGCCGGGCGAGGATGCGGCGGGCCAGGCCGCCGACCAGTTCCAGGCGTTCGGCCGCCGGGTCGACGAGGACCAGTTCCTCGACGGGGAGGGTGTCCCTCAGACGTGCGAAGCCGTCGACGAGTTCGGGGGTGTAGGTCGAGCCGCCGCCTACCACGGTGAGTTTCACTGGGGAGTGCCTCGCTTCCAGGCTCCGGGAAGGGTGATCATCGGCCGGGGGTCCGGGGGTTGTCCCCCGGGGAGATGCAGCATGCGAGGTTCAACCCTTCACTCCGGTCAGGGTGACGCCCTCGACGAACGCCTTCTGCGCGAAGAAGAACACGAGGATCACCGGGGCCATGACGAGAACGGTGGCCGCCATGGTGAGGTTCCAGTCGGTGTGGTGCGCGCCCTTGAAGGACTCCAGGCCGTAGGACAGCGTCCAGGCGCCCGGGTTCTCCGAGGTGTAGATCTGCGGGCCGAAGTAGTCGTTCCAGGCGTTGAAGAACTGGAAGAGGGCCACTGCGGCGATGCCCGGCTTCGCCATCGGGAGTACGACCTTCAGGAGGGTGCGCAGGTCGCCGCAACCGTCCACCTTCGCCGCGTCCAGGTATTCGTTCGGGATCGTCATCAGGAACTGGCGCAGGAGGAAGATCGAGAACGCATCGCCGAACGCCAGCGGGATGATCATTGGCCACAGGGTGCCCGAGAGGTCCAGCTGCTTCGCCCAGAACAGGTACATCGGGATGACGACCACCTGCGGGGGCAGCATCATCATCGAGATCACCAGCATCAGGGTGAGGTTGCGGCCCCGGAAGCGGAACTTGGCGAGGGCGTACGCCACGGGCATCGACGACACGACCACGAGGACGGTGCCGAGGCCGGCGTAGACGAGCGTGTTCTTCCACCAGGTGAGGAAGCCCGGGGTGTCGAAGACCTTCTTGTAGTTGGCCCATTCCCAGGTGTGCGGGATCAGGTCCCGGCTGAGGGCCTGGGAGTCGCTCATCAGCGAGGTGAGGAACACGAAGACGAACGGGAGCGTGAAGAACAGGGCCGCCGCCACGCCGAGGGAGTGGACCGCGATCCATTCCAGGAGCGCCTTGCGGCGGGCCGTGCGCTCGGCGGGCGAGGCGGGGACCTTCGACTCCACCGGCCGTTCCAGTACTTGGGCCATGTCTTGGGCCACGTCCTGAGCCATGTCAGTCACCTGCCTGGATGAGACCGCCCCGGCGCCGCATCAACAGCGCGGTGAACGCCATCGACAGGGCGAACAGGACCAGGGCGACGACACAGGCGGAGCCGTAGTCGAAGCGCTGGAAGCCGAGGTTGTAGACGAGTTGGGGGAGGGTGAGCGTGGAGTGCTCGGGGTAGCCGGGCTGGAACATGGTGCCCGCGCCCTGGATCACGCCCGAGGCGACCTTTCCGGCGACCAGGGGCTGTGTGTAGCACTGCATGGCCGCGATCACGCCGGTGACGACGGCGAACATGATGATCGGCGAGATGTTGGGCAGGGTGACGAACCGGAACCGCTGCCACGCCGACGCGCCGTCCAGTTCGGCCGCCTCGTACTGCTCTCTCGGTACGTCGAGCAGCGCGGCCATGAAGATGACCATCAGGTCGCCGACGCCCCACAGGAACATCAGCGTGAGCGCAGGTTTGGACCAGCTGGGGTCGTTGAACCAGCCCGGGGCCGGGATGCCGATCTTCTCCAGGATCGAGTTGACCGGTCCCGTACCGGGGTTGAGGAGGAACGCGAACGCCATCGTCGCGGCCACCGGCGGGGCGAGGTAGGGCAGGTAGAAGAGGGTGCGGAAGACACCCGTACCCGTCTTGATCTTCGTGATGAGCATGCCGATCCCGAGTCCGAACAGGACGCGCAGGGTCACCATGATCACGACCAGCCAGAGCGTGTTGCGCAGGGCGGGCCAGAAGAAGGGGTAGGACTCGAAGACGTACGTCCAGTTCTTCGTCCCGACCCAGGTCGGCGGCTTGAAGCCGTCGTAGTGCATGAACGAGAAGTAGACCGTCGAGACCATCGGGTACGCGAAGAAGACCGAGAAGCCGATCAGCCAGGGCGAGAGGAAGGCGAGGGTGCGCAGCCTCGAACGCCGGTGCTTCGCCCGCAGTGTGTGGGTGGCGGCCATGGCTACTTCGCCTGCGCGATGTCCGTGTCGATCTGCGCCGCCGCCTTCTTCAGGCCCGCCTGCAGGTCGGTGACCTTGCCGCTCTCGTAGTCGTAGCCGAGCTCCTGGATGGTGGTGAGGTAGACGCCGCCGTTGACCGAGGCCGGCGAGGTGGTCGAGTTGGGGTCCGCGGCGATGTCGAGGAACGTCTTGAAGCGCGGGTCGTACTTCAGCTTCGGGGACTTCAGCGCCGCGAGCGTCGAGGGCACGTTGTGGATCGCGTTGGAGAAGCCGACCACCGCGTCCGTGTCCGTGGTGATGTACTTGACCAGTTCCCAGGCCGCGTTCTGCTTCTGGCTGGTGGCGGCGATGCCCGTGATGGTGCCGGTGATGTAGCCCTTGCCGTACTGGTCGGCCTGGTCGTCGGGGACGGGCAGCGGGGCGACGCCGATCTCGAAGTCGGGCTTCGCCTCCTCGGCCATGCCCAGGCGCCACTCGCCGTCCAGCTGCATGGCCACCTGGCCGGTCTGGAAGGGGTGCTTGGGACCCCACTCGTCACCGAGGCCGGAGCGGAACTTCTCCAGCTTCTGGAAGCCGCCGAGGTCGTCGACAAGCTTCTTCTGCAGGGTCATGGCGTCGGCGACGGCCGGGTCGGTGGCGATCGTCGACTTGCCGCTCTTGTCGAAGTACGTCGGCCCGAACTGGCCCATGTAGTGCTCGGTGGTCGTCTCCCAGCCGTGGTAGTTCGGCATGAAGCCGAGCTGGGAGTAGGTGTCGCCCTTGGCGACGGTCAGCTTCTTGGCATCGGCCGCGAACTCGGACCAGGTCTTGGGCGGACTGGTGATGCCGGCCTTCTCGAAGGCGGTCTTGTTGTAGTAGAGGCCGTAGGCGTCGCCGAGGAGCGGGGCGGCGCAGCGGGTGCCGTCGTACTGGGTGTACTCGCTCATCGCCTTCGGGAAGGTGGTCGCCGGGTCGATGCCCGACTTCTCGAAGAGCGGGCCCAGGTCGACCAGCGCGCCCGACGAGCAGAACTTGCCGACGCCGTTGGTGGTGAACGACGAGATCACGTCGGGCGCCTTGCTGCCGCCCGCGCGCAGCGCCTGGTTCATCTTGTCGTCGGTCATGTTGCCGACGACGTTCACATGGATGTTGGGGTGCGCCTTCTCGAAGCCGGCGACCAGGGCCTTGACGGCCTTCACCTCGTTCGGCGCGCTCCAGGCGTGCCAGAAGGTGATCGTCTGCTCCTTCGACGCGTCGTCGTCCGTCCCGGTCGCGGACTGGCCGGTACAGGCGGTGGTGCTGAGCAGGAGAGCGGTGGAGGCGGTGAGGGCGAAAGCCGCCTTTCGGACGACTTCGGGAATGCGTGTGGGCATGGCGGAGCCTTCCATGAACAGGGCAGGGAGAGGTGAGGTGAGGTGAAGGGGTCTATGAGCAGGAGAAGAGGTCTGCGGAGGGGCGCGGGCTAGCGCGAGGTGTCGAAGACCTCGTCGCGGGTGGCCGCCAGCGCGCTCTCCAGCGCGCCGCGCAGCACGGGCCGTTCGGTGACGTCGCCCATGACCAGCTTCGGCCGGGACGCGGCCAGCTCCTCCAGTTCGGCCTGGACGAGGGTGCGCAGCACCTCGCCGCCGGCCGTCAGGGAGGCGCCGCTGAGGACGACGAGTTCGGGGTCGAGCACGGAGACGAGTGAGGCGAGACCGGTCGCGAGCCGGGTCGCGTACGTCTGGAGCAGCAGCCGGTTCAGGACGGTGTCCTCGGTGGCGGCCCGCTCCACGAGCGCGGCGGCGACCTCGGCGTACGGTCCCGAGGGGATCTGGCTGATGCCGAGTTCCCGGGCGAGCCGGGGGACGGCCTGGGAGCCCGCGAGCTCCTGGAAGCCGCCACTGTTGGCCTTCGTCACCTGTCGGACCAGGGGCGCGCCCGGAACCGGCAGGAAACCCACCTCTCCCGCGCCGCCGGTCCAGCCGCGGTGCAGCCGGCCGCCGAGGACGAGGGCGGCGCCGAGGCCGCCTTCGTTCCACAGCAGGACGAAGTCCTCGTGGTCGCGGGCCGCGCCCAGCCGTTGTTCGGCGACGGCGGCGAGGTTGACGTCGTTCTCGTACTCCACCGGCATCGGCAGGGCTGCGGCGAGTTCGTCGAGCAGCGCGGGGGAGTGCCAGCCGGGCAGGTGGGAGGCGTAGCGCAGTCGGCCGGTGGTGGGGTCGAAGGCGCCGGGGGTGGCGACGACGAGCCGCCGCACGTCGTCCCGGGTGAGGCCGGCGGCCTTCACCGCGCCGTCGAGGGCGTCGGTGACCTGCCGTACGACGGCCTCGACGGTCTTTCTGCCGGGGGTGGGCACCTCGTACGTGCCCAGGGTCCGGCCGGTGACGTCGGCGACGGCGGCGAGGACGCGTTCGGGGGTGACGTCGAGTCCGGCGGCGTGGGCGGCGGCCGGGTTGACCTCGTAGAGCTGGGCGTTGGGGCCGGGTCGCCCCTCGGTGGTGCCGGTGGCCAGGACCAGTCCGGCCGCTTCGAGGCGGGCCAGGAGCTGGGAGGCGGTGGGCTTCGACAGGCCGGTGAGCTTGCCGATGCGGGTGCGGGACAGGGGGCCGTGCGCCAGCAGGAGGTCGAGCGCGGCGCGGTCGTTCATGGCGCGCAGGACGCGCGGGGTGCCCGGCGTACCGGCGGTTCCTGCCATGGGATCGACACCTGCCTTTTCTGAACTGCCCAGCCTTTCAGTGACGCCATGTGCAAGTCCACATCGAGCCACTGTTAGGAAAGTTTCCTATCGGTGGAAGGGAAGGTAAACCCGCCACGAAGAGGGCGTCAAGACACGAAAACGGAAACCGCCCCCGAGGCAACAGAGTCGTTACCTCGGGGGCGGTACAGGGGCGGCGGGCGTTACACGGGGGGCCTCCGCGGGCCTCCGCACGCCTTTGCGGGCCTACTTCGCGGGAGGCGTGGCCGCCGCGCGCTGCGGAGTGATCGGGGTGGCGGCCGCCACCTGCGGGGAGTCGGCGTTGGAGAAGACGGAGGGGGCCGCGACCGAGGCCGTCGGGTCGGCCGGGTCCTCCGTGGCGGTGGCGGTCTCGCCGCCGACGATGCGGATGTCGGCCGCGTCGAAGGCGCGCTTGACGCGCCAGCGCAGCTCGCGCTCGACCGACAGCGCCTTGCCCGGCATCGTCTTCGCGGAGACGCGGACCACCATCGAGTCGAGCAGGACGCTGTCCAGGCCGAGGACCTCGATCGGGCTCCACAGGAGCTCGTTCCAGGGCTCTTCCTTGCTCATCTTCTCGGCGACCTCGTCCAGCGTGGCCTTGACCCGGTCCAGGTCCTCGGACGACTTCACGGTCACGTCGACGCCGGCCGTCGCCCAGCCCTGCGAGAGGTTGCCGATCCGCTTGACCTCGCCGTTGCGGACGTACCAGATCTCACCGTTGTCGCCGCGCAGCTTGGTCACCCGCAGCCCCACCTCGATGACCTCGCCGGAGGCCACGCCCGCGTCGATCTGGTCGCCGACGCCGTACTGGTCCTCCAGGATCATGAACACGCCGGAGAGGAAGTCCGTGACCAGGTTGCGCGCGCCGAAACCGATCGCGACGCCCGCGACACCGGCGGAGGCCAGCAGCGGGGCCAGATTGATCTCGAAGGTGGCCAGCACCATCAGGGCGGCCGTGCCGAGGATCAGGAAGCTGGCCACCGAGCGCAGCACCGAGCCGATCGCCTGCGAGCGCTGACGGCGTCGCTCGTTGTTGACCAGCAGCCCGCCCAGCGCCGTGCCGTCCACCGACTCCACGGTCCGGTTCATCCGGTCGATCAGCTTGGTGATCGCCCGCTGCACCACCACTCTCAGCACCACCGCGATCACCAGGATCAGCAGCACCCGCAGCCCGATCGCCAGCCAGGTCGACCAGTTCTCCTCGACCCAGCTGGCCGCGTTCGTCGCGCTCTCCTGGGCGTCCTGGAGGGACGGGACGGTCACCGCGGTCGGCGACTCCGAGGGAGTCGGCGAGGGCGACGACGCGTCGGCGGCCAGTAGGACGGCGGGCAAGGACACGGCAGGTACCTCCAGGTGCTGCACTGCTCCGTCCGGTGCGGCGGTCAAGGGTGACACGCGCTGCAAGGTCACGGAAAGGTCACCGGACGGACAGAACCACCACACTAACGGGGCATTGCGTGTGGTTCGGCCAGATGCGTGAAGGAGAGACGGTCCTCACCTGCGCATGAACCGGCCATGATCCGGGGGAGAAGACAGGTTGTGGTCGAAAACACTCCCAGCCCGTTACCGGGACATGGTGGCGCGTCCACCAGGCAAGAGGAGAGACTGGCTGCAGATCGTCCCGGCGCGAGCCACGCGCCGCCGACGCCCAAGGAGGCATCCGTGCCGCATGTCCTGGTCCTCAACGCGTCGTACGAGCCGCTCGGCGTCGTACCGCTCCGCCGCGCGCTCGTCCTCGTCCTGGAGAACAAGGCAATCTCCCTGGAGGAATCCGGCGCCTTTATGCACAGCGCGACCGTCACAGTCCCCGCACCCAGCGTGGTCCGGCTCAAGCGATTCGTCCGGGTTCCCTATCGGGGGCCCGTTCCTCTTACCCGCAGGGCGCTCTTCGCGCGCGACGGGGGCCGGTGCATGTACTGCGGTGGCGTCGCAACCAGCGTCGACCACGTCATCCCGCGCAGCCGTGGGGGCAAGCACGTGTGGGACAACGTCGTGGCGTCCTGCCGTCGCTGCAACCATGTCAAGGCCGACCGGCACCTCGTCGAGATCGGCTGGCGGCTGCGCCATAAACCCGCCCCTCCCTCCGGCCTCGCCTGGCGCATCATCGGCACGGGCCATAGGGACCCGCGCTGGCTGCCGTACTTGCAGCCGTACGGCGCGGACGACGCCCTGGCCCGGATCGACGGCATCTCCGCCTGACGGATCCGGGCTTCTTCATGCCCCGTGGCGTCGCGCAGTCGGCAGGGCAAGGCCACGGGGCCCTTCGGGGCGCACGGCAGGGCCGGCGCGTCGGTGTGCCGCGGGGGGATGTGATGTGGTGAGGACGTCTGTCCTCGCGTCCACTGGGTAGGGCTGCGGTATCCGATCCGTACCCCACGAGGAGGCCACCGTGATCGCGCCGGCCCGCTGCAAACGCCCGGTGGACCCGTCCACCCGGCCCGAAGAGACCCGTGCCCTGATCGCGGAGAGCCCCGCCGCCGAGCCCCCGCTGACCAGCGAGCCGCCGCTGCCCGACGCCGAGCCCCTGACCAGCGAGCCGCCGTTCGCCGCGGACCCAGACTCCACGAGGCCGTAGATGACCGCGCCCCCCGGAGAGGAGCTCGCCCGACTCGCCGCGCTGTACGGCGTCGCCACCTCCTACCAGCCCTCCCCGGACCGTACGGTCACGGCCTCGGCCGCCGCCGTCACCCGCGCCCTGGCCGCCCTCGACGTCGACGCGGACACCCCGCAGGCGGTCCGCGCCGCCCTCGCCGTCCGGGAACGGGAACTGCGCGAGCGGCTGCTGCCGCCGACGGTCGTGTGCTGGAGCGGCAGCCCGTGCGAGGCGCTCGCCGGCCTCCCCGAGGGCGCCCGGCTGCACATCGAGACCGAGCAGGGCGAGAGCCGCGACTCCGTCGAGCGACTTCCCGCCGGGGTGCACCGGTTGACGGTCGTCGCACCCGACGGGCGCACCGGCCGCGCCCATCTCGTCGTCGCCCCGCCCCGCCTGCCCACGCCCGAGGGACGCTCGTACGGATTCCTCGTCCAGCTCTACTCCCTGCTCTCCCAGCGCTCCTGGGGCATGGGCGACCTCGGGGACCTCGGCGAGCTGGCCGGCTGGGCGGGACGGGTGCTCGGGGCCGGGTTCGTGCAGGTCAACCCGTTGCACGCGGCCGTACCGGGGGCGCCGACGGATCCGTCCCCGTACCGGCCCTCCTCGCGCCGCTTCCCCGATCCGGTGCATCTGCGGGTCGAGAACGTCCCCGAGTTCGCGTACGTCCGCCCGGACGCTCCGCGCTCGGTGTTCGAGCGCGCCGGACGGCTGCGCGAAGCCGTCCTGGAAAAGGGGGAGTTGATCGACCGGGACGCCGTCTGGGAGCTCAAGCGGCAGGCGCTGGAGCTGGTCGCCGAGGTGCCGCTCGGGCCCGGCCGGCGCGCCGCCTACTGCGACTTCCTCGCCGAGCAGGGTCAGGCGCTGGAGGACCACGCCACCTGGTGCGCGCTCGCCGAGGTGCACGGGTCGCGGTGGCAGCGGTGGCCCGAGGCGCTGCGCGACCCGCGGTCCGCCGAAACCGCCCGCGCCCGCGGCGAGTTGATGGACCGCGTCGACTTCCACTCCCGTCTCGCCTGGCTCACCGACACCCAGCTCACCGACGCCCAGCGCGGCGCGCGCGAGGCGGGCATGCCGGTCGGGATCGTGCACGACCTCGCGGTCGGCGTGCACCCCGAGGGGGCCGACGCCTGGGCCCAGCAGGAGTACTTCGCCGCCGGGATGTCGGTCGGCGCCCCGCCGGACGCCTTCAACGCCCGCGGCCAGGACTGGGGTCTGCCGCCCTGGCGCCCGGACCGGCTGGCCGCGTCCGGCTACGAGCCCTACCGACGCCTGCTGCGGGCCCTCTTCCGTTACGCCGGCGCGCTGCGCATCGACCACGTCATGGGCCTGTTCCGCCTCTGGTGGGTCCCGCAGGGCGAACCGCCGACGCAGGGCGCGTACGTCCGCTACGACGCCGAGGCCATGCTCGCCGTGCTGGTCCTGGAGGCCTCCCGGGCGGGCTCGGTGGTGATCGGCGAGGACCTCGGCACCGTCGAGCCGGGCGTCCGGGAGGCGCTGCGCGAACGGGGCGTGCTCGGCACGTCCGTCCTGTGGTTCGAACGGGACTGGGACGGCGACGGACGCCCCCTGCCCCCCGACCGCTGGCGCGCCGACTGCCTGGCCACCGCCACCACCCACGACCTGCCCTCCACCGCCGCCCGGCTCACCGGCGAGCACGTCGAACTCCGCGACCGGCTGGGCCTGTTGACCCGCCCGCTGGAGGAGGAACGGGCGGAGGCGGCAGGCGATGTCGGGGAGTGGCTGGCCCAGCTCACCCGCCTCGGGCTGCTGGCCGGCACCGGCGGCGGCAGCGACCGCTCCTCGGAGGAGGCCGAGATCCAGGCCGTCCACCGCTTCCTGCTGCGCACCCCGGCCCGCATGATCGGCGTCTGGCTGCCGGACGGCGTCGGCGACCGCCGCCCGCAGAACCTGCCCGGCACCTGGGACCAGTATCCGAACTGGCGCCTTCCCATCGCGGACGCGGAGGGCCTTCCGGTCACCTTGGAACAGCTGACCAGCTCGCCTCGGCTGCGGGCGTTGGCGGAGGTGTTCGCGGAGGCGTCCGGAGAGCGATAGCGAGCGCCCCTCGGGCGGGCAAGGCGCCTGGGGGCGCCCCTTACGCACCCCCGGGCGCGCGCACCCCGACGTCGTTCGCTAACTTTGCACCGTGGACAAGAAGAACGCCCTGCGCGCCGGCGCCCTGGCTGCCGGTACGACGCTGATGATGCTGCTCATGTCGTCCCCCGCGCTCGCGCTGACCCGCGACGACGGTGACGACCCCGGCCAGGGCCTGAGTGTCATCGACACGCTGGGCCTCTATGTCCTGGCGCCGCTCGCGCTGTTCGGGGTGATCACCGGGCTGGTGATGGTCCTCGACAAGTCCAAGACCGAGCACCGCGTCGCGAAGCCCACCAGGGCGAAGGCCTGACCACCGACTGAGCCGCACAGCGGCCGCACCGCCTGGCGGCAGGTAATTCCGTCGACAGGCTGCGGCCGCACTGGCACGCTTCCGCGCATGACCCACGGAATCGAGTTCCCCTGCGCTCGGTGAGCGCCCCGGAAGAGCGCACCGCGCTCCCTCCCGCCCCGCACGACCCGGCCCTGTACGACCATGTGCAGCGCCTGCTGCGGGAGTCCTCCGACGGGCTCCCGCCCGGCCGCGGCTTCGACCTCCCCGGCCCGTCGGCCTCAGCGGCCGAATCCGACGACAGCGAGACCCGGCTGCCCTACCGGACTGCCGCGGCCGTCATCCCGGAAGCGCTGCAGCCGTTGCCGGAGGATCCGGCCGCCCTGCATCGCCGCTTCGCCGAACTCGGCGTCCGCGGCCGCCATCGACACCTGATCCTGTCCGCCGTCGCCGCGCTGCCGCTGCCGGCCGAACAGCACGCTGCGGCCCGCGCCCTGGCCAGGGGACTGACCCGCACCGGCACGGCCGTGCCCGCCGTCATCGCGGGCCTCGCACTTCTCGCCCGAGTCGGCGAAGCCGAGGACGTCCCGTGTGCGGCAGCCCTCGGTCTGCTGCGATCGCTCAACGGTCCGGCCGTCCAGGCGCTCGACGCCCTCGACCGCAGGGCCGCCGCCGTCGTCTGGCTCGTCTCCTCGGTCCGCCGAGCCGAACTGCTGCCGCTCGTCCGCGCGCTGGGGACGGGCGACAGCCGGGCCGTCCCCGGCGAGCTGGTGGCCTTCCCCGCCGACGCCCGCTTCATCGGCACCGCGACCGCCCGCCGGATCGCGGAAGCCGTCCGACTGCCCGACCTGCTCGCCGAGCGGCCCGCCGACCCGGCCCTGCTCGCCCGGGCGGGCCGCCTCCTCGTCCGGATGGCGTGCTCCTCCGACGACCCGACCGAGCTCCTCGCCTACCACGACGCGCGCAGTGTCTACGGGACGGTCGTCGACCGGGCGGGCCTCCTGCCCCCGACCCTCGAACACCACGCGACCCTTCTCTCGCTCGCCCAGGATCTGAGCACCGGCGCCGGAGCGCTGCTGGACTGGCCCTCAGGCTGCCGCGGGGCGCTCCTCGACTCTCTCGACCGACTGCTCGCGGAGCCGTCCTGGGCAGCCCTGGCCGAGACGGATCCGGGCGACGCCCGCGCCGGCTGGATCCGCCGCACCGGACGGCGTCCGTTCACGACCGCCGCCGGCCGGCTGCGCATCGAGGTCGTGGCCGGCGACCCCGTGGACCGGGAGCCCGTCGAGGCCCGCATCCTCGTCGACGGGCGTCCGCTCGTCCCGGAGGTCTTCCCGCCCGGTCCCGTGCACAGCCCCGAACGCCTGCTGGACGACCGGCTGCTGCGGGCCGGTCCCGAGCCCCGCCGGGTGCAGCTCGCCGAGGCCTGGTGCACCGAGGGCTGCTGCGGCGCGCTCTACGTCACGATCCGCCGCGACGGCGCGGAGGTCGTGTGGGAGGAGTGGCGGCGGCCGGACTTCACCTGCCCCCAGGGGTCCGCGCCCGAACTCCCCGCCCTCCGCTTCGACGCCGCCGCCTACGACGCGGAGATCGCCCGGGCGGAGGCCGACGACTCCTGGTCCTGGCGGGCCCGTAGGACGGCCCGTCTGATCAAGGCGGGGCTGGTGGAACGGCCGGAGCTGCTCGCCCGGTGGGACGCGCGCCGGGGCTGGATCGGTACCGGCCACGAGGACCCGGACACGACCGTGGTGACGTTCTTGTACGCGCCGGGACTCGGGGCCGGGGCGGCGGACGGCGATCCGCTCCAGTTCCGCTGGACCCTCCCGGACGACGGCTCCCCACCCGAGGCGCAGGCCGCCGCCGCGCTGCGCCGACTGGCCGGGGAGGACCCGAAGACCTACGCACAGCTCTGCGGCGGCAGCCGCGAGCGCGCCGCGGAGCTCGGATTCCCCTGGCCGCCCGAGGACGGCTGATCCCCCCGGGTCCATCCTCCGGGTCCGTCAACTCCCCGCGTCCGTCCCCGCTCAGTGGCCCGGGGTCTCCGTGACCACCAGCAGCTCTCGCAACAGGTCGGCCAGGCGGCCGGCCTGTTCGGCGTTCAGGGCGGCGTTCAGGGCCTCCGTCTGGACGGCGAGGCCCGCGCCGACCGCGCGGTCCACCAGGTCCAGCCCCTTGTCCGTCAGCGTGACCTGGAGGCCGCGGCGGTCGTGCGGGTCGGGGGAGCGGCGCAGCAGGGCGGCCCGTTCCAGCTTGTCGAGGCGGCCGGTCATCCCGCCGGTGGTGAGCATCAGCGTGGCCGAGAGCTGGCGGGGCGAGAGGGTGTAGGGCTCGCCGGAGCGGCGCAGGGTGGCGAGGACGTCGAACTCGCCGCGTCCGATGCCGAGGGCGCCGTACGCCTTCTCCATGCGGTCGGTCATCGCGCGCGCGAGCCGGGAGATCCGGCCGAAGACCTCCATGGCGGCGGTGTCGAGGTCGGGCCGGACCGTCGCCCACTGCCCGATGATCGCGTCGACGGGGTCCTCGCGCGGGGGGTGCTGACTGCTCATGCGGTGAGTATCCCGCCGGGTTCGATCGCCCGCAAGAAAGTGGCTCTGTACTAAGCGGATCTGCACTAAGTGGATACGCACTAAGCGGATCGGAGGTAAGAGGGTTGACGCTAAGTTGCTTAGCGCTAAGCTATTTGCCATGAAGAGGTCAGCGACCGTCCTGCTCACCGCCCTCGCCCCGATCTCCTGGGGCACCACCTACGCCGTCACCACCGAGTTCCTCCCCGCCGACCGGCCCCTGTTCACCGGCCTGCTGCGGGCCCTGCCCGCCGGGCTGCTGCTGCTCGCGCTCGGCCGGGTGCTGCCCCGGGGCGTCTGGTGGGGGAAGGCCGCGATACTCGGCGCGCTGAACATCGGCGCCTTCTTCCCCCTCCTCTTCCTCGCCGCCTACCGGCTGCCCGGCGGCACGGCCGCCGTCGTCAGCTCGGCCGGCCCGCTGTTCGTCGTGGCCCTCTCGGCGCTGCTGCTCGGGCAGCGGCCGACCGCACGGACCCTCCTCGCCGGGATCGTGGCCGTGTTCGGCGTCAGCCTGGTCGTGCTGAAGGCGGCCGGGGCGCTGGACGGGCTCGGCGTGCTCGCCGCGATCGCCTCCACCGCCTCGATGTCGGCCGGCACGGTGCTCACCAGGAAGTGGGGCAGCCCCGAAGGCGTCGGCCCGCTCGCGCTCACCGGCTGGCAGCTCACCGCGGGCGGCCTGCTCATCGCCCCGCTCGCCTTCCTGATCGAGGGCGCCCCGCCCGCCCTGGACGGGCGCGCGATCGGCGGTTACCTCTACCTCGCCCTGGGGAACACGGCCGTCTCGTACTGGCTCTGGTTCCGGGGCATCGGCCGGCTCGGCGCGACCCGGGTCACCTTCCTCGGCCCGCTCTCCCCGCTGACCGCGGCCGTCGTCGGCTGGGCCGCCCTCGGGCAGTCCCTGACGCCGCTCCAGCTGGCGGGCATGGTGCTGGCGTTCGGCGCGACGGTGGCGGGGCAACTGTGGGCGGGACGCCCGGCCGCACCACGCCCGCCGCACACCGTCCGCAAGGCGCTGCACGAGACGGCGTCCGGGTGACGGCAGAGGGCGCCCGATGTGACACCGGGCGCCCTCTGCCGTCACCTGCGCGGAACCTACTGCGCGTCGGCCGCCTGGGCCCGCAGCGCGCGCTCCACGCCCGAGCGGGCCTCGGAGACGAGGCGGCGCAGGGCCGCGTTCGGCTCGGCCGAGGCCAGCCAGGCGTCCGTCCGGTCCAGGGTCTCCCGGGAGACCTGGATCGTCGGGTAGAGACCGACCGCGATCTGCTGGGCGATCTCGTGCGAACGGGAGTCCCAGACGCCCTTGACGGCCTCGAAGTACCGCTCCGTGTACGACGCGAGCAGCTCACGCTGGTCGGTCTGGACGAAGCCGCCGATGACCGCCTCCTGGAGCGCGTTGGGCAGCTTGTCGGACTCCACGACCGACGCCCACGCCTCCGCCTTGGCCTCCGGCGTCGGACGCGCGGCCCGCGCGCTCGCCGCGTGACGCTCGCCGGCCGCTGTCTTGTCCCGCTCGTACTCCCCGGCGATCTCCGCCTCGTCGAACCGGCCGACCGCCGCGAGGCGCAGCACGAACGCCCAGCGCAGCTCGGTGTCGACGGCCAGGCCCTCGATCGTCTGCGTACCGTCCAGCAGGGCCTCCAGGAGGTCCAGCTGCTCCGGAGTGCGGGCCGTCGCGGCGAACGCCCGCGCCCACGCCAGCTGGTGGTCGCTGCTCGCGTCGGCCGCCCGCAGATGGGCCAGCGTGGCGTCCGTCCAGCGGGTCAGCAGGGCCTCGCGGGTGGCCGGGGCGCCGTACAGGTCGATGGCGAGCTTGACCTGGCGGTGCAGCGACTGCACCACACCGATGTCCGACTCCTTGCCGATGCCGGACAGCACCAGCGACAGGTAGGCGTGGGTGGGCAGTTCGCCGTCCCGGGTCATGTCCCAGGCCGACGCCCAGCACAGGGCGCGGGGCAGCGAGGACTCGAAGTCGCCCAGGTGCTCGGTGACGAACGCGAGGGACTGCTCGTCCAGGCGGACCTTGGCGTACGACAGGTCGTCGTCGTTGAGCAGGACGACGTCCGGACGGCGCTTGCCGACCAGCTGCGGGACGACCGTCAGCTCGCCGTCGACGTCCAGCTCCAGGCGCTCGTCGCGGACCAGCTTGCCGCTGTCGCCGTCGAGGTCGTACAGGCCGACCGCGATGCGGTGCGGGCGCAGCGTCGGCTCGCCCTTCGCGCCCGCCGGGAGCGCCGGGGCCTCCTGACGGATGGCGAAGGCGGTGACGACACCGTCGGCGTCCGTCTCGATCTCCGGGCGCAGAACGTTGATGCCGGCGGTCTGCAGCCACTTCTGCGACCAGGTGCCCAGGTCACGGCCGGAGGTCTCCTCCAGCGCGCCGAGCAGGTCGGACAGCTGCGTGTTGCCGAACGCGTGCCGCTTGAAGTAGGCCTGCACGCCCGCGAAGAACGCGTCCATGCCGACGTACGCCACGAGCTGCTTCAGGACGGACGCGCCCTTGGCGTAGGTGATCCCGTCGAAGTTGACGAGCACGTCGTCGAGATCCCGGATCTCGGCCATGATCGGGTGGGTCGAGGGCAGCTGGTCCTGCCGGTACGCCCAGGTCTTCATCGAGTTGGCGAACGTCGTCCACGAGTGCGGCCAGCGCGAGTCGGGGGCGTACGCCTGGCAGGCGATCGACGTGTACGTGGCGAACGACTCGTTCAGCCACAGGTCGTTCCACCACTCCATGGTGACCAGGTCGCCGAACCACATGTGGGCCAGCTCGTGCAGGATGGTCTCGGCGCGCATCTCGTACGCCGCGTCGGTCACCTTCGACCGGAAGACGTACTGGTCGCGGATGGTGACCGCGCCCGCGTTCTCCATCGCGCCCGCGTTGAACTCCGGCACGAACAGCTGGTCGTACTTCTTGAACGGGTAGTCGTAGTCGAACTTCTCCTGGAACCAGTCGAAGCCCTGCCGCGTGACCTCGAAGATCGCGTCCGAGTCGAGGAACTCGGCGAGGGACGGTCGGCAGTAGATGCCGAGCGGGACGCTCTTCCCGTCCTTCTCGTACACGCTGTGGACGGAGTGGTACGGCCCTACGACGAGCGCGGTGATGTACGACGAGATCCGCGGCGTCGGCTCGAACTCCCAGACGTCGTCCTTGGGTTCGGGCGTCGGCGAGTTGGAGATGACGGTCCAGCCGCTCGGGGCCTTCACCGTGAACCGGAAGGTCGCCTTCAGATCCGGCTGCTCGAAGCTGGCGAAGACGCGACGCGCGTCCGGCACCTCGAACTGCGTGTACAGATAGGCCTGTTCGTCGACCGGGTCGACGAACCGGTGCAGCCCCTCACCGGTGTTGGTGTACGCGCAGTCGGCGACGACGCGCAGGACGTTACGGCCCTCCAGCAGGCCGGGCAGCGCGATCCGGGAGTCCTTGAACACCGCGACGGCGTCCAGCGGGTCACCGTTGAGGGTCACCTCGTGGACGGTCGGGGCGACGAGGTCGATGAAGGACTCCGAGCCCCCTTCCGCGGCGTCGAAGCGCACCGTGGTCACGGACCGGTAGGTGCCGCCCTCCTGCGCGCCGGAGAGGTCGAGATCGATCTCGTACGAGTCAACGGTGAGCAGCTTCGCCCGCTGCTGCGCCTCTTCGCGAGTCAGGTTTGTGCCAGGCACGCGGTCATCTCCTCGATATGTGTGGGTTGCGCCATCCTTCCACGGGAGGGGTGCGTGGGGCGACGACGTTCCTGGCGAGGCGGCGGCCGTGAGGTGTCCGGCCTGCGGGACGGGCTGGGAAGCATGGGGCCGGCGCTGAATGGTGGAGGCATGGCCTCCACTACCCCCACCAGCGTTACCTCGGACGCCCCTGCGGCCCCCGCCCGCCCCTGGGCCGCCGTGCTCGCCCTCGGCGCCGCCACCTTCTGCGTCGTCACCACCGAGATGCTGCCCGTCGGCCTGCTGACCCCCCTGCGCGACGGACTGCACGTCTCGGCAGGCACGGCCGGCCTCACCCTCACTCTGCCCGGACTGGTCGCCGCGGTCGCCGCGCCCCTCCTCCCGGTCGCGGTACGCCGTGCCGACCGCCGCCAGGTCCTGTGCGCGTTGCTGCTCGTGCTCGCCGCGGCCGACCTCCTCTCCGCCCTGGCGCCCGACGTGCGGATCCTGCTCGCCGCCCGCGCACTGGTCGGGGTCTGCATCGGCGGGGTGTGGGCGCTCGCGGCGGGCCTCGCGGTACGACTGGTCCCGGCGCCGTCGGTCGGCCGGGCCACGTCGGTCGTCTTCAGCGGAGTGGCCGTGGCGTCGGTGCTGGGCGTCCCGGCCGGCACCCTCCTCGCCACGGCCGTCGGCTGGCGCTGGTCCTTCGCCGCCCTGGCCGCCCTCGCGGCGGGAGCCGCGCTGACCCTGGCCCTCGCGTTGCCGCCGCTCCCCGCCGAGCAGCCGGTGCGACTGCGGCAGTTGGCACGTCTCGCGGGCGTTCCCCGCATACGGCGCGGGATGTCGGCGGTGGCACTGCTGATCGTCGGTCACTTCGCCGCGTACACCTATGTCCGCCCGGTCCTGGAGCGCGTACGCGGGTGGGACACCGGCCAGATCGGCACACTGCTCCTCTGCTACGGCCTCGCCGGCGTCGTGGGCACCTTCGCGGCGGGCGTGTTCGCCGCCCGCAGCCCCCGAAGACTGCTGTGCGTCATCGCGGCGGCCCTGGGCACGGTGATCGCCCTCCTGGTCCCCGCCGCCGCCTCACCGACCCTCTCCACGACGCTGCTCGTCCTCTGGGGCCTGGTCTACGGCGGCGTGTCCGTCTCCGCCCAGACCTGGCTCTCGACGGCCGTGCCGCACGCCCGCGAGGCCGTGTCCGCGATGTTCGCCGGAGTCTTCAACACGGCGATAGCACTGGGCGCGTTCACCGGGGGCCGCGTCTCGGACGCCTTCGGACTGACAGCGGCGCTGTACGTTGCGGCGGCGCTCGGCGTATCGGCGGTACCGCTGCTGATATCGGCGAGGGCCGGCCCGGACTGACCCCACCACCATCTCTTTCGCCGGAGCTCGACGTCCGGAATCCGCCGGTGCGGACGGGCCGGTCGGCCGGAGGGTGGAGGTATGGCTACTTCTACTGCTGCTTCTACGACTTCTACGACAACGTCCCGGGACTACACCGTGCGGGCCATCCCCGCCTCCGCTCTCGACGGGCTGCGGGTCCGTGATGACGCCGGGCGGCCGGTGACGCCGTTCGTCGATCACGAGGGCGGTGCGCCGCTGCGCTGCTGTCTGCGGCGCAGCGCCGTGGGGGAGAGGATCGCGCTCGTCTCCTACGCGCCCCTGCGGCGATGGGCGGCCGAGACGGGGGCCGAGCCCGGGGCCTACGACGAGCAGGGGCCGGTGTTCGTTCATGCCGGCGGCGAGAGTTGTCCGGGGCCGGTTCCCGGGGCGGCCGGGGGCGGGTTCCCGTTCGGCGATGCCCATCGGACCGTTCGGCGGTACTCCGGCGAGGGGCGCATCCTCGGGGGCGCGCTCGTCGAGGCCGGGGAGCTCGACGCGGCCTTCCGGGAAGCGTTCGACGGCCCGGACGTCGCGTTCGTGCACGTCCGGGCCGTCGAGTACGGCTGCTTCCTCTACGAGGTCAGGCGCTAGGCCAGGCCTAGCCGTTCAGCTCCGCCGCCACCAGCTCCGCGATCTGGACCGCGTTCAGCGCAGCGCCCTTGCGCAGGTTGTCGTTGGAGATGAAGAGGGCGATGCCGTGCTCGACCGTCTCGTCCTCGCGGATGCGGCCCACGAACGACGGGTCCTTGCCGGCCGCCTGGAGGGGGGTCGGGATGTCGGTGAGGACGACGCCCTCCGCGGCGGACAGCAGCTCTGTCGCGCGCTCCGCCGACAGGGGGCGCGCGAAGCGGGCGTTGACCTGGAGCGAGTGGCCGGAGAAGACCGGGACGCGGACGCAGGTGCCGGAGACCTTCAGGCCCGGGATCTCCAGGATCTTGCGGGACTCGTTGCGGAGCTTCTGCTCCTCGTCCGTCTCGTTCAGCCCGTCGTCGACGATCGAGCCGGCGAGCGGGATGACGTTGAAGGCGATCGGGCGCTTGTAGACCTGCGGCTCGGGGTAGTCGACCGACTCGCCGTCGTGGGTGAGCTTGTCCGCGTCGGCGACGACCTTCTGCGCCTGACCGTGCAGCTCGGCCACGCCCGCGACGCCCGAGCCGGACACCGCCTGGTACGTCGCCACGACCAGCGCCTCCAGGCCCGCCTCCGCGTGCAGCGGCTTCAGGACCGGCATCGCGGCCATGGTCGTGCAGTTCGGGTTGGCGATGATGCCCTTGGGACGGTTCGCGATCGCGTGCGGGTTCACCTCGGAGACGACCAGGGGGACGTCCGGGTCCTTGCGCCAGGCCGAGGAGTTGTCGATCACGACCGGGCCCTGCGCGGCGACCTTCTCGGCCAGCGCCTTCGACGTCGCGCCGCCCGCCGAGAACAGCACGATGTCCAGGCCCGAGTAGTCGGCCGTCGCCGCGTCCTCCACCGTCACGCCGTCCAGCACGGACCCGGCGGAGCGGGCCGACGCGAACAGACGCAGCTCCGTGACCGGGCCAAGGGGGGAAGATGCAGCCCGCTCGACGAGGATCCTGCGCATGACCGTGCCGACCTGACCGGTGGCTCCGACGATTCCGACCCTCACGGCGACTCCCTCTGTCTCGTTACGTACGTATTGCCTGGCCGTGGCTTTTCCATCATGCGGCCGACCCCGGCCCACCTGTCCAATTCTTTCGCCGGCATGCCCGAGGGCTGGGACGCCCCGCCGTGGCGCCCGGTCGCGGAACTCCCGCCCGCGCACCCCCTGAGCTGGAGAAATTGGCCCCGCGACCGGTCCGCGCCGCAAGCTGTGCTGCCCCGTGGCGCGGTGTGACGTACGCCTCTGAAGAAAATCCCACGGTTTCGCCGAACGTTTCGGTGCGCCACGGCGTCGTAGAGGCAACGCGGCGAGGGGAGGGGTGTCTGTGCTGCGCAGAATCGCCCGCCGCGTCCAGGGGGACGAACACGGTGACCCCCTGGACGCGGCGCAGGAACGCCGGGTGCGGGCGGTGCTCGCCCTGGGCGGGGTGCCACAGGCGGACCTGCTGGACGGGGTACAGCAGGTCCGCCTGCGGCTGCTGGAGCGTGCGGCGAAGGGGTACGAGGCGCCGCGCGACGTCTCCGCCTGGGCGGCGGTCGTCGCGTCCAACCTCGCCATGGACTGGCACCGGGCCAAGCGCCGTCAGGAGCGGCTGGGGGAGCGGCTGGCCTCGCTGCGCCAGCACGAGCACCCCTCCGGCGAGGACACCAGCGTGCTCTCCCTGGCCGTCGCGCAAGGGCTGGACGATCTGCCCGACGCCCAGCGTCAGGTCGTCGTCCTGCGCTTCTACGCCGACCTTCCGGTGCGCTCGATCGCCCGGGAGCTGGGCGTCCCGGAGGGCACGGTCAAGAGCCGCCTGCACACGGCGGTCCGGGCCCTGCGCGCCCGCCTGCACGAGGACGAGGTGGTGTGACGTGGAAGAGCCACACGACGACGGTCACGACGGTCACGACGGCATGGACGCGCTGATGGCCGCCATCCTGGACGTTCCCCCCGGCGACCTCTCCGAAGAAGTCCGCGCCGATCCCGACCACCGCTCCGCCCGTGCCGACGTCGCTCTTCTCCGCGAGCAGCTCGGCCTCATCGCCGACGTCCTCACGGAGCCGGTCCCGGAGCCCGCCGAGGCACCGGCGCCTGCCCCGGTGCGCCGGCTCCGTCCCCTCGCGCTGCGCGTCGTGGGCGTCGCAGCCGCCGGCGCCCTGGTGCTCGGGGGCGGGTGGGTCGTCGTCGAGGTCGGCCGGGGGGCGGCCGACATCGCGTCGAGCAAGAGCGCCGACGACAGCGGGGCGGCGTCGGACGAGCGGGCCGAGGCGTCCGCGGGCGGGGAGGGGGCGCTCCTCGGCGATCCCGACTACCTGGCCTGCGCCCGGTTCGTCGTCGAGGGGGACGTCACGGATGTCGTCCGGGTGCCCGGCACCACCCGGGAGCGGGTCACCCTGGACGTCACCCGCTCCTACAAGCCGGAGAAGCCGGCGCGGCCCGAGGTCCAGTTCCTGGTCGAGGACGACATGGATCCGCTGCTGGGCGAGGGCGACCATGTCCTGGTCGCCCTGGGGAAGGGGTCCGCGACCGCCGACCTGTGGGCGGTCGGCGAATCCGACATCGCCGTCGAGCGGGAGGCGCTCGCCCGCGCGCTGCCCGACACGGAGGGCGTCGCCTGCGAATGACGTGACGGACGGCGTGACGGATGACGTGACGGATGGCGTGACGGACGAAGGGCGGGCGCCCGTACGGACGCCCGCCCCTGTCATGCGTCGAGCCGCTACGGAGTGACCTTCTCGATCACCACGTTGCCGCTGCCCGCGACGGTGCCCCGCGCGTTCACCAGCTGGACCTGGCCGAAGAAGGCCCGGCCCTCGGGTGCGGCGGCCAGGGCGGTGACGGTCGCGGAGACCGACGCCGAGGCGCCCGTGGCGAGCTTCACCGGCGTCGACCCGTCGACGTCGACGGTGCCGAGCGAGGACGAGAAGAACACGTCCACGTAGTCGTACGCCGTCGTGCCGGCCGGGACGGAGTAGCCCGCGACCTCGATGGTGTAGGTGCCGGCGGCGGGCGACGGGATGGAGACCGCCTCCTCCGAGTCACCGTCGGCCTGCTGGGCGACCTGGTTGCCGTCCGCGTCGTAGACCGTCAGGTCCAGGTCGGCGGAGGCGTCGGAGACGTTGCCGATGGAGACGTCGAGCGACTTGGCGCCGGCCGGGACCTCGACCGTGGTGGTCTGGTTCTCGTGGTCCGCGATGGTCGGGCGGGTCGTCTTGGACGAGCCGAGCGGGCCGCCGGCCAGCTTGCCGTCGATGGCCGCGAAGTTGTTCGTGACCTTCCAGGAGGCGGCGGCCGGGGTGCCGACCTTCGCCTCGGGCACGGTCACGGTCTCCGGGTCGAAGGCCGCGCCGTAGACGGTGGCGTCCAGCGTGTACGGGTTGTCGAGCAGCGGCGAGGTGCGGCGCGACTCGACCTCGATCTCCCAGACCCCGGCCTGCGGGTTCTGGTACGAACGGGCGTCCGGCCTGCAGCCGTTGGTGTTCGGGTAGTTGCTGTAGCAGTAGATCGTGGAGCTGTCCTCGACCCCGACGCCGTACGGGTGGATCGAGATGAACCGGGTCTGGCTCTTGTCCTTCAGCCCGCCGATCGCGACCTCGAAGGACTTGGCGCCCTCGGGCACGGTCAGGAAGTAGGACTGGAAGCTGTTGCGCTGCACGGTGTTCGACACATGGAAGGTGTGCTTCACCGGGGTCGAGACGACGACCGTGTTGAGGATCTGCTTGTCGAGGCCCTCGGTCTTCGGGTCGTCGACCTCCAGGATCGCGCTGGCGATGCCCGCGGCCTTCGGCTTGGCCTGGATCTGGATCGTCACCGGCTTGTTCAGCGGCAGCTTCACCTCGTCCGAGCCGAGGATCTTGAAGGTTCCGGCCGCGTTGTTCTCGAGGTGCAGCTCGTGGCGGATCGCCTTGTCGGCGCCGGACGTACGGGTGATGGTGACGTCGTACGTCTTCTTCTGCCCGGCCTTGAGGCCGCTCTCACGGTCGTAGATGCCGGTGCCGAAGCCCGGGGTCTTCAGCGCCTGGTCGAGCGCGGTGTCGACCGGGGCCTTGACGGTGTAGTCGTGGGCGGTGGCGCCCTTCTTGATGGACTTCCAGGCGTCCACGATGTCGATGGCGCCCGCGCCCTCCTCGTACGCCTGGAGACCCTTGATGTGGTGGGCGGTCGAGGTCAGCGCCGTGCGCAGGGTCGCCGGGGTGAGCGCGACCTTCTGCTGCTTCGCCGCCGAGATCAGCAGCGCCGAGGCGCCCGCGGCCTGCGGGGAGGCCATCGAGGTGCCCTGGAGCATGGAGTAGCCGGCCGGCAGCGAGTAGCCCGACTCGGCGACCGGGGCGCCCTCCAGCCAGGTCTGCGTGGTGTTGATCGAGGCGCCGGGCGCGACGAGCGTCGGCGTGAAGCCGCCGTCCTCACGCGGTCCGCGCGAGGAGAAGTTCAGCAGCGAGTACTTCTTCGTCACCTGGGAGCCGTAGTTGGACGCCCAGGTCTCCTTGGAGATGGCCGCGCCGACCGAGATCACCTTGTCGGCCAGACCGGGGTCGCCGATGGTGTTGGCGCCGGGGCCCTCGTTGCCGCCGGCGAGCACCAGCTGCACGCCGTAGGTGTCGACGAGGCGCGTGTACAGCTCGGCGCGCGCGTTGTTGCCGTCGTTCAGCGTCGGCAGACCGCCGATCGACATGTTGACGATGTCGACGCCGCGGTTGACGACCAGGTCGATCATGCCCTCGGTGAGCGCGACGTTGGAGCAGCCCGGGCCGAAGACGCAGGCGCGGGAGGAGACGAGCTTCGCGCCGGGCGCGGCGCCGTTCATCTTGCCGCCGAACAGGCTGTTCGCGGCGGTGATGCCGGCGACGTGCGTGCCGTGCTCGCTGGCGATGAGACCGATGTTGGCGAAGTCGGCGGTCTTGCCGACCCAGTCGCCGCCGAACGGGTCCATCGGCACGTCCTTGCGGACCTCCACGACGAACGGCTGCCGCTCGGCGACGTCGGTCGCCGGGTTGTCGGTGCCGAAGTACCCGATCTGGTAGCCGTCCTTGTACGGCTTCATCGCGGTGTCGTCGGTGAAGTCGCCGTTGTTGTTCACATCGACGGTGACCGTGCCGGCGGCCGCGTCGTACAGGACGCCCCAGGCGTCGGTGGTGTCGCCGTCGCGGTTGACGTCGCCCTTGGCGTCGCCGCCCGCGGTGGCGGACTCCCGGAAGAGGTTGATCTGGTACGAGCCGGGCTTCGCGGTCCAGGTGCGGCCGCCGAAGGTGAAGCTGGGCCCGGAGACGGCAGTCACCATCGGGCGCCAGGAGGCGTCGCCGTCGAGGATCGGGTCGGTCGCGGTGACCCAGTCGACGATCTTGCGCTCGCCGGTCGTGGTCTTCTGCAGCGCCGGGTGCGCCAGGTCCACACCGGAGTCGAGGATGCCGATGGTGACGCCGCGGCCGTCCGCCTTCGGGTTCTTCTTCACGAAGTCGACGGCGCCCGTCTCGAAGGACGGGTTGTACGGGTTCTCGGCCGGGGTCTTCGCGTTCGGCGCGGGGTAGGTCTTCGTCGCCGTGGACTTGGCGTCCTTGGCGGTGTCCGCGTCCGGCGTCGGGTCGTCGAGGACGATGTCCTGGCGCAGGTCGATGGCGTGCACCGAGGTCAGCTTGGCGGCGGCGGCGATCGCCGCGTCGGCCTTGCCGGTCGGGAGGGTGGCGCGGACGTAGCCGACCTTGTCGTAGGACTCGCCCACGGAGCCGCCCTTGACCGCGTCCAGCTCCTCGGCGACCTGCTCGGTCTGGCCGGGGGCGGTCGCGACCATCAGCGTGACGTTCTTGTCGCCGGCGGCCTTGGCCTCGGCGAGGAGGTCGGCGTCGTCGGAGCCGAGCTTGTCGTGGGCGGACTTCACGCCCGGGTCGGCCGCGGCCGGGGTCTGTCCGCTGTCGGCGGAGAAGGCCAGGGGTATCGGCCCGGCCGCGGACAGCGCGGCCACCAGGCCGGCGGCCACGGCTATCCGGGCCACGCGTCTGGTACCCGATATCGGTTCGCGCTGGGGGGTGAGGGTCATCGGCATCCCTTGTAGGCACCTGTAGGTAAAGGAGCGAGCGGCACGTGATCGGGCCGTTCCTGTCCTGATCACGGTCGTCCGGAGCATGGTCCCGGATGACCGCAAAGCTTTACTCAAGGGACTGCTGTTTGGGGAGAGTTGACCGAATCGATATGGATGAATGGGGAAAACCCTCTACGAGCCCTCTGTGCGGGGACTGTCCGCACGCTGTGCCCGGAAACTCCTGTGTCGGCGGGAACCCCACCGGCTAACGTCCTCGCATGCGCAAGAGGTTGAGGGTGGCGGCCTACGCCGTCTGCGTCCGCGACGGCTCGGTCCTGCTCGCCCGCTCACCGGCCCCCGACGGCACACCGGAGTGGGTGCTCCCCGGCGGCGGCATGGAGCACGGCGAGGACCCCCTCGACACCGTGGTGCGCGAACTGGACGAGGAGACCGGCTACCGGGTCGAGGTGACGGGCCTCCTCGGCATCGACTCCTCCCGCCATGTCTCCCGCCGCGACGGCCTGCGCGGCCCCGTGGACCACCACGGCGTCCGCATCCTCTACGCGGGCAGGGTCGTCGGCGGCGAGCTGCGCTACGAGGTGAACGGCTCCACCGACCTGGCCGCCTGGCACGACCTGGACGCGGTGCCCGCCCTGGTCCGGGTGGGCCTGGTGGACATCGGGCTCGAGCTCTGGCGCGAGCGGTCGGCGGACGGGCGTTCGCGGTAATGCAGCAGACCCGGATCCGAAGCGTCCAGTTCATTCGGACGTAATGTCTGTACCGCCTCATATCGGCTAACCCGCACTTCACGGGGATGGCTGGATATCGGTGCGAGGCGGGTGATCGTGTGCGCAGAGGAAACGGACTGCGGGTGCTCTCGGTCTACGAGGGCTTCTTCTCCGGAGGAGCCCGGATCGTGCACAGCGATGTGGTGCTGGGACTGCGGGAAGGCGGCCAGCACCATCGGGTACTGAGCATCCACGGCGAGGTGCACCGCGAGGCCACCCGCCAGCGGATGGAGGACGACGCCTGCTACCGGAAGCTGACGGCGGCCGACGTGGGCGTCACCTCGCTCGGCCGTACGTTCGGCGCCGGGGGCGCCGGGGGCCTGGATCCGGCCGTCTTCACCGGCCCCGAGCTGGCCGATACCGCTCGGGCGACGGCCGACGCGGACGTCGTCCTCTCCCTCAAGGAACAGCCCCTCGCCCTCCTCGCCCGGGCGGGCCTGCCGCGCCGCCCGGTCGTGGTCTGTCTGCACCGCTCCGACCCCGAGAACCAGGGCCGCGCCCTCGGCGACCTCAAGGCCGCGATCGCCGACGGCACGGTGGCGGCGGCCGTGTGCTGCGCCGAGTCGACCCGGGCCGCCTACGAGGCGGCCGGCGTCCCGGCGGGCCTGCTGCATGTGATCCCGAACGGCGTCGATCTGATCCGCTTCCGCCCGGACGCCGTACGGCGCCTGGCGGTGCGCACGGCCCTGGGCGTGGACCCCGCGGCCCCGGTCGTCGTCTTCGCCGCCCGCTACGACGGCATGAAGAACGTCCCGCTCTTCCTGGCGGCGGCCGCCGCGTGGCTGGACGCGGTGCCGGACGGGCACGTCCTGATGTGCGGGGCGGGCATGACGACGGCCAACCCCGGCCTCGCGGGCGACATCGCGGACGCCTTCGCCGGCGCGCCGGACCTTCCGGCGCGGCTCCACCTGCTCGGCGTGCGGCACGACATGGAGACGGTCTACGCCGCCTCCGACGTCGTCGCGCTGACCTCCGCCTGGGGCGAGGCGGCCCCCCTGTGCCTGGTCGAGGGCATGATGTGCGGCGCGGTCCCGGTGACCACGGACGTCGGCGACAGCGCGGCCATCGTGGCGGGCCGCGGCCTCGTCACCCCGCCCGACCCGCAGGCGATCGCGGCGGCCTGGACGGAGGCGGTGACCCGGCGCGACGAGTTCGCCCCGGCGTCGGCCGCCGCCCGGGAACGTTTCAGCAGAACCCGCATGATCGCGTCGTACGCGGCCCTCATCGACCGGGTCTTCGCGGGATCCGTCCAGCGGATCCCCCAGCGGGAGGACGGCTGAGCGCTCCGCTGGACGTGCCGCGATGTGCCGTCGTTCGGCTGCGGCTCCGTCGTGGCTGGTCGCGCCCGCGCGGCGGAGCCGCATATGTCAGCGCCCCGCGCCCGTTCAGGGCGCTGCGGCGTCGCGCTTGCGGGTGGCGGCCGTCGCGATGCCGATGCCCGCCAGGCCGTACAGGGTGAGCAGGATCCCCTGGTGGTACAGGCCGCCGCGTTCGTGGGCCTGGGCGACCTTCAGCTGGTCGTACGTGGCCGTGCCGGCCGAGTCCTCGGTGTGGTTGTAGTAGAGCGAGCAGGTGTAGGCGCGTCGCATGCGGCCGGGGTGGTCCTCGCCGTCCGGGCCCAGCTGGATCCCCGGGCAGTCCGGGACGCCGTAGGCCGATCCGGCTCTCAGCAGCGACACCGCCCCCCACAGCAGCGGCAGCAGGAACAGCACGACCAACACCGGGCGTAATCTCATCGGTTCACCCTAGGAGCCCGAGCCCGTGGCGATCCATGGGCACGGGCACTGCCGAGGAGGGCCGCCGGCGCCCGGCGGCCCTCCTCTCCCCTCCTGATGCCTCCCCGATCCCCCTCCTACCGGGGCAGCACCACGACATACGCGGCCGGGTCCCGGTCGCCCGCGGCCATCAGGGCCGTGCGGACCACCGCGGCCTGCTGCTCGATCGAGACCCGCAGCTTCTTCGGCGTGATGTACACGACCGTGATGCCCAGGCGCTCGAAGTGCTCCCGCTTACGGGCGTACTCGGACCACAGCGCGTCCTCGTCCTGGCGCGGGGCCCGGGTGTCCAGCTCCACCGCGACCGCCTGCTCCGGCCAGTACGCGTCCAGGCCGCCCAGGTGGGGCCCGCCCGGCAGCCGGAGGTCCACGTTCCACACCGGGTCGGGCAGACCGTGCTCGACGACCATCGTGTACAGCCGGTCCTCCGCGATCGCGCGCCCCTCCGCGAGCAGCGAGTCCACGGCGTCCACCACATGCGGCCGGCTCAGCAGCTTCGCCTCGTTCAACTCCCGTACCACGGCCGCCGGTTCGCAGTGCCCCCCGCGCACCGCCTCCGACAGCAGCCGTCGTACCACCCCCGCGTCCGTCAGCTGCGCCACCGCGTCGGCCAGCGCGCGCGGCACCGGCGCCACCGGAACCCCCGTCGCCTGCTCGGGAGCCGGCAGCGAGGCCGTGCGGACGATGTGCGCGCAGCCCGTCGAGCGCAGCCGGCGCAGCCGCGGGACCAGGACGTCGATGTGCTCCAGGGACAGCAGCGGCGGAGCGCAGGACAGGCCGTGCAGGTTCAGCGCGGCCAGACCCGTGATCATCGCCTCCCTGTACACCGGCCGGTGCGGCTCCCCGGACCCCGGCTGGACCGGCACCCCGGGCGCCGTCCCCTCGCGGGCCGCGTACATCAGCACCGCGTGCAGCCGCTCCTCGCTGGTCGGCGGGCCCGGGTGGAGCAGGTACACACCGGGGAGGAGCTGCTGCCAGGGCCCGCCGGGCCGGCACTGCTCGTTCGCCTCGGCCGGCGCGACGCCCTGCGAGCGGAGCTGGGCCGCCGTGGTGACACGGCGCTGCACGTCCGACAGATGACGGACCGGGCGGGGGGACGCCGAGGGGACCTGGGGGAGCGGGGTGTTGTGGTTCATGCAACGGGGATTCCGCGCTCGGACGGCCGCATAACCGCTGTTACACGCCCGTCGACAAATCCGGACAAGCTCGCCCTAAAGGACGGGTGTTCGGATGCCGAGTAGGCGCCGAAAACCCCTGGTCCCGAACGGGGGAGCCAGGGGTTACGGTTCTGATTGACTGAATTCCGTAACGGTGACCGTGGGCGGAATTCATGGCCAAAGATCGGCCGTACTTCTACTGCTCGGCTTTCTACTGCCCGGCTGCGGCCTCCGCGCCGGCCGCCTGCGCCCGCAGCGCCCGCGCCAGGTCGTCCTGCGCCTCCAGCACCAGGCGGCGCAGCGCCGGGGCCGCCGACCCGTGCGCCGTCAGCCACGCGTCCGCCGCCGCCAGCGTCTGCGGCGAGTCCTGCAGCGACGGGAACAGGCCCCGGACGACGTGCATCGCGATCTGGATGGAGCGTTCCGACCAGATGCGCTCGATCGACGCGAAGTACTTCTCCGCGTACGGCGCGAGCAGCTCCCGCTGCGAGGGCTGGTCGAAGCCCGCGATCGTCGCCTCCACCAGCGCGTTGGACAGCGTGTCCGACTCCACCAGCTGCGCCCACGCCTGCGCCTTGACCGCCGCCGACGGACGCGCGGCGAGGCAGCGCACCTGGTGGCGCTTGCCGGACGCGGTGTCGTCGCGGGCCAGCTCGGCCGCCGTCGCCGACTCGTCCGCGACGCCGTGCGCCACCAGCGGCTCCAGGAACGTCCAGCGCAGCTCCTGGTCGACCTCCAGCCCGTCGATCTTCGCCGTGCCGTCCAGCAGCCCCTGGAGCAGCTCGAAGTCGGAGCCGGAGGACGCGACCGACGCGAAGAACCGCGCCCAGGCCAGCTGGTGCTCGCTGCCCGGCTCGGCCGCCCGCAGATCCCGCAGCGCCATGTCGGCGAGGATCCGCCCGCCCGTCGGTCGCCACTGCTCGGGCGCGTAGTGGACCAGCGCCGAGTTCGCCCACGCGTGCAGCATCTGCAGGACGCCGATGTCGGACTCGCGGTGCGCGAACCGTGTCACCAGGTCCACGAAGTCGGACGCGGACAGCAGCGCGTCCCGGGTCATGTTCCACAGGGCCGACCAGCACAGGGCGCGGGCCAGCGGGTCGGTCGTCGAGCCCAGGTGCTCGCGCAGGGTGGCGAGCGAGGTCTCGTCGAACCGGATCTTGCAGTACGTGAGGTCGTCGTCGTTGACCAGCACCAGCTCGGGCGCCTCGGCGCCGGCCAGCTCCGCGACGACCGTACGGGGGCCGTCGACGTCCGTCTCGGCACGCGCGTACCGCACGAGACGGCCTTCCCGGAGCCGGTAGAGGCCGATCGCCACCCGGTGCGGCCGCAGCTCGGGGTGCTCCGCCGGGGCGATTGCAGCGGCCTCCTGGAGCACGGCCAGCTCGCTCACCCGGCCCGCCGGGTCCAGCAGCACCTGCGGGGTCAGCGAGTTCACGCCGGCCGTCTGCAGCCAGGACCGCGCCCATACGGCCATGTCCCGGCCGCTGGTCTCGGCGAGCACCGAGAGCAGATCGCCGAGGCGGGTGTTCCCGTACGCGTGCCGCTTGAAGTAGCGGCGGGCGCCCTCCAGGAACGCGTCCTGCCCGACGTACGCCACCAACTGCTTCAGGACGGACGCGCCCTTGGCGTACGTGATGCCGTCGAAGTTGAGCTTGGCGTCCTGGAGGTCGCGGATGTCGGCCGTGACCGGGTGCGTGGAGGGCAGCTGGTCGGCCCGGTACGCCCAGGCCTTGCGGCGGTTGGCGAAGGTGATCCAGCCGTCGGTGAAGCGGGTCGCGCCGACCAGCGCGAACGCGCCCATGAAGTCCGCGAAGGACTCCTTCAGCCACAGGTCGTCCCACCACTGCATGGTGACCAGGTCGCCGAACCACATGTGCGCCATCTCGTGCAGGATGACGTTCGCCCGCGCCTCGTACGAGGCCCGTGTCACCTTCCCCCGGAAGACGTACTCCTCGCGGAAGGTCACCAGGCCCGGGTTCTCCATCGCGCCGAGGTTGTACTCGGGGACGAACGCCTGGTCGTACTTCCCGAAGGGGTACGGGTAGTCGAAGCGGTCGTGGAAGAAGTCCAGGCCCTGCTTGGTGATCAGGAAGACGTCTTCGGGATCGAAGTGGGGCGCGAGCCCCTTGCGGCACATCGCGCCGAGGGGGATCTCCAGCGTCGTGCCGTCGCCCAGGTCACGGCTGTAGGTGTCCGTCACGTAGTGGTACGGACCGGCCACCACACAGGTGATGTACGTCGAGATCGGCTTCGTCTCCGCGAACCGCCACACCCCGTCCGCCCGCTCGCCGGCGCCGTTGCTCCACACCGTCCATCCCTCGGGCGCGCGCACCTCGAAGCGGAACGGGGCCTTGAGGTCCGGCTGCTCGAAATTGGCGAAGACCCGGCGGGCGTCGGCCGGCTCGTACTGCGTGTACAGGTACACCTCGCCGTCCTCGGGGTCGACGAAGCGGTGCAGGCCCTCGCCGGTGCGGGAGTAGGCGCACCTCGCGTCGACGACCAGCTCGTTCTCCGCGGCCAGGTCGTCGAGGAGGATCCGGGCGCCGTCGAAGACCTCGCCGGGGTCGAGATCGCGGCCGTTGAGGGAGACGGCCGTCACGCTCGGCGCGATCAGGTCCGCGAAGCTCGACGCGCCGGGCTCGTTGCAGCGGAAGCGCAGCGTGGTGACCGACCGGAAGGTGCGTTCTCCCGCCTCCTCGCCCACCGCCGACCGGATGTCGAGGGACACGTCGTACCCGTCGACGGACAACAGGGCGGCCCGCTCCCGGGCCTCGTCGCGGGACAGGTTCTCACCGGGCACGGGCGGTACTCCCTCGGCACGTCATGGGATGGATCTCGTGGTCAGCAGCGATCCTGCCATGCGCCCCTGACGCCGGGCAGCAGGGAATGTGCGGCACGGGCGACGGTGTTGACGTGAGGAATTGAGTTGCTGAGGACCTTCTGAGGAGAGACATGTCGGAGAAGACGCCCGTCGACTTCTGGTTCGACCCGCTGTGCCCCTGGGCCTGGATGACCTCCCGCTGGGTCCTGGAAGTCGAGAAGGTCCGCGACATCGAGGTCCGCTGGCACATCATGAGCCTCGCCGTCCTCAACGAGAACAAGCTCGACGAGCTGCCCGAGGAGTACCGCGAGATGCTCGCGGTCAAGGCCTGGCAGCCGGTGCGCGTGGTCACCGCCGCCTGGCAGCTGCACGGCGCCGACGTCCTCGGCCCGCTGTACACCGCGCTCGGCACCCGTATCCACAACAACGGCGAGGGCGCGACCCTGGAGGCCATTGCGGGCGCCCTCAAGGACGTCGGCCTGCCCGCGTCCCTGATCGAGTACGCCGAGCAGTCGGACTTCGAGTTCGACGCCCAGCTGCGCGCCTCCCACAAGGAGGGCATCGAGAAGGTCGGCCAGGACGTCGGCACCCCGGTCATCGCCGTCCCCGGCCCCGACGGCGAGCAGATCGCCTTCTTCGGCCCGGTCGTCACCCCCGCCCCCAAGGGCGAGGAGGCCGCCCGCCTCTGGGACGGCACCGTCGCCGTCGCGTCGGTCCCCGGCTTCTACGAGATCAAGCGCACCCGTACCAAGGGCCCGGACTTCAGCAACCTGTAACGAAATCTGTGCGACAAGGCCCCCGCGAGCAGCCCTCGCGGGGGCACGATGTCTTCCATGACGGAGATCGACACCTCGGTACCCCATTCGGCCCGCATCTGGAACTACTGGCTGGGCGGCAAGGACAACTACCCGGTGGACGAGGCGGCCGGCGACGCCTACACCGCGGTCTTCCCCGGCATCGTGACCATCGCGCGCAGCAGCCGCGCCTTCCTCGGCCGCAGCATCGGCTACCTGGTCGAGGAGGCGGGCGTCCGCCAGTTCCTCGACGTCGGCACCGGGCTGCCCACCGTGGACAACACCCATGAGGTCGCCCAGCGCCTAGCCCCCGAGTCGCGGATCGTCTACGTCGACAACGACCCGCTGGTCCTCGCCCACGCCCGCGCCCTGCTCACCTCCGCCCCCGAGGGCGTGACGGCGTACGAGGACCTGAACCTGTACGAGCCCGAGGGCATCCTGGCGGCCGCCGGCCGGACCCTCGACCTCACCCGCCCCACCGCCCTGATCCTCAGCGGCATCCTCGGCCATGTCGACGGCTACGACCGCGCCCGTGACCTCGTGCGCGCCCTGCTCGCCGGCCTGCCCTCGGGCAGCTACCTCTGCGTCAACGACGGCTCCCGGGGCACCGACCCCGCCTACGAGCAGGCGCAGGACGCCTACAACGAGACCGGCGCGGTCCCCTACTTCCTGCGTCCGGTCGAGCAGATCGAGGGCTACTTCGAGGGGCTGGAGATGGTCGAGCCGGGCGTGGTGTCCGTGCCGCTGTGGCGTCCGGCCCCAGGCGCGGACCCGCACCCGATCGGCCAGCACGGCGGCCTGGGCCGCAAGCCCTGATCCCGGCCGCCCGACCCCGGGCTACGGCGGGGGCAGCAGCCCCCGCTCCATGGCCACCACCACCGCCCGGGTCCGGTCGTTCACGTCCAGCTTGGCGAACAGCCGCAGCAGATGGGTCTTGACGGTCGCCTCGGCGATGACGAGCCGGCGGCCGATCTCGGCGTTGGTCAGCCCGTCGGCCACCGCGCCGAGGACGTCCGTCTCCCGGGCGGTCAGCGCCTCCTGCACCGGCCGCCGCAGCCGGGCGACCAGCTTCTGCGCCACCCGGGGCGCGAGCACCGTCTCCCCGCGCGCCGCCGCCCGGATCGCGTCGACGAGCTGCTCGCGCGTGGTGTCCTTCAGCAGATAGCCGATGGCCCCGGCCTCCACCCCGCGCTCGATGTCCGCGTCCGTGTCGTACGTCGTCAGGATCAGGACCCGGGTGCGCGGGTGGCGGGCGACGATCTCGGTCGTCGTGCGGACCCGGTCGAGGACCGGCATCCGCAGGTCGATGCCGTCCTCCCCGGCCAGCAGGGCCACCACCCCGGTCCTGACGTCCGAGGCCAGGTACAGCGTGGCGGTCGACGCGACGACCGCGAACCCGGAGACCACCACCGCCCGCCCCGAGGTCGCCGCCGCCGGCTCGACCAGCGCCTTCGAACCGGTCCGGCCCCCGCCGCGGGCCCGTTCCTCGCGCTCGCGCTTCAGATAGAAGAGCGTGTAGTCGACGCCGACGGCGAGACCGTCATCAGGATCACGTTGGTGCCGCCCCCGGTGTCGGGGGAGACGTGCGAGGCGACCATCGACAGCCCGACGGCCGCCGCGATCGAGGACAGCGCCAGCAGCAGCGGCACGGCGGCCATGGTGAGCGAGCCGAACACGACCAGCAGCGTCAGCAGGGTGACCGGCAGGGTGATCTTCTCGGAGAGCGCGAGATCGTCCCCGCGCTGCTCGTCGACGCCCTTGCTGATGGAGGGGCTGCCGGTCTCCTGGAGCAGCAGCTCCGGGTGGGCGCTCTGGACGGCCGCCGTCTGCGCGGTGAGCGCGTCGACCTTGTTCTTGGCGTCCCGCTCCTCGCCCTTCAGGGCCACCTCGACCATGAGGATCCGGCCGCCGGCGGGGCGGACCGGCGCGGCCACCTCCGCGACCTCGGGCTGCCGTGCCGGGCGCTGGAACGCGCGATGCGCACCGTGGGTGAGTCGATTGATTTCATGGAGAGCCCCCGCGAGTCACGTCCTCGCGGGGGCTTCCCTCATTCCGCCTGCCTGCGTGAAGGGTGAGAAGACGATCACGAGGCAGGACGCTTCGCACGGGCCGTCAGGGCGCGAGCAGCAGAACGTCCGCGCGGGACTTCGCCGTCTCGTAACGCCTCGCCACGTCCTGCCAGTTGACGACGGCCCACATCGCGTCGATGAAGTCGACCTTCTGGTTCTTGTACTGGAGGTAGAAGGCGTGCTCCCAGGCGTCGAAGACGAGGATCGGCACGGAGCCCTGGCCGACGTTGCCCTGGTGGTCGTAGACCTGCTCGACGATCAGACGGCCGCTGAGCGGCTCGTAGGCGAGGACGCCCCAGCCGGAGCCCTGGGTGGTCGCGGCGGCCTTGGTCAGCTGGGTCTTGAAGCCGGCGAACGAGCCGAAGGACTCGGTGATCGCGTCCGCCAGGTCTCCGACGCCGTCCGCCGCGAGGGGCTCGCCGCCGCCGTCGCCGGTCATGTTCTGCCAGTAGATCGAGTGCAGGATGTGCCCGGAGAGATGGAACGCCAGGTTTTTCTCCAGGCCGTTGATCGAGCCCCACGACTCCTTGTCCCGCGCCTGCGCGAGCTGCTCCAGCGTGTCGTTCGCGCCCTTCACATAGGCCGCGTGGTGCTTGTCGTGGTGCAGCTCGATGATCTCCGGGCTGATCACGGGGGCGAGCGCGGAGTAGTCGTAGGGCAGTTCGGGCAGCGTGTAGACGGGCATGGCGGGGTCCCCTCAAACCTCTTATTGCAAGCAACTTGCAAGTGCAGGCTAGCAATAAGAAGGGGGTTCCGGGCAACAGGCTCGGCCCACAGGTTCGGCCCACAGGTTCGGGGAACGAGAAGGCCCTCGCGTGTCGCCACGCGAGGGCCGATGGGGGAGCCGGGGGGAGCCGGGGAGGACGGAGGTCAGCCGGCGGCCGCCCGCCGCCGCTGCCACGCGTACCCGACGGCCGCCAGGAACGCCGTCATCCCGCCCGACCAGTACAGCTGCACCCGAGTGCCCGGCTCCCGCGCCATCAGGACGAGGATCGCCGCCATGCCCGCCAGCGCCACCCAGGTGAGCACCGGGAACGCCCACATCCGCACCACGAGCCGCTCCGGCGCCGCCCGCTCCAGCCGGGCGCGCAGCCGCAGCTGGGAGAACGCGATGAAGATCCAGACGACCAGGATCACCGCGCCGATCATGTTCAGCAGCCAGGGGAAGACGTCGTCCGGACGCCAGCGGCTCACCACCACGCAGCCGAACCCGAAGACACAGGACGCGAGCACCGCGATCCGCGGCGCGCCGCCCGACACCCGGCCCAGCACCCGCGGCCCCTGACCCCGCTCCACCAGCGAGTACACGATGCGCGAGGAGCCGTAGACGTTGGCGAGGACGATCGACGGACCGGCGGCGGCGATCCCCGCGCCCGAACCGACGAAGAGACCGCGCCGATGACGCCGCCGAGGGCGATCATCGACAGGTGGCGCTGTTCAGGCCGTGGGAGAGGGCGCTGGCGTCAGACTCCTGCGAAGCCTCGACGGCGGTGCCGGTGGCTTCGGTGGTGCCGGTGGTGCTGGTAGTGCCGGTATTGCCGTTGGTGCTGGTGGGCATGGGCGCGGCTCGTCCAATGCGTCGACGTGAGAAGGGCAAAAACGCCCATAGTCTGGGCAGCCCCTCCGCTCACAGGGAGGGACTGCCCAGTATCCGGACACGCCGGTCGCGCAGAGTGCCTACGCCGCGACGGAGGTGTAGTGCGCCGCGTCCCCCTCGATGGAGTAGCTTTCCTTGCCCTCGATGCCGACCGGCACGTCACCGGCGACGGTCACCCGGTGCAGACGGCGCGGCAGACCGTTGTAGTTGTCGATGGCGTAGTGCTGGGTGATGCGGTTGTCGAACAGGACGAGCTGGTTCACGGACCAGCGGTGGCGCAGGATGTTCTCCGGCCGGGTGACGTACGCCTGGAGCAGGTCGAGGATCTTGCGGGACTCGGCCGGCGACAGGCCCACGATCCGCTGCGCGAAGCCGCCGATGAACAGTCCGCGCTCGCCGGTCAGCGGATGGACGCGGACCACCGGGTGGACCGTGCGGTACTTGATCGACGTGAACCGGGCGCGCTGGGCGGCCTGCTCCTCGTCGAGCTCCTCGGCCGGCACCGCGTAGTCGTAGTCGTTGGTGTGCTCCGCCCACAGGGTGTCGGCCAGCCGGCGCAGGGACTCCGGCAGGTCGCGGTAGGCGGCGGCGGAGCTGGCGATCAGCGTCTCGCCGCCGTACGGCGGGATCGTGATGCTGCGCAGGGTGCTGGCCTGCGGCGGGTTGAGGACGAACGTGACGTCGGTGTGCCAGTGGTTGGCGGCCCGGCCGCGCTCACTGTCGACGGGCAGCACGTTCGGCGCGGAGTCGACGGACCCGACCGTCGGGTGGGCGGTGGTCAGGTCGCCGAAGTGACGGACGAAGGCCTGCTGGCTCGCGTCGTCGAGGTTCACCTCGTCGAAGACCAGAGCCTTGTGGACGTTGAGGGCCTCGCGGATCGCGGCGACCTGCTCCTCGTCGAGGGGCTTGGAGATGTCGACGCCGGACACCCGGGCGCCGATATTGGCGGTGACCTTCTGGATTTCGATGACGGACACGTGCGGGTCCTTTCAGACGAGGGCGGGTGCGGGTGCGGGGCTGATGTGCTGGTTGGCGGGGCGCGGGAGGCCGTACCTCTCGCGCAGGGTCTGACGCGGCCCGTATTCCGTGCGGAGCAGACCGCGGGCACGCAGGATCGGGACGACGTGGTCGACGAAGGCGTCCAGGCCGGAGGGCAGCACCGCGGGCATGATGTTGAAGCCGTCGGCGGCACCCTGGGTGAACCAGGTCTCGATCGCGTCGGCGACCTGCTCGGGCGTCCCCGCGAAGGTGAGGTGCCCCCGTCCGCCGCCGAGCCGCCCGATCAGCTGCCGCACGGTGAGCCGCTCCCGCCGGGCGAGTTCGACGATGAGCGTGTAGCGGCTCTTGGCGCCCTCGATCGCGCTCTCGGGAGGCAGATCGGCCGGAAGCTGGGCATCCAACTCCAGTGATCCGGCGGGCAGTTGGAGCAGCCTCTCCAGATTGCCCACACCGTGCGAGTGGACGATGTGATCCTCGAGGACCTGCTCGTGCGCCCGCGCCTCCGCCTCCGTCGAGCCGATCACCGGCACGATCCCCGGCAGCACCTTGATGTGGTCGGGGTCGCGACCGGCCGCCGCCGTACGGGACTTGAGGTCGGCGTAGAACGCCTGCGCGTCCTCGACGGTCTGCTGCGCGGTGAACACCGCCTCCGCGTACCGGGCGGCGAACGCCTTCCCGTCCTCGCTCGACCCCGCCTGCACGAGCAGCGGGTAACCCTGCGGCGAGCGCGGGACGTTGAGGGCGCCCTCGACGCTGAAGTAGGTGCCCTGGTGCCGGGGCGGGTGGATCTTGTCGTCGTCGCCCCAGACGCCGGACGCCTTGTCGGCGACGATCGCATCGTCCTCCCAGCTGTCCCAGAGCTTCAGGGCCACGTCGAGGAACTCGGCGGCGCGGGCGTACCGCTCGGCGTGCGCGGGCTCGGCGTCGAGCCCGAAGTTGCGGGCGGCCTCGGCGCCGGCCGTGGTGACGATGTTCCAACCGGCCCGGCCCGCGCTGATGATGTCCAGCGAGGCGAACTTGCGGGCCAGGTTGTAGGGGGAGTTGTAGGACGTGGACGCGGTGGCGATCAGCCCGATGTGCTGAGTCGCGGTCGCCAGCGCGGTGAGCAGCGTGAGCGGCTCCAGGGCGCCGGCTGGACGCTGGGCGATGTTGCCCCAGAGCTGAGGCCCGTCGGCGAGAAACAGCGAGTCGAAGGTGCCGCGCTCGGCGATCCGGGCCAGATGGACATAGTGATCCAGCTCCACATGAGCGAACGGATCACTCTCCGGAAGCCGCCAGGAGGCTTCATGATGACCGGTGCTCATGAGGAACGCGTTGAGGTGGAGGTGGCGGGGCATGGGCGAGGTCCTTTGGTTGTTTTAGCCTGTCCGGCGTTTGAGGACGAGGCCCGTTCAGGGCCGAAGGGGGGTCTGGGGGCGCAGCCCCCAGCAGACGCTCACCCCACGTCCTCCGTCACACCCAGCGCCGCCAACAACCGCTCCCGGTACTCCCCCAGCAACGGATCGCGATACGAGCGAGGATGCGGCCGATCGATCGTCAGATCGAGCCCGATGCGTCCGTGCTCGAGGACGAGGACCCGATCGGCGAGCACGATCGCCTCGTCCACGTCGTGGGTGACGAGCAGCACGGACGGCTTGTGCCGCTCCCACAGCTCACGCAGCAGCGCATGCATCTTGATCCGGGTGAGCGCGTCCAGCGCCCCGAACGGCTCATCGGCAAGAAGCAGCTCGGGCTCGCGGACCAGCGAGCGAGCCAGCGCCGCCCGCTGCGCCTCGCCGCCGGACAGCTCGTTGGGCCATGCCCGCTCCCGGCCGCCGAGGCCCACCTCGGCGAGGGCGGCCCGTCCCTTCCGGCCGGCCTCCTTGCCGTCCAGCCCGAGCAGGACGTTGTCCAGCACCCGTCGCCAGGGCAGCAGCCGGGAGTCCTGGAAGACCACCGACACCCGCTCGGGGGCGGTGAGCTGCCCGCTGCCGACGACCTCGTGGTCGAGGTCGGCGACCGCTCGCAGCAGGGTGGACTTGCCGGACCCGCTGTGCCCGAGGAGCGCCACGAACTGGCCGGCGGGGATGTCGAGGTCGATGCCGTCGAGGACCGTGCGTCCGTCGAACGACCGGGTCAGCCCGCGCAGTTGAACGGCGGGTCGGGTCAGTTGCTCAGTGTGCGGCGCCACGACAGCACCCTCCGTTCGACGATACGGACCGCGCTGTCGGAGATCAGTCCGAAGACGCCGTAGATGAGGAGTCCGACGAGGATGACGTCGGACTGGCCGTAGTTCTGGGCCTGGAACATCAGGTAGCCGAGGCCGCTGGTGGCGTTGATCTGCTCCAGGACCACCAGCCCCAGCCAGGAGCCGGTCACCCCGAGCCGGAGTCCCACGAAGAATCCGGGCAGCGCGCCGGGGATCACGATCTGCCGGATGAACTGGACCTTCGACAGGCCCTGCACCTCGGCGAGTTCGACGAACCGGTGGTCGATGCCGGACAGCGCGGCATGCGTGTTGAGGTAGATCGGGATGTAGACGACGATGGCGATGATCGCGATCTTGAAGGTCTCGCCGATGCCCAGCCAGAGGATGAACAGCGGGATCAGGCCGAGGGTCGGGATCGCCCGGTTGAGCTGCACGGTTCCGTCGATCAGCGCCTCACCGGTCCGGCTCAGCCCGGAGGCCAGCGCGAGCGTGACCCCGGCGGTCAGACCGATCGCGAAGCCGTACCCGGCGCGTTCCAGCGAGGTGAGGATGTCGGTGGTCAGCGTCCCGTCGGTCCACAGGTGGACGCCGGTCTCCAGTACGGTCCACGGCGCGGGGATCGCGCCGGTGTCCAGTTGCCCGGCCGCCGAGGCGACCGCCCACAGGACGATGAGCAGCAGGGGCCCGACGAGACGGACGGCGGGCAGCCGGCGGCCGGGGGCGAGGCCGCGACGCCGTCGCCGGCGGGGGCGGCCGGGGGTGTCGTCGTCGACGGTGACGACGGGGGCCGTGCCCAGTGCGGTGGTGGTGGTCATGGCGGTCAACTCCGGTACTCGGCGGCTACGGACTTCGCGGCGATGCCCTCGAAGCGGTGGTCGAAGAGCGAGGAGACGTCGAACTTCTTCACGAAGCCGCCGTCCGCGAGGAGGTCCGCGGTCTCCTGCTCCCACTTGATGGCCTCGTCCCAACTCGGCGGGAACAGCGGCTTGTTGGCGAGTGCCGTGATCGACTTGGCCTGGTCGAGGGTCAGGTTCTGTGTCTTGACGTAGAACTCCTCGTTCCAGACGTCCGGGTTCTCGTAGCTCCACACCAGGCCCTGAGCCCACTGCGGGATGTACGCGGCGACGGCGGCGGCCTTCGCCTTGTCGTTCAGCACGGACGTCGGCGCCCACAGCAGGCTGAGCAGGTCGACGACGTCGGTGGTGATGATGCGGGCACCCTTGGACTCGTACTGCTTGAGGTACGCGGGCGACTGGGTGTTGCCGAGCGGGGCGATGTCCACCTGGCCCGACTGAAGGGCGGTGAGGAACTGGTTGCTGGTCAGCGGGACCAGCTTCACGTCGTCGTACTTCAGACCGGCCTTCTTCAGCGCCCGCAGCAGGACGACGCCCTGCGCCTGGCCCTGGGAGAACGCCAGCTTCTTTCCGCGGAAGCCGTCGACGGTCTCGATGTCGCTGCCCGGCTTGGTGGCGAAGACGTAGTTCGGCTTGCGCGTGATGTTGATCGCGACGATCTTCGCGTCGAAGCCCTGGTAATGCGCTTGGATCGGCGGAATACCCGCATTGTTGGCGACGTCCAGGGACTTCGCGCGGAAGGCGTTGATGACATCGGGACCGGCCCCGATGTTCAGCCAGCTCGACACTGTGAAGGGCAGTTCGGGCAGATTCGCCAGCTTCAACTGCAACTGCTGCACGCCCTGGAAGGACGCGATTTTCAGGCTTGTGCCGGCGGGCACCTTGTCGGCGAGCGGAGCCGTGGAGGCGCCCTCGCCGCCGGTGGCGGCGCTGCTCTCGGCGCAGCCGCTGAGCCCCGCGACCCCGGCGGCGGCACCGAGCAGAGAAGCGAGGAAGAGACGTCGGTCGACACCGGACGCACGGGAAACGGGCATGGGAGAACCCCCAGGGGAATACGAAGGAAAGGCGTGCGGAATTACGGGTGCACCATGGCCCGACAAAGAAAGCTCACGCATGAAAGGCGGAGCAAGCAAGGCTGAGATGCAAGGCAGAGAGAGAAGAGAAGGGCGCGCTCCCGGCGCACCGGGGCGTCAGCAACAGAAGGTGCGACAGCTCATGGAACGATATTCCCGTCCTCGGGCAAGGCCTGTCAACATTCGGAGTTTCTGAATTAACCGGGCGCGGCGGGCAGAGTATTGCGCCCCGGCGAGGAGCTGAGCGGATCCCGGTACAGCACGTCCAGAGCCACCGCGCCGCCCGCCACGGCCAGCACGGAGTCCCCGAAACTCGCGGGCAGGACACAGTCCGCGCGCTCCGACCCGACCTCGTCGCGCAGTGCGGCCAGGCAGTCCTCCCGGAACAGCACGCCCACCTCGGTGACGACGACCCGCTCCGGATTGAGCACGTCCAGCAGCAGCCCGGCCGCCCGCCCCACCATCCGCGCCCGCTCCCGCAGCAGCCGGACGGCGACCGGGTCCCCGGCCTTCGCAGCGGCGAGCACATGCATCGGGTTGACCCCGTCGATCACCCCTGCCGCCGCGGCCCGCCGGCACAACGTCCGCTCGCTCAGCTCCGCCTGGAGGCAGCCGACGCGTCCGCAGTCGCAGGGCTCGCTGCCGCCGGCCAACGGCAGATGCGCGATGGCGCCCGCCTGCGAACGCGGCCCGTGGTGCACCTCGTCGTTGGTGGCGAACGCCGCGTCGACCACGTTCCCGACGAACAGCTGCAGCAGGCTCCGGCTGCCGCGCGCCCGTCCGAACAGCCGCTCCGCGTTGACCAACGCCCGCGCATGCCCGTCCACATGGACCGTCAGCCCGCTGCGGGCGGCCAGGGTCTCCCGCACGGGCACGTCCCGCCAGCCCAGCAGCGGATGCTCGACGACGGTCCCCGAGTCCCGGTCCACCCAGCCGCCCACGGCGACCCCCGCGCCGAGGGCCAGGCAGCCGGGCGCCTCGCCCAGCAGCGCGCCGAGCCCGTCGGCGGCCCGTGCCAGCACCTCGGACGGTTCGAGGCTTTGGTGCCTCAACTCCCGCCGCGCCACCACCCGTCCCCGCAGATCCAGCAGCGAGACGGTCGTGTACGGCACCGCCACATGCACCCCGCCCACCACCAGCCGGGAGTCGTCCAGGTCCACGGGAACGTGTGGACGGCCCACCCCGTTGCTGCGCCGGGGCGCGGCCGCCTCCCGGATCAGCCCGAGCCCGGTGAGCCGGGCGCAGTGGTCGGTGACGGAGGCGGGGGACAGCCCGGTCAGCCGGGCGATGGTGGAGCGCGCGACCGGCCCGTGCTCCAGCACGGACCGCAGGATCACGCTGGCACTGGTGCGCCGCCGGTCGCTGTCGGCGACCCGGTGGGCGACGGGAGAGGTCCGGGCGGGGGGAGCCGCGGTACGGGGCATGGGAGCCATGGGGAACTTCCTCGGAAGTCGGGAGCCGGTCCGACACTGCGCCGTCCGTGAGGCACGGCGCGCCGGGTGACCGACTCCGCCTGCCTCACACCGGAGGGCGACAGGCGGCAGCGCCTACGCGTCGCAGGTCGACATGGCGACGCGACGAGAAGTTCAGGGCCTGGGCCTGGGCAACCATGGCCGGAAGCGTAGGGCAGGAAAGGTGAATCCGACCAGACCACTAGGATTCCTTTGGTGGGAACACACAATCCTGCCGTCTTGCCGCAAGGTGAGCGAAACATCCCCACCTCAGTGATCGGCGTCACGCCGTACCGGGTGTAACCCGCATCCTTTGTCCGAAGCCGACCAAGGTCATGTTCCCCCCTTTGTCGAGCGCTGACGGTGAGCGGCCCGTGATCGCTGGGATAGCGTCGCGGTGTCCCCGACCGTCCCCACCCCGCGGAGTCCCCATGAGCACCGCCGCCGTCACCGCCGCCCGTCCCGGGCAGGTCCTCGCCGACCTGCTCCCCGCCTCCCGTGTCCGGGACATCGCGCTCGTGCTCGGCGGCGCCGCGCTGACCGGCCTCGCGGCCCAGATCGCGGTCCCGGTCCCCGGCACCCCGGTCCCGGTGACCGGCCAGACCTTCGCCGCGCTGCTCGTCGGCACGACCCTCGGCACCCGCCGAGGAGTCTCCGCGCTCGCCGTGTACGCGCTGGCCGGGCTCGCCGGCGTGCCGTGGTTCGCCGACGGCGCCTCGGGCCTCAGCGTCTCCTTCGGCTACATCCTCGGCATGATCCTCGCCTCCGCCGCCGTGGGCGCGCTGGCCCGCCGCGGCGCCGACCGCTCCGTGCTGCGCACGGCGGGCGCGATGCTGCTGGGCGAGGCGATCATCTACGCCGTCGGCGTCCCGTACCTGGCCTACGCCGCGGACATCTCCGCCTCCGCCGCGATCGCGGCCGGCCTCACACCGTTCCTGATCGGCGACGCCCTCAAGGCGCTCCTGGCGATGGGCCTGCTGCCGACGGCCTGGAAGCTCGTCAAGCGCTGAGCGACTGAGCGACTGAGCGACTGAGCGGCTGAGCGGCTGAGTGGCTGAGCGGCAACCTGTTCGGCGATTTGCGACAGGGGCGTGGCCTGACGGATTCCGTCAGCGCCAGCAGCAGCGGACCGATGTCGGTGCCGACGACGGTCCACACGACCTGCTGCTCGTAC